>PXTX01000068.1 GCA_003023275.1 Bacteroidetes bacterium SW_4_67_19
AGGCGATCAGGCCGACGCCGATGAGGACGTGAAGGGCGTGAATCCCCGTCATCACGTAGTAGATCGAGAAGAACTGCCGCGCATAGGGAAGCGCGTTCAGGTGCTCGTAGTGGCTGCCGTGCGGGTTGAACGCCTCGCCGGGGAAGACGCCGTGCTCGAACTTGGCCGTCCACTCGAAATACTTGACGACCATAAAGACGAGCGCCAACCCCGTCGTGACGACGAGGCTCCAGGCAGCCTTGCGCTGCTGGTTTTTCTGCGCGTAGTGAATCGAGAGCGCCACCGTCAGCGACGAGGCCAGCAGCACCAGCGTGTTGCCCCCGCCCATGACCCAGTTGAGCGTGTGGCTCGCCTCGGCGAAGGCGTGCGCGTGCTGCGCGCGGTACACTGTGTAGGCCACGAACATGCCGCTGAAAAGCAGTATCTCGGTGATGAGGAAAATCCACATCCCCAGCTTCGCCGCATCGAACTGCTGCTCGCTGCTGACGAAGTAGCTCTTGAGGTGCGAGGGCGGATGGTGGGGCACCTCGGTCGCGGTCTGCTCCCTCACGCCTTGCGGCGAGGCGGTTTGCGTTTCAGTAGCCATGGGCGTAGGAGCGGTTTGCTTTCAAATTGATCGTTGGTGCTTTTCGTGATGGGTATTGCGTGATGGGTATTGCGTGATGCGTGACGACCGCATTCCGAAACGCTCGGGCTGCCAACGGCCACCCCGCCCCGAAAGAGTCGATGCTCGAATGCTCTTTTAGCGCAAGTAGAAAGCAGCCTCATGTATCACGCCTCACGACCGCGCCGCCGCCGGTTCCGGCTCGGGCGGTTCGGGCACGCGCGCGCTGCCGTCGCCGGCCCCGTCGCCACTGTACCCGTCGCCGCCCTCCCCGAAGACCTCGTCGGCGAGGTGGTAGTCGTAGGGGCCGCGCGTGACCAGCGGCGTGTGATGGAAGTTGTGTGGGTCCGGCGGGCTGGTCGTGTTGGTCCATTCGAGAGTGGCCGCCGCCCACGGGTTCGCCGGCGCCTTCGGGCCCTTCCAGAGCGACCAGATCGCGTTGCCCAGGATCGAGAAGAGGCCCAGCGCCAGCACCCACGACCCCACCGTCGAGATCTGGTGGAGCGTCTCGTAGCCGACCGGGTAGTCATAGTAGCGGCGCGGCATCCCCTGGCTGCCCAGGATGAATTGCGTAAAGAAGGTCACGTTGAAGCCGACAAAGATGAGCGCAGCGCCGATTTTCCCCGTCAACTCGTGATACATCTTCCCCGTCATCTTCGGCCACCAGTAGTGCATTCCGCCGAGGAGCGCGATCATCATGCCGCCCATCATCACGTAGTGGAAGTGCGCGACGACGAAGTAGGTGTCGTGCAGGTGCACGTCCACCGACAGGACGCCGACCATGATGCCGGTCAACCCGCCGATGGTGAACAGGAAGAGGAAGCTCATCGCATAGAGCATCGGCGTCTGGAGCCAGATGGACCCCCGGTACATCGTAGCGACCCAGTTGAAGATTTTGATGCCGGAGGGAATGCCGATCAGGTAGGTAATCAGCGAGAAGATGATCGAGGCGACGGCGCTCTGGCCGCTGACGAACATGTGGTGCCCCCACACGAGAAAGCCCAGGAGCGCAATGGCCACCGACGAGAGCGCAATCGCGCGGTAGCCGAAGACGCGCTGCCGGCTGAACGTCCCGATCAGTTCGCTCATGATGCCGAAGCCCGGCAGGATCATGATGTAGACGGCCGGGTGGGAGTAAAACCAGAAGAAGTGCTGAAAGAGAATCGGGTCGCCGCCGAGGGTCGGATCGAAGATGCCGATGCTGAAGAGCTGCTCGACAAAGAGCAACACCACCGTGATCCCGAGCACGGGCGTGGCCAGGACTTGCACGAGGCTGGTGGCGTACATGCCCCAGACGAACAGCGGCAGCCGGTTCCACGTCAGCCCCGGCGCGCGCATTTTGTGAATGGTGACGATGAAGTTCAGCCCGGTAAAGATGTTGGCGAATCCAGCCACGAAGATCGCCATCGTCATGAACATGACTGCGCCCCCGTCGGCGGTGGTGGCAGCGTCGGAGGTCGAGTAGGGAGCGTAGAAGGTCCAGCCGGTGTCGATCTCCCCCACGATGAGCGCGCCGATGACGAGGAAGGCCCCGATCATGTAAATGTACCACGTGGCCAGGTTGAGCCTCGGGAAGGCCACGTCCTTCGCCCCGAGCTGCACGGGCAGCACGAAGTTGCCCAGGACCGCCGGCGTCGCCGGCACCAGGAACAGAAACACCATCATGATGCCGTGCATCGAGAAGGTCTGGTTGTACATGTCGGCCCCCATGATCGTCTCCCCGGTCGTGAACAGTTCCATCCGAACCGCCAGCGCCAGGAGGCCGGCCACCAGAAAGACCACCGAGAGCGAGATCGCGTACATCACCGCGATGCGCTTGTGGTCGATGGTCGTGAGCCACGACATCAGGCCCTTCTCGTGGTTGAGGTAGTTGTGCTCCGCCTCGTGTCCGGGGGGCAGGTCGTCGCCGTGCTCGAGCCGCTCCTCGCGGCCGGGCGGGGAGCCCTGGGGCGGATGCTCGGTGCGTTCTTTCGTTTCCATCGGTTTGTGCGTGGGCTGTGGGGTACTTCTCGCTAAATGTCGTTGCGCGCTGTGGTGCGGAGCACGCGGCGGGGGCTCGTTCGGGGGGCGTTGCTTTCTTCTGGCGTTCTGCCGTCGTTCGGGCACAATGCCATCGTGCCCGAACTACATTTCCAGCTGGCATTTGGGTTTCGAAAAAAAGATTCTCCGTCTGCGCCCCCCTACTGCGCGGCCCCGGCGCTGCCCTCCAGCGGGGCGCCGCCGGAGTCGAGCGTCTTGTCGCTCTGCTGTTTCATGAACGCGATCAGCGAGGTAACCTGCCGCTCCGAGAGCGAGTTGTAGTTGGAGGGCATGACGTTGCCGTACCCCGCCGCAATCTTTGCCCCTGGCTGGAGGATCGACTCGCGCAGGTAGTTGGCATCCACCGTTACGGTTTCCCCTCCCGAGAGCGGGTGGTTCTTCGTGCCGTAGAGGCCCTGCCACGTCGGCCCCGTGCCGTCGGAGCCGTCGAGCGAGTGGCAGGCGTTGCAGCCCTGGCGCTCATACAACACCTTGCCGTACTCGGCGGGAGGCATGTCGGCCACGCCGCCGCCGGTTTTCACCCACTGCTGGAAGTCGCCCTGCTCGTGCACGACCACCTTGGCGTCCATCGCAGAGTGCTGGGTGCCGCAGTACTCCGTACAGAACGCCTTGAACGTGCCCGTCTCGGTGGCCTCGAACCAGAGGTACGTGTAGCGATCCGGCAGCACGTCCTGCTTGGTGCGAAAGACCGGCACGAAGAAGCTGTGGATCACGTCGGAGCTGCTCATCTTCAGGCGCACCGGGCGCCCGACGGGCACGTGCAACTCGTTGGTGATCGACGTGCCGTTGGGATAGGTAAAACTCCAGTTCCACTGCTCGCCCGTCACGGTGATCTCGTAGGAGTTGGGCGGGGCCGTCCCCATCTTGACGAACGACTGGAAGCCCCAGGTGAAGACGATGAGGACCAGAATCGTCGGGATGACGATCCAGGAAATCTCCAGAAGCTTGTTCTCCTTGACCGGCGCGGGGCGCTCGCCAGGGTGCTGGCGGCGGTACTTGTAGGCGAAGTAAAGCATCGCTCCCACCACGCCGACGAAGAGCACTATGCTCGTCCAGTAGACGAAGTAAAAGAGCGCGTCGATCTCCGGAGCCAGCGTCGAGGCCTGCTCCGGAAGCCAGATGGTTCCGTCGTTCATGGGTACTTCGGGGTTGAGTAGTCGTACGTCCTACCTATTTTGTGTTGCGTGATGACGCCGCGCCCGAACGTCGGGGATACGTTTTCCCGGAAGTGCCATTCGGCAAGCAACGCTGCGTCGTTCATGTTCCTCGACCGCCGACGAGAGGCCGAAGGCTCTGCCTCTGCGGCGGTGCAATCTCGCGAATCACGCATCACAAATCACGCTATGTCTCTTTACGCCGGGCCTCTTCTTCAAGAGAACTGTTCCAGTGCGAATCGCTCCCGAAGGACGAAGCCGCTGTGTCGAGGTCCTCGTCGCGGTTTTTCTTCTGCTCGCGGCGCCAGTAGAAGACGAGCACGCCGCCGAGCAGAATCACCGTCAGGGCGCTGCCGAGGCGCATGAGGTTGAACGCGCTGGCCGTGTAGGAATTGGAGTTCGGATCGTACTGGAAGCAGTACAGCACCGCCTGGTCGAGCACGTTGCCGACGTTGCCGTTGGAAGCTTCCACGAGCGCCGTTCGCATCTTGCCGCCCGTCAGGTCCGGCGGCCCGATGCCCAGCAGGTAGCGCGCCACCGTGCCCTTGCCGCTCAGAAAGATCGCCGTGGCCGGGTGGGCAAACTCCTGTTCTTTCTCGACCCAGCGGAAATTGAACCCCACCGCCTGGGTGAGTTTCCGGATGGTCTCGCGGTCGCCGGTGAGGAAGTGCCAGCCCGCTCCCGCTCCTTTTTTGCCCAGCTTCTGGACGTAGGTGTTCTTTTTCTTGCGCGCCAGCTTCGGCCCCTCGCGGTGGTTGAAGCTGACGGTAAGCACCTTGAACTGACCTCCGCCCGGCGTCCAGGACAGGTCTTTCATCGCGTCGGTGAGGCCCTGGAGCATGAGAGGGCACAGCATGGGGCAGCTAAAGTACGCCATGTGAAGGATCACCGGCGTCTCGCCGTCGAAGTAGCGGGCGAGCTTCACGCGCTCTCCCTGCGCGTTGCGGAAGGTGAGCCCCTGAGGGATGCTCGCGCCCAGCTTCTGGTTCAGCTCCGTCCCTTCGAGTTGCTCGATCTGCTTGCCACTGCGTTGCGCGTGCGCCGGCGACGCGCTCCCCAGCAGCAGGAGCGCCCCGCACACCCCCGCCGCGAGCCCCCGGAGGGCCGTCGCCAGAAGCGGAGCGGGCAGCGTGCGTCGATTCATTGCTCAACTCTTGCCTGTGAAGCCAACAGTTACTCCGAGCAATCCCGTTCATTGCCTGTTCGTTCACCGCTTTGTGGTACGCAAACGCCGGAATGGGGATCGACTCAGACCATTTTTTTCTACGAAAGTTGTTCTTTCTACGAAAGTTGTTCTCGATACCCCCCGACCAGGGACGACCGCTCGGGGACGACCGCTCGGGGACGCACGCCCCCTCCTACGGCGTGCCCGCCGGTCCTTCGGGCGCCGACGGCTCGGGCGCCGACGCGCCGCCGCCCTCGATGCTGTCAGCAGCGGTCGGGAGCAGGTCGCGCCGCACGTTCTTCGAGGAGTACGCGCGCCCTTCATTCTGCTCGTAGGCTTCGTCGGCGACGATGCGCATGGCCTCGTCGATAGGGATGCGATACGTGCTGTCGCGCTCGCTGACGAGTTCGTACTGGCGGAGCTGCTGGGCAGCGCGGGTTTCGGTCTCGCGCAGCTCGGGGTAGAAGGCCGCGTCCGTCTGGGCCTCCTGCGTAGTCTGCGCCACGCTGGTAATCCAGAAAAAGAGCACGCACACGATGATGACGAGCGCCACGATCACTACGCCGGCGAAGCCCATGATCTGCCCGGCTTCGACGCCTTCGTGAGCCACGCCCATCTCGCGCTCGCGGGCGAAGCGCTCTTCGTCGCCGGTGGCTTCGGCGACCGCTTCGTCCCCGGCAGAGGAAAAGAGTTCGGCGACAGGGCCGTAGCTTTCGCTGCGGTCGGGGGCTTCGTCCTCGCCGGCGCGCACCTGCTCGGGCGTGGTGCTCACGAAGCTCTCGATGCGGTCGCCGTGGCTCCACTCGCCGCCGCGCCCGGTGAGGACGCGCCAGTAGTAGAGGTCGCCGTCGGTCGGCAGGGGGTCGAGCGCGAGCGACGAGCCTTCGGTTTCCTGCTGGACGACGACTTCGTGAAAGGGGGCGTCCTCGGCCACTTCCACGAGATAGCGCTCGGCCCCCGCGACCGGCTCCCAGCGGAGCGTCACGTCCGCGCCGTCGACGAGCGCCTCTTCCTTCGGCTCCGTGAGCACCGGCGCTTCCGGCGCGCCCTCTTCGGTGGGCTGCACCTCGCGGGCCGCGTCATCGCCGGTCGTTTCGCCGCCTGCAGAAGGGTTTTCGGAACGAGATTCGTCAGCCATTAGGCGCTGGCGGATTCGGCAAAGAGGCGGAATCGGTGATACGAACGCGCGGTGAGGCGGCGTTCCCGGATTCGCGCCTTTTTTGCCGCGGCACGCTGATTTAGATCGGGCAGGGATTGCCTACACGTTCTCAAACGCCAGCGACTCTTCGAGGCGCGGGTCATTCTGCGGGACGAGCGGGTGGCGGTGCATTCGCCAGATCACCGCGCCGAAGTAGATGCCGGCCAGCCCCAGCCACGTGGTGAAGTTGAGCCAGTGGAAGCCCCCGTGCACGTATCCGCTTTCGGTGCCCTCGCCCATCGACGGCATCGCCACCCAGTGCAGATCGAACCAGTGCATTACCAGAAACCACACGGCCATCACCGAGAGCACCGGCACGATGCGCTTCGTCCAACGCGGCAGCAGCACCACGAACGGCACGATGAAGTGCAAAATCAGCAGCATCGCGCTGTGCCAGCCCCAGCCGTGCTCCAGGCGGTGGCGGAACCAGACCGTTTCCTCGGGGATGCCGCCGTACCAGTAGAGCATGTACTGGCTAAAGGCGATGTACGCCCAGAAGACGGTAAAGCCAAACATCCACTTGCCCAGGTCGTGGTAGTGCTCGGCCGTGATCGCATGGGTGAGCAGGCCGCCCCCTTTTTGCAAAAGCGCCGCCGCGAGCACCAGCACGGCAAAGACGGCAAAGGCGGCCCCGGCGAAGAAGTACACGCCGAAGATGGTCGAGAACCAGTGGGGGGCCAGCGACATCAGCAGGTCGTAGCTGGCGAAGGCCGTCGTAATGGCCGTCACGGGCAGGCCCCAGGCGCTGACGGTGCGCAGCTTAATCGGCGAGTCGTAGTCGGTGCGCACGTCGTGGCGCACCGAGACGGTGTAGAGCCGGTGCGAAATGTACGTCCACGCCCCAAAGTAGAGCACCAGCCGCGCGTAGAAAAAGGGCGTGTTCAGGTACGCGCGTTTGCCGGCGATGATGGGGTCGTAGCCGGCGGAGCCAGGCGTGTACAGCTCCGCGTGGGTCCAGTGGTAGAGGTCGTGCATCCCGAAGGCGAAGAGCGGGATGCCCAGCACCGCCAGGAGCGGAAAGCCCCAGGCCAGGTGCTCGGCGATCCGTCGCACGACGATGTGCCAGCTGGCCTTCGTAAGGTGGTGGAAAAACAGAAAATAGAGCGCCCCCAGCGAGATCGTCAGGCAGAAGGTCCACCCAACGAGGTAGGAAAAGAAGAACGTCTTCGGCGCAATGGCCCACCCCACGAGACTCAGGATCAGAAGCGCCGCGCCGAGGCCGACCGGCGCCAGCCAGGCGCTCGTCGGGCCGGTGAAGCGGTAGTTCTCCTCCGCGCCGGAGCGCGTGGGCGCGAGCGGGTCGACCAGCCAGGCGGCGAGGGAACTTCGCGGGGCGCCGTTAGCCATGATAGCAAAAGGATAATATTTTTCAGTCAGTAAAGCCCTCGAGGAGGGGGCAGGGAGCGTGGCGAAGGACGTTTTTCGTCGAGCCAGCGCGACGGCCAAACGCCCCGCGCCGAGCGCCCCGCGCATCAGTGGTCGCGGTCTTTGCGAAAGGCGATGATGAGCACCACGCCGAGCGCCAGGATGGGCAGCACCACCAGCAGGAAGATGAAGAACGTGCTTCCGAAGAGCGTGCCGTCCGCTTCCTCGGCCCCCTCCGCCGCGTCGCCGCCCGCGCTTTCAGCAGCGCCCGCTCCCTCGGCCACGGTTGTGCGCGCGCTGGTGGTGTCCATGCCGGCCGCAGCGGTGTCGGTCGCAGCGGTGTCGGTCGCAGCAGTGGCCGCCCCGGCGGTGTCCGAGGGAGCGGTGTCCGAGGCGGGGGCGTCTTGCGCGGCCGCTGTGTCCTGCGCCGCGGCCGTCGGCTGGGCGGAGGCGGGGTCCGCCGAAGCGCCTTCGTTCGCGCCGCCAGTGTCGTTCGCCCCTGCACCGCCCGTGTCATCGGCGTCGGTCGCTGCTGTGTCGGTTGCTTCCCCACCGCCTCCCGTGTCACCGCCTCCCGTGCCACCGCCGCCGGTGTCATCGCCGCCGGTGTCATCTGTGCTCCCTCCGCCGCCGGCATCCGCGTTGCGCGCGGCGTTCATGTTGGCGCTGCCGGTCTGCTCGATGCGCGCCAGCACGCTCGGGGGCACGTTTTCGCGCTCGGCGTTCTGGCTGCGCTGGAGGGCGCGAATGTAGGCGACGATGGCCCAGCGGTCGGCCACGGGCACCTGCGCGGCGTAGCCGGGCATGTTGCGCACCCCGTTGGTGATAACGTCGTAGAGGTAGCCGTCGGCGGTGTCGCGTAGCGTCGCCCTGTGGTAGGAGGGAGCGGGCGTGTAGCCATAGTCGCCCGTCATGATGACGCCCTGCCCGAAGCCGGCGCGCCCGTGACAGACCGCGCAGAAGATGTTGTACCGCTCGCGCCCGCGCTCGAGGAGCTCCTGGGTGACGGGCACCGGCGCCTCGTCTACGTACTGGCCGTTTTCGGTCTGGCCGCTGTAAAAGCGCGTGTTCGCGCGCAGAAAGCCCTTCGCTACCGTCCCCGGCACGGGGGGGCGCATCGCCATGCGGTCGTCGAAGAAGGGGCTTCTTTCCTGCGCGTTGTAGCGCTCCTGAAAGTCCATGTTCAGGTTCGGGTGAATCGGCTCGTTGTCCGACTCGATTCCGCGGCAACCGCTCATCGCGAGCAGCAGGAGCGCGCCGACAAGTGCGTGGTATCTCATGGCGTTCTGGTGGTTACTTCGCAGTTGATGGTAGATGGTCCGCTCGCTTGATGGTACGATGGTGAGCTGGTTGGCAGCGTCTCTCGCTGATCGAAAACCATCTACCATCCACAATCCACCATCCACAAAAATCAATGTCCAATCGCTTCCTCCTTGCTCGTCCCGGCGGCGCCGCCCTCCAGGTCGTCGGAGTCTTGCTCGCGGCGGCGGCGCTGGTGGTAGCTTTCGCCAGTGGTGCGCTCTTCTGCGGCGGTCGTGTCCTCGGCGGAGATCTTTTCGTAGGCGCTCCCCTCGTGCTCGGCGGCTTCGCGCGCGTCGCGGTCGTGGAGCACCTCGGTGTGCGTCGCGCCGATGCGGTTAAGCAGGCCCCGCGCCTCGCCCAGATCGAAGCCCTCCTCCGAAGCGGCAATCATCAAAAAGAAGCCGTCGTCGGAGGCCTTGTTCGAGAAGCGCTCGCTAAAGAAGAGCGGGTTGTACGGGCGCGGCAGGCCGTTGAGGGCCAGCATCCCGGCCACCGCCCCGAAGGCGGCAAACAGAATCGTCAGCTCGAACATGATGGGCACGCTCGGCTCGACGGCAAAAAACGGCTTCCCGCTGATGTTGAGCGGGTAGTCGACCGCCGAGGTCCACCACTGGAGCAGGTAGCCGATGAGCAGCCCCGTGGCGCCGCCGCCGAGGGTAAACCAGCCGACCTGCGAGTTGCCCAGGCCCATCGCGCGGTTCATGCCGTGGATGGGAAACGGGCTGAACGTGTCGAAGTGGCTGTATCCGGCCTCGCGTACCTCCTCGGCCGCGTGCATCAGCGCGCCGGGATCGGGATACTCTGCCAGTACGCCGTAGACGTAGCCGTCCTCGGCGCGCGGCTCGTAGATGCCCATCGAGGCCTTGATCTTGCGCAGCAGGCGTTTTAGCATATCGGTTTTTGATTTTCGATTTTCAGTTCCCGTGCGCTGCCGTTTTGCCCACCTACCCCCCCTTCTTCATTCCTTCTCACCATCACCATCATCTTCATCGACGTGGTGCGGGCCTTCGTGCTGCTCTTCGGCAGGCTGGACGTAGGGCACCTCGGCGGCGTGGCCGTCGCCTTCTTCGTGGTAGAAGTGGGGGTCGGCGGCGGGGGTGACGCCTTTCCCCTCTGCCAGCGCCACCATCGGCACGAAGCGCAGGAAGATGAGGAAGAGCGTCAGGAAGAGGCCGATGGAGCCGATGAACATCCAGACGTCCACCCAGGTGGCGTCGAAGTAGCCCCAGGAGCTGGGCAGGAAGTCGCGGTGCAGGCTGGTAACGGTAATCACGAACCGCTCGAACCACATCCCGATGTTGACCACGATGGAGAGGACGAACATCACCGGGATCGAGCGGCGCAGCTTTTTGAACCAGAAGAGCTGCGGGCTAATCAGGTTGCAGCTCATCATGATCCAGTAGGCCCACCAGTACGGCCCGGTCGCCCTATTGAGGAAGGCGTACTGTTCGTACTCGACCCCGCTGTACCAGGCCATAAAGAACTCCGTGATGTAGGCGAAGCCCACGATGGTGCCCGTCAGCAGGATGATGATGTTCATCTTCTCGAGGTGGTCGATGGTGATGAGGTCCTCGATCTCGTAGACCTTGCGCGCGATCACGAGGAGCGTGAGCACCATGGCGAAGCCCGAGAAGATGGCCCCGGCCACGAAGTAGGGCGGAAAGATGGTGGTGTGCCAGCCGGGCAGGATCGAAATGGCGAAGTCGAAGGAGACGACCGAGTGGACGGAGAGCACCAGCGGCGTAGCGAGGGCCGCGAGCAAGAGGTACGCCTTTTCGTAATTGCGCCAGTGGCGGTTGGCGCCCGTCCAGCCCAGCGAGAAGAAGCCGAGGATCTTTTTGCGCCACCCGCTGGCGCGGTCGCGGATCGTCGCCAGATCCGGAACCAGCCCCACGTACCAGAAGATCAGCGACACGATGAAGTAGCTGCTCACGGCGAAGACGTCCCACATGAGGGGGCTCTTCCACTGCGGCCACATTTCCATCTGGTTGGGGATGGGCATCATCCAGTAGACCACCCAGACGCGCCCGACGTGGAAGGTCGGCCAGATCAGTGCGCAGATCACCGCAAAGAGCGTCATCGCTTCGGCTGAGCGGTTGATCGAGGTGCGCCATCGCTGGCGGAAGAGAAACAGAATGGCCGAGATGAGCGTCCCGGCGTGGCCGATTCCGACCCACCAGACGAAGTTGACGATGGGCCAGCCCCACCCGACGGGCTGGTTGTTGCCCCACACGCCCGGGCCGTTCCACACCTTGTAGGCCAGAAGCAGCACCAGCACGCCCGCCAGCAGCGAGGAAATGCCGAAGGCCACGTACCACAGAAACGGCGGGCGCTTTTCGGTGTGGCGCGCCACCATCTCGGTAAGGTCGTGGAAGTCGTGCTGCCCCTTCACCAGTGGCGGCTCTTCGGGGTCGCCGTCCCTGTCGCCGGGCCGGCGCCCCGAGCGCGTCGCGTCCTCGGCGCCGGCCTCGATGGTCTGCTTGCGCAGGTGCTCCTCGTCGGCCTGGGTGTGTTGCGTGTCGGCCATGAATGGGTGCGGGGAGGTGGGAGTGCGGGGGGTGGGTGTTCGTCCACGCCCGTACTCAACTTCGGTGAATGTCGTCGTTTTCTGCGCTTGCCAAATCATGCTGCCCCTCGCCCGGACGTGTTTTCAACAGCTCAGCGATTGGCAAGCTCATTCTGGCTGCTGATTTTTCCATGTGCGTCGCGAGAAAGCGTCTCTTTCAAAGCGCGCCTCCGTCGAAAAGAACCCCCAACCCCCGCCCTCGCACTCCCACACCCTCAGTGCCCCCCGGCAAGTTCTTCCAGGCGCCGGTTCAACGATTGATTCGGATTCGACACCTGCCCGAGGTACGAGAGGCGCGGCTTGACGTTAAGTTCGGCGAGCATTTCGTAGCGGCGCGAGTTTTTCTTCTTGCGGCTCACCTCGCTGGTCGGGTCGTTGAGGTCGCCGAAGGTGATCGCCTCGGCCGGGCACGCCTGCTGGCAGGCCGTCAGCACGTCGCCGTCTTCGAGCGGGCGGTTTTCGTTGTCGGCGCGTTGCTGGGTGTTGCGGATGCGCTGCACGCACCAGGAGCACTTCTCCATCACGCCGCGCGAGCGCACCGTCACGTCCGGGTTCTGCGCCATCTGCACCTCCGCCGGCAGCGAGGGGGACCAGTTGTAATAGTTGAAGCGCCGCACCTTGTAGGGACAGTTGTTCGAGCAGTAGCGCGTCCCGATGCAGCGGTTGTAGATCATCTGGTTCATCCCGTCGGGGGAGTGCACCGTCGCGGCGACCGGGCAGACGCTC
>PXTX01000069.1 GCA_003023275.1 Bacteroidetes bacterium SW_4_67_19
CTGATGAAGCGCCTGCGGCGGGCACGTTGCTGCGGCGTCAAACCGCGAACGGGTAGAGCGCCAGAATCGCCGCCACGATGGTCGCGGTGCTCGGCGGGATCTGCCAGCGCAGGCGCAACTCCATCTTGCGCAGTTCGTCTTCGGTCGCCAAGTGCGACTGTGCCTCCTGCAACGCGCGCATCATGCCGGTGGCCTGTCGGTGAAACCCGCTTCCTTGAAGGCTTCTTCGCAGCGAGCGTGTCCATGTTGGGCGGTTGGTCGTCAGGCATAGCTGGTCGTCAGGCATAGCACGGGGCTGGGGCGGGCGAAAGATCGCGCATCTGCAAAAATAGCAACGCCCCTCCCGCCGCCTTTGCTCCGCCCGTTCGCGGAACGCGCCCCCGCCCGTCGCCCGAAAACGAACCACGA
Source organism: Bacteroidetes bacterium SW_4_67_19 (assembly GCA_003023275.1). GTDB lineage: Bacteria > Bacteroidota > Rhodothermia > Rhodothermales > Salinibacteraceae > QS-8-64-10. The sequence continues at coordinate 409 of PXTX01000069.1, forward strand.
CCAACGAATTCAAACGTGCTCCTTCGTGGACCGGAACGTCAGCTGCGGCCAGTCCTCGACGGTGCGCTCCAGGCGCCAGTCGTTGCGCGCGAGGTAGGCCAGCGAGCCCTCCGCGTCGGTGAAGAGGTTCGTCTCGAACTGGTCTTTGAAGTCCTTGAGCAAGGCGTCGCCCTCCTTCGTGTCCGGCGCCTCGACCCAGCGGGCGCGCTCGTAGGGGCGCCGTGCATGGGGCGAAAGACCTGAATGGCGCCCTCCTCGCTGAGCTGCGTGAGGCCCTTGCCGAGGTGCTTCGCGCGAAACGGGTCGTCGATGTGGACCTTGCGAAAGTGCTCCGGCGCGAAGCTGGGCACGCCGGTGAAGTGCAGCGCCTCACCGGCCGGCACGAGCGACGTGTCCTCGGCGGTGAAGCTGTCGCCGATCTTGATGGTGCCGTGGTTGTGCAGCCCGATGATGTCGCCCGGCCAGGCGACCTCCGCCCCCTCGCGCTCCTCGGCCATGAAGGTCATCGCGCGGCCGGTGCGCGTCTCCTGCCCCGTGCGCTGGTGGCGCAGCGTCATGCCCTGCTCGAAGCGCCCGCTGCACACGCGCAAGAAGGCCACGCGGTCGCGGTGGCGCTCGTCCATGTTGGCCTGGATCTTGAAGACGAGCCCGCTGAAGTCGTCTTCGTCCGGCGAGACGGCGCGCCCGGTCGTGGGCCGAGGCCGCGGCGGCGGCGCGATTTCGACGAAGGTGTCCAACAGCTCCTCCACGCCGAAGCCGTGCAGCGCGCTGCCGAAGAAGACGGGCGTCTGCTGCCCGGCGCGGTATTTCTCCAGGTCGAAGTCGTTGCCGGCCTCGCGGACCAGCTCCACGTCGAAGCGCAGCTGGTCGGCGACGTCCTCCCCCAGCACGTCGTCGAGCTTCGGGTCCGAAAGGTCGGTCACGTCGAGGCGCTCCTGCTCCGAGCGCTTCTTGGCGTAGAGGTGCAGCTCGTTTCCCGCGAGGCTGTACGTACCGCGAAACCGCCGCCCCATCCCAATCGGCCACGACAACGGCGCCGTCTCGATGCCGAGCGTCTCCTCGATGTCTTCCAAGAGGTCGAGCGGCGGGAGGCCGTCACGGTCGAGCTTGTTGATGAACGTGAGAATCGGGATCTCGCGCATCCGGCAGACCTCCATGAGCTTCTCGGTCTGCTGCTCGACGCCCTTGGCGTTGTCGAGCACCATCAGCGCGCTGTCGACGGCCGTCAAGACGCGATAGGGGTCCTCCGAGAAGTCCTGGTGACCCGGCGTGTCGAGCAGGTTGAGGGTGCGCCCGCCGTGCTCGAACTGCATCACCGAGGAAGTCACGCTGATGCCGCGCTCCTTTTCCATGTCCATCCAATCGCTCGTGGCGTGGCGGTCGGACTTGCGCGCCTTGATCGTGCCGGCCTCGTGGATGGCCCCGCCCAGCAGCAGCATCTTTTCGGTGAGGGTCCTGCTGTTGCAGCGGGGTCATTTCATCGGAGACGGCCGCGCCGTTTTCGGAGGGCGCAGGCGCGCCGCCATCGGAGATCGCCGGATCGTCGGGAAGCGTCGCTTCGGCCACGGGAAGAGATAAGATGAAACGTAGGGGCACGACATGTCGTGCCCGTACAAAAGACGTACGGGCGACAGTTAATTGGGCTTTTACCGCTCCACACGAGCGCAGGTTTGCCCTTTGCCGCGTTTTCGCCCGAACGGGCCGCTACGGTCCCTCGCCGTCGAGCGCGTCGTCGTCTTCGAGGCGCAGCGCTCGTTCGGCGAAGGCGTCGAAGTCGCCGAGGTGGTCGGTGATGATCGCCTGCACGATGTCGAGGTTGAGGCGCTGGTAATCGTGAATGGCAACGTTGCGAAAGCCGACCATGCGAGCGAGGCGCGTGCCCAACGTCTCGTCCAGCACACCGTCGTCCACGAGCATCTCGAAGGCGTCGCGGCTGGTCTGCGGCGCGCCCAGTCCGCGCAGGCGCACCAGATGCGTCGCCAGGTCGATGCTGGCTTGGCAGGCGCGCTGAAGGTTCAGGATGATGGCGTCCTGCCGCGTGATATCGTCGGTGAGGCGCGCCGGGTCGCCGGCGTACTCCTCGCGCACACGGCGCAGGCAACGCTCGATGGTGGCGGTCTTGTTGAGGACGACGTCGGAGGGCATGGCGGCGGCGGTCGCAGTCGAGGAGTCGGAGCGGGGCTCGTAGACGCTGCCGTAAACGCTGCCGCGCCGCCGGATGTCGTCGAGGATGTCCCGGCGTTCCTCGTTGAGCAGCGCGTAGGCGGAGCAGGCGTGCATCTCGAAGCGGTCGCGCTCGGCGCGGCTGCGCTCGAACAGTAGGCGGCCCGTGCGCAGCACCTCGGCAACCATCACCGTCGAGGCGGCGCGCAGGTCCACCAGGTCCACGTCGCGGCCCAGCGCGCGAGCGAGGTCTTCCTGCACGGCGAAGCGCGCCATCGCCGCGGGTGACGCGTCGGCCAGGAAGGCCACGTCGAGGTCGCTGTCGGGGCGGGCCGTGTCGCCGGTGGCCGAGCCGAAGAGGTACACCAGCGCCAGCTCGTCGAAGGAGCGCCCGAGCGACTCGACGAGGGAAGCAGTATCGACAGAGGCCCTGCCGAGTGCGTCGGTACTGGGCGCATCGGGGTTCGGCGAGAGCGAAGCCATACGGGTGCGGAAGACCATCGAGGGTTCACGGGGAAAGAGCGAACTTTCTTCGCGTCGGCAGGTTCGGAAAGATGGTTTTCGAACATAAAACGTCGCCTCATGCACCGCGCCCCTCGCGTCTGTCGCTGTTGTTGTCCCTGTCGCCCTCCGCGGGCGGGCTGGACGACCGCGTGCGCGCCGCCGCAATGAGCGTCGCTGCCGGTGTTGCTCCCTCCAGCCCTTCCCGCCGTCCCCGGCGAGAGGGGCTTTTTCATTGCGTGATGCGTATTGCGTGATCCGCGAGGACAGTAGCCCGAGTCGCTTCTTGTGAAATACTACCGTCGGAAGCCGATCAGAAAGTAATGTTGAATTCTTCAGCGTACACCAATCAGCAGCATCACGAATCACGCATCACGAATCACGTGCCCGCCGCTCCCGCTTCCGTCGCCTCCAGCACCGACGTGCTCGACCGCATCGGCGACACGCCGCTCCTGCACCTGCGCCGCGTGGGGGCGCATCTGCCCGAGAGCGTCCGCGTCTACGGAAAAGCCGAGCACCTCAACCCCGGCGGCTCGGTCAAAGACCGCCCGGCGCGGGCGATGGTGCGCGCCGGGCGGCGGAGCGGGGCCTTCGCCGAGGGGCAAACGCTCGTCGACGCCACCAGCGGCAACACCGGCATTGCCTACGCCATGCTCGGCGCGGCCGAGGGCTTTCCCGTGCGCCTCTTCGTCCCCGAAAACGCCACGCCCGAACGTCTCGCCACGCTGCGCGCCTACGGCGCCGCGGTGGTGCTGACCGACCCGATGGACGGCACCGACGGCGCTCGCCGCCAGGCCCGCGCCCTCGCCGAGGCCGAGCCGGAACGCTTCTTCTACCCCGACCAGTACAACAACCCGGCCAACGCGCGCGCTCACTACGACACCACCGCCCCCGAACTCATCGCGCAGACCGACGGGCACCTGACCGATTTCGTCGCCGGACTCGGCACCACCGGCACGTTCGTCGGCGTCGCGCAGCGGCTGCGCGAGGAACTGCCGGCCGTTCGTTGCCACACCCTCCAGCCCGACGGCCCGCTCCACGCGCTCGAAGGGCTCAAGCACCTGCCCACCGCCGAGACGCCCGGCCTCTACGACGCGACGCTCGCCGACGCGCACCGCACCTGCTCCACCGAAACTGCGCACGCCATGACGCGCCGCCTGGCGCGCGAGGAAGGGCTGCTCGTGGGCGCCAGCGCCGGGGCCAACGTCGCCGCCGCCCTGACGGTGGCCGAGGAGCGCGCCGACGCCGGCGACCCGGGCTGCGTCGTGACCGTCCTCTGCGACACCGGCACACGCTACCTGAATGAGGACTTCTGGGGTGAAGGTTGAAGGTGGAAAGGTGAAGATCGAACGTTCTCATTCACTGCCGATCGTCTCATTGCGGCAGGAACCAATCTACGACCTGCGTAAGTCCGAAAAAGCCCGAATACGTCACCGCCTGACGGACTGCACGCCCTCGAACAAAAAGAAAAGCCGTTTCGCCCCGAAAAACGTTCCAACCTTCAACTTTTAACTCTCAACCGCGAAGCGACAGCGAGCCGCCATGCGAGCCAAAACCGACGTACTGCAAGCCATTCGCCGCCATGGGGCCGAGGCGTATCCCGAAGAGGGCTGCGGCTTCCTGCTGGGGCGAATGGACGACGACGGCACACAGCAGGTGACGCGCATCCAACGCGCCGGCAACGAACGGGCGGAGAACCGCGAGCGCCGCTTCACGCTCTCCCCCGAGGCGTACCGCACCGCCGCCGCCGCTGCCGACGAGCACGGCCTCGACGTGGTGGGCTTCTACCACTCGCACCCCGATCACCCTGCGCGCCCGTCCGAGACGGACCTCGCCGAGGCGCCCTTTCCCGGCTATGCCTACGTCATCGTGAGCGTGCAAGACGGCCGGCCCGCCGACCTGACCGCTTGGACGCTCGCCCCCGACCGCTCGCAGTTTCATCAAGCCGAGGTAGCGTCTCTTTCCGAAACGGCTTCTTCACCCTGACAGGAGGACGTGCTCCGAGCAGAAACGTGATGCGTGATTCGTGATGCGTGATTCGTGATGCGTGAGCTGCCCCCAGCAACGTGGTCTGCCAACCCGAG
>PXTX01000070.1:0-7683 GCA_003023275.1 Bacteroidetes bacterium SW_4_67_19
AGGAGTTCAACGATCGCTTCGGGAGCATGGACGCAAAGCTCGATCGCATGAACGATCGCATTTTGTCGATGACGCGGTGGCTCATCGGACTGGTTGCGCTGTTCGGGTCGCTGGTGACGGCGCTCCTGGCGGTCGCGCAGTTTGGGTAGGCGTCCGGCGGTGACCGTTTTGCGGTGACCGTTTTGCGTTGGGCGTTTTGCGTTGCGGATCAGGACGGCGGGTCCGTGTCGGGGTCCTCGCCCGTTTGGTTTTCGCCCGGCTCCTCGTCGCTGGGGGCCGGGCCGAGCATGGCCTGGAGGGCCCCGAGGGCGGTGCCGATCACGTCGGGCGCGTCCGGGATGGACGCGTCACCGAGGGCTTCGCGGTCACCGGGGCGGTCCTCGAAAGACTCGTCCCCGTCGGGCGTGTCGGTCATTGGAATGTCGTTCATTGGAATGTCGTTTTTTGAGATTAATCGACAGGACGCCCGTTTCCCTGTTTCCCGTCCCGAAGATGTTTCCTGTCCCGAAGAATGGCTTCCACGCAGGAAAATGGCTCCCTCCCGGCCTCGCACGGCAGGCGAACCGGAGGGCCGCGCTTTACAGGAACGCCCTTGGCGCGGTGCGATGCTTACGCTGGCGTCTCAAATCTTTTCGGATGCGTGTCAAAATGCGTCTCAAACCGTCTCAACAAGCCCTGAAGCTCCCTGAATGGTCTTTTGAATGGTCTTTTCGCCAAACGCGTGCAGACGCGGCGCCCAGCTGAACACCGTCCCGGTTTTCCCCAGCCCTGGACGGGTGCTCGTTCGCAAAACGATGGGAACCTGGCGAGAGGACCCCCTGCTGATCTGTCACCCCCTGCTGATCTGTCGCGGAAATGCTTTTTGCGAGAAGTCGTAGCACATATCGTAGCAGGAAACAGCGCGCCAGCCGTTCGTAGCCGACGGCGTAGGCGACCTCGCTCGGTGACGCTGCTGCCATTGGCGTCGTCGATGGCGGTTTGCAGGTCGGTGTAGGCGTTGGCCCAGGAGGAGCCGTCGTTCGCGCCGTTGGCGCTTTTGTCGACGTAGATCTGGGGGTGGGCGGGGCGCAGTCCCGCAGCGGCGAGCAGGGCGGCGAGCAACACGGTCGTGGCAAAAAAGCCTTCCGACTTTTGTCATGTACTGTGAGCACCGACCCTGGAGCCGACGTCGGAAACTCCTCGTCCTCGTCTCGGATTGAAATTTTGACGCTTCTGACATGCTTTCCGCCCGTCCGTCCCCCTCCGCATGAGGCTCCGTCTGCCTGCCGTATTGCTCGTCGTTGCATCGCTGGCGGCTTTTGCCCCGCGCCCGGCCGAGGCGCAGGAGCTCGACTGCGACGTTTCGGTTGACTATTCGCAGCTCCAGGGGGCGGAGTATTCCTTTCTCGACGAACTGGAGGCGAAGGTCGAAGACTACTTCAACAAACGAAACTGGACGGACGACCGCTTCCAGCCCTTCGAGCGCATTAGTTGCAGCATCGACATTCTATTTAAAACAGCCAAGAGCCTGACGGAGTTCAAGGCGGAGATCGGCGTGGCCACGCGCCGGCCCATCTATGGGACGACGCAGCAGACCTCGGTCCTGCGTCTGCGCGACTCGAACTGGGAATTTTCGTATACCAAAGGGGCGCCGCTCACGCACAACACCGAGCGCTACGACGACCTCACGACGGTGCTCGACTTCTACGCCTACGTCATGATCGGGTACGACTACGACAGTTTCAGCAAGCTGGGGGGCACCCCGTACTTCGAGCAGGCGCGTAGTCTGGCGCAGCTCGCCCAGTCCACCAACGCCGCGGGGTGGGAGCGAGTGGGCGGGCGCGGGCGCGTCGCGCTGGTCAGTCAGCTTCTGGATGCCCGCTTCGAGCCGTTGCGAACAGCGCTCTTTCGCTATCACTTCGCCGGCCTCGACCGGTTCACCGAAAAGTCCAGCGCTGCACGCAAAACCGTGGTGGGCGTGCTCGAGACGATGCAGAAGCTCAACAATGAAATCTCGCGCCGCTACTTGCTCGACCTGTTCTTTGCATCGAAGCACCAGGAACTGGCCGTGCTCTTCAAGGGGTCTTCCCTGGAGAGCCGGGCCTACGCGCTGGTCAGCCAGGTCGACGCGGCGCACCTGAGTTCCTACGAACAGCTCAAGTGACGAGCGCAAAAAGGGTAACAAACGACGGGGCTGCGCGTTTAATCGTCTTCCTCGATCAGCGGACCGTGAACGCGCCGCATTGCGCTTTTCTCTTCACTTCTCCAACCGTCTATGTACAACACCTCCGGGGTCGACGCGATTGCGACCATCACCGAACTGCGCTCGAAAACGTCCGAGCTCATCGAGCACGTGCGGCAGCACCAGCAGGGCGTGCTCATTCAAAAAAACAACGAGCCGCACGCTGTGCTGCTCGACTGGAAAACCTATCAGCGCGTCATGGGCAAAAAGCAGGCGGACGCGAAGGAACAAGACCGCCCGCCCAGGCAACGGGCGCGTCAGTCAACGTCCGGCGCCGAGCAGGAACCCACGTCGAGCGGGTAAAGCGCGGGGACGTTGTCGGAGTCCGCAGAGTGAGCACCGGGGACCGGGGGCCTGTGGCTCGGACCGAACGTCGTCCAGCGCCTGGGGCTGAACGGCGGCGGGCCTTGACGCTCTCGTCGCTGATGGTTTGCTTGCCGGTTACCTGTTTCGCAATGGAGTGAAGCCAGCGGCCACTCGTCGGACTTCCGTTCGTCGCGGCAGGAGCCACGGCGAAACGTCAAGCGACACAACGCTCACGGAGACATGCGCTCGGTTTTTCAGGCGGTCGCCGCCGGTATTCGATATCGGATTCGAGAGGGGGCCGTGAACGGCAACGGCGTGAGCCGCTGGGCGGGCGTTGTGCTGGCCGGCGTCGCTGTTCTCTTGGTGGGCGGATGTACGGGCGGGGCGGAAGGGACGACGCAGGACCGCTCCCGCAGTGAGGCCGAGACGGTCAGTGAAGCCGAGACGGTCATCCGCCTCGGGCACGGGCTCGACCCGTCGCACCCGGTGCACCGCGCGATGGAGGCGATGGGCCGGCGGCTCGACTCGCTCTCCGGCGGCCAGATGGCGATGAAGATCTACCCCAGCGAGCAGCTCGGCACCGAGCGGCAGTGCCTGGAGCTGCTCCAGATCGGCAGCCTCGACATGACGAAGGTCTCCTCGGCGGTGATGGAGAGCTTCTCGCCGCTGTACAAGACGCTCGGCCTGCCGTACCTCTTTCGCAGCGAGGCGCACCGCTTCGAGGTGCTCGAAGGCCCGGTCGGGCAGCGCATCCTCCAGTCCAGCACCGGAGCGTGGCTGCGCGGGATCGTCTACTACGACGCCGGCAGCCGCTCATTTTACACCACCAACCAGGAACCTGCTCGGGGCGTCGCCGACGCCGATTTCCTTCGGCGAGCTGTACACGGCGTTGCAGCAGGGCGTGGTGTCCGGGGCCGAGAACAACCCGCCCAGCTTTCACACCACGCGCCACTACGAGCTGTGCCAGTACTACTCACTGGATCGCCACACGGCCCTGCCGGACGTGCTGGTCGCCTCGACGCACCTGTGGGACCGCCTCTCCGAGCAGGAACGCGACTGGCTGATGCAGGCGGCGCGCTACTCGGCGCAGGTGCAGAAGAAACTCTGGGACGAGGCCACCCAGAAGGCGATGCGCGAGGTCAAAAAGGCCGGCGTCGAAGTCGTTCGCCCCGACCTCGAGAAGTTCCAGAAGGCCGTCCAGCCGCTCTACGAAGCGTTCCGCGAGGAGCAGCCGACGGTCTATCGGCTCGCCCAGGAGATCAAGGACGTGCGAGTCGATTCGGCGGGGAGCGATTCGGTAAAGAACGACCCAGTAGAGCGCGATTCGGCGACGGTCGATTCGACGGGCGACGCGATGGCGAAGGCCGTGAAAGAAGGGGGGAAGCGGGAAGGGGAGAAGGAGGGAAGATGAGAAGGGGTGGGGGGATCGCAAGGAGGGACGTTGTGTGGCCGACCAACGAAAACCGAAAACCACCCACTGAAAACCAAAAACGCACCCATCCAGAGACTAAAATCCCAAATCGACCGTGTCGTTGGCGCCGTGCTGGTGGCGCTGATGGCCGTGAGCGTGGTGAATGTGCTCTGGCAGGTGTTCACGCGCTTCATCATGGGCGCGCCGAGCAGCTTCACTACCGAGCTGGCGCGTTTCCTGTTGATCTGGATCGGCGTGCTGGGGGCCGGCTACGTGGTGGGGCAGAAGGACCACCTCGCCCTGGAGCTTCTGCCCGAGCAGCTCGAGGGGCGCCAGGCCGTGCGGCTGGAGCTGTTCATCCAGGCGTGCGTGGTCGCCTTTGCGCTGGCGGTGATGGTGTGGGGCGGGACGCGCCTGGTCTACGTGCAGCTGGCGCTGGGCCAGACTTCGCCGACGCTGGGCGTGCGGCTGGGCCTCGTCTACCTCGTCGTCCCCATCAGCGGTCTTTTGATGACCTTCTACGCTGCTCTGCACCTGTCGAATGCCTGGCGCGGCCGCGGCAGCGACGAGGCGACCGACGCCGGCGAGGAAAAGGTGCTGCCGATTGACTGAGGCGTGGGGCGCAGGGCGCGTGGCGCGGGGCGTTTCTTCAAGGAGAGACGCTTCGCCGAATGCCCCCCACGGCCCCACATTCCCGCACTCCCACCCCCGATCATGGACCCGACCACCGTCCTCATCCTTGCCGTCAGCTTTGCGCTGCTTCTCCTGGTGGGCGTGCCGGTGGCCTTCTGCATCGGGATCTCCACGGCGCTGACGCTGCTGCTCACCGTCGACCCGACCTCGACGATGACGACCGTCGCGCAGCGCGTGGCCACCGGGCTCGACTCGTTCGCGCTCCTGGCGATTCCCTTCTTCATCCTGGCCGGGCAGCTGATGAACCGGGGCGGGATGGCGCGAAGGCTGGTCAGCTTCGCCAAATCCGTGCTGGGGACGTTTCCCGGTGGACTTGCCTACGTTAACGTCGTGGCGGCCATGCTCTTCGGGGCGGTCAGCGGGTCGGCGGTGGCGGCCGCCTCGGGCGTGGGCGGCTTCATGGGGCCGCAGATGGAAAAGGAAGGCTACGACAAAAACTTCGGGGCCGCCGTCAACATCACCTCCGCCACGACGGGCCTCCTGATACCGCCCTCGAACGTGTTGATCATCTACTCGCTCGCCTCGGGCGGCGTCTCGATTGCGGCGCTCTTTCTGGCCGGCTACCTGCCGGGCATCCTGGTGGGCCTTTCGCTCATGGCCGTGGCCGGCGTCTGGGCCTGGCGCGCCGACTACCCCACGTCCGACCGCGTGCCCCTCGGCGAGACGCTGCGCCGCTTCCGGGACGCGCTGCCGAGCCTCTTCATGCTCGTCGTCGTGATCGGCGGGATCGTCGCGGGCATCTTCACCGCCACCGAGGCGGCGGCCATCGCCGTGTTCTACGCGCTTGTCCTGGCGTTTGTCTACCGGGAAGTGACGGTAAAGGAGCTGCCGGAGATCTTTCTCGAAGCCGTCGAGACGACCGCCGTGGTGATGCTCCTGATCGGCACCTCGATTGCGATGTCGTGGGTGCTCTCCTACGAAAACATCCCCCAGAGCCTCTCGCGCACGCTCGTGGCGCTGACCGACAGCACCGTCGGCATTTTGCTGATTATTAATGCGATCTTGCTGGTGGTGGGCACGTTTATGGACATGACGCCGGCGGTCTTGATCTTTACGCCCATCTTTTTGCCGATTGTCACCGAGCTGGGCTTCGAGCCGGTGCACTTCGGCATCATCATGGTGCTGAACCTGTGCGTCGGGCTGTGCACGCCGCCGGTGGGGAGCGTGCTCTTCGTCGGCGCGGCGGTGGCGGACACGACGATCTCGCGATTGGTGCGGCCGCTCTTGCCGCTGTTTCTGGCGATGGTCGTGGCGCTTCTGGTGGTGACGTTCGTGCCGGAGGTCAGCCTCTGGCTCCCGCGCCTGTTCGGGTTCTGATTGGTTCCCGGGGCTTGGTTTTTGGGTCGGGGCCGGCCAGAAACAAGAGAGGCGAACGCTGGCCCCGTCTGCGGCGTTGGTTGCAGTGGGTGAACGCAGAACGGGCGCGGTGAAAAGCGCACCTCAACACTCCAATGCCAAAACACCATAGCACCGATATGGCTACGCAAACCAAGCCGCGCCGCGCGCAAGTCGTCCTCGTCCATCCCGACGACGACGTGATCGTCGCCGTTCACGCGCTGACGGCCGGCGAGACGGTCGAGGTCGGCGGCGAGCCGATCACGCTCACGTCGGACGTGCCCGCCGGGCACAAGATCGCGCGCCGCCGCCTCGACGAAGGCGCGCACGTGCGGCGCTACGGACACGTCATCGGGCGGGCCTCCGCGCCGGTCGAAGAGGGAGCGCACGTGCACTCCCACAACCTCGACACGCGCCTCGAGGGGGAAATCGAGTACCAGTATGCGCCACAGGACGCGCGCCCGGTCGAGGTGGGGAGCCGCGCCAACGGAAGCGTGCCCACGTTCGAGGGCTATCGCCGCCCGGATGGGCGCGTGGGGACGCGCAACGAAATCTGGATCGTCAACACCGTCGGTTGCGTCAACACCGCCGCGCGCCGCATCGCGCGCTTCGCCGAAGAGCGGACCGACGCGCTCGATCACGTCGACGGCGTGCACTCGTTTTCGCACCCCTACGGCTGCTCGCAGCTGGGCGACGACCTGGAGTACACCCAGAAGGCGCTCGCGGGCCTCATCCGCCACCCCAACGCCGGGGGCGTGCTCGTGCTGGGCCTCGGTTGCGAGAACAACCAGATGGAAGACCTGCTCGCGCAGGCCGGCGAGGGCGTCCGTCGCGAGCGCATCCGTTTCTTCAACTCGCAGGAGGTGCTCGACGAGGTGGAGGAAGGGCTCGACGCCGTGCAGGAGCTGGCCGAGCTGATGAAGGCCGACCGCCGCGAGACGTGCCCCGTCACCGATCTGGTCGTCGGCGTCAAGTGCGGCGGCTCCGACGCCTTCAGCGGGCTGACGGCCAACCCGCTCGTGGGGCGCCTCACCGACCGGCTCACGGGGCTGGGCGCGCCGGTGCTTCAGACGGAGGTGCCCGAGATGTTCGGCGCGGAGGAAAGCCTGCTGAATCGGGCCATCGACGAAGGCACTTTCGAGAGCGCCGCCGGCATGATCAACGGCTTCAAACGCTACTTCCGCGACCACGACCAGCCCGTCTACGAAAACCCCTCGCCCGGCAACAAGGAGGGCGGCCTGACGACGCTGGAGGAAAAGTCGCTCGGCGCGGTGCAGAAAGGCGGCCAGGCGCAGGTGACGCAGATTCTCGATTACGCCGAGGCGGTCGATCCCGATACGGGCGGCCTCGCGCTCGTCTACGGTCCCGGCAACGACGGCGTCTCCTCGACCAACATGGTCGCCGCCGGCGCGACGCTCCTGCTTTTCACGACGGGGCGCGGCACGCCGCTGGGGTTCCCCGTGCCGACGCTCAAAATCTCGTCCAACACCGAGATCGCCGAGAAAAAGCCGCACTGGATCGACTTCGACGCCGGCCGTCTCTTGGCCCCGGACGCCGACCCCCAGGCGCTCGATGACGAGTTCTTCGACCTGGTCAGGCGCGTCGCCAGCGGCGAAAAGCGCGCCAACAACGAAGAAGCCGACTACCGCGAAATCGCCATCTGGAAAGGGGGGGTGACGTTGTAGGAAAGGGAGAGGGATTGAGGGTGTGAAGGTGG
>PXTX01000070.1:7720-19563 GCA_003023275.1 Bacteroidetes bacterium SW_4_67_19
GTGACGCTTTAGGGTGCGGGAGCGTGGGAGTGCGGGGGTGAAGGAGAGGGGTCGCCGGGGCTGACAACCGGAACGTTTCCTCCCCGGCGCAGACGACTGAAACCGAAGAGCCTTCAACCTTACACTTCAACCTCCAACCGAAGAACGAAAATGCCCGAACGCCCCCAGCTAAACCGCGAGCTGATCCTCTCCGACGAGCAGCAGCAGCGCGACGACCTGCGCACCCCACCGCCGGAGGTCTTCGACTTGCCCGAAACGATCCTCCAGTTCGGCACCGGCGCGTTTTTGCGCGGCTTCACCGACGTTTTCGTCGATCGCGCCAACCGGAAGGCGCTCGAAACCGGCGAAGGCGGCGGGCGCGTCGTCATCGTCGGGTCGACGGGAAGCCCGCGCGTGGACCGGCTTAACGAGCAGGACGGCTTGTACACGCTCGGCGTGCAGGGGCTCGACGACGGGGAGGCCGTGCAGCGGCGACAGGTGATTGCTGTGGTGAGCCGCGCGATCTCGTCGGTGACCGACTGGGGCGACGTGCTGGCGCTGGCCGAGCGCGACGCGCTGGAGCTGATCGTCTCCAACACGACCGAGGTCGGCATTACCTTCAACGAAGACGACGCCGACGCCGAAGACCCGCTCGACCTCGACCCGCCGGAATCGTTTCCCGGCAAGCTCACCGCCTTCCTCTACCGCCGCGCCGAGACGTTCGACTACGACGAGGACGCCGGCGTAGTCATCCTGCCGTGCGAGCTGGTCGAGGACAACGGTGACGAACTGCGCGACCTCGTCTTCCGCCTGGCCGAGCGCTGGGACCTTCCGGACCGCTTCGCCGAGTGGCTGCGCGCGAACTGCCCCTTTCCCAACACGCTCGTCGACCGCATCGTCCCCGGCACGCCCGAGGGGGAGAAGCGCGCCGCCCACGACGACGCCCCCGGCTACGAGGACGACCTGCTGATCGAGGCGGAAACGTACCGCCTCTGGGCCATTGAAGGCGACGATGCCCTGCGCGAGCGCTTACCCTTTGCCGAAGAAGACTTCGCCGAAGCCGACGGCGGCGCCGAGGGCATCGTCGTCACGCCACACATCGAGCCGTTTCGCCAGCGCAAGGTGCGCATCCTCAACGGCGCGCACACGACCTGCGTCCCCGCCGCCTACCTGTGCGGCAACGAAACGATCTACGAGGCGATGCAGGACGAGCTGGCGAGCGGCTTTATCGAAACCGTGATGCGCTCCGAGATCGTGCCGAGCCTCGACGTGGATTCGGCGTCCGCCGAGCGCTTCGCCGATGCGGTCCTGGAGCGCTTTCGCAACCCGTACCTGGAGCACCGCCTGCTCGACATCACGCTCCATCACACGACCAAGATCGAGGCGCGCGTGGTGCCGACGATTCGCCGATACGACGAAAAACACGACGAGCCGCCGTCGTCGGTGGCGCTGGGCTTTGCGTGCTACCTGCTGCTGGTGCGTGAGAGCGAGGGCGGGGAGCGTTTTACGATCAAGGACGATCACGCCGACTTCTTCGCCGGCCTCTGGGACGGCCTCGACGAAGACCGCGCCGACTCGATCAAGGCCGTCGCCGACGTGGCCTGCGAGGCCGAGCGGTTCTGGGGGAACGCGCTCGACGAGATCGCGCCGGGGTTCTCGGACGAAGTGACGCGCCACCTCCAGCGGCTGGTCGCGGACGGCCCGCGCGAAGCCATCGAAGCGCATCTGAGTGCGGGGGCGCGGGTGAGTGCGGGCGGGATGGAGTAAACGACAGACGAGCGAAAAACCAGGCAACCAACCGACCAGCCAACCACGCCCGATGCGCTTGCTCTCCGCTCCCCTCGCGCTCGCCCTCCTCGCCGCCGCCGGCTGCCAGAGCACCCACGTGCAGCAGCAACCGGACGATGCGGCTTCCGCGCAACAACACGAAACCGCGTACCAGCCGCGCTACCGTGACACCTGGCCCGAGGTGCGCACGTACATCGCCACGAGTTGGGACACGACCTACACCGAGGTCGACAATCTGCCGAAGCCGTTCTACTCCGGCGCCCCGCAGTGGCGCGTCATCTTCTACTGGGACATGTACTTCGTCCACGAAGGGCTGCTGACCGACGACCGCTACGACGGGTCGCGCAACGCCCTGAGCCACTGGCGGATGGCCAAGAACCACGCTGACAACCTGCTCTCTTTAGCCGACAAGTACGGCTTCGTCCCCAACGCCAGCGCGCCCTGGGGCACCAACCGCTCGCAGCCGCCGTACCTGTCGATCATGGTGCGCGACGTGTACGAACGCGCTGAGGACAACGACCGCGACGTCGCTGACGAATGGCTCCGCGATGCCTACGAGACGCTCCGAACCGAGTACGACTTCTGGATCAGCGATGAGATCGAAGACAACACCACGCCGCTGCCGGGCCTCCAGCGCTACTTTCACCACGCCACCGACGAAGACGCCGACGCGCAGTACGAGCGCCTCCTCGAGCGCCTCGACCTGCCCGCCGACCCGGATCCCGAACAGAAAAAGCGCCTCAGCGACCACTACTTCGCCGAGGCGGAAAGCGGCATGGACTTTACGCCCCGCTTCGAGCAGCGCGCCGCCGACTTCGCCGCCGTCGATCTCAACACCAACCTGTACCGCTACGAGAAAAACTTCGCCTGGATGACCGACGAGCTGGGCCTGACAGACCAGCCAGACTGGGAGGCGAAAGCGCAGGCGCGCAAGGAGCGCATCGGCGAATACTTCTGGGACGACGAGCGCGGCCTCTTTCTCGATTACGACTTCGCCAACGACCGCCGCAGCCGCGTGGCGGCCTACACGACGTTTCACCCGCTCTGGGCCGGCCTCGCCACCGAAGAGCAGGCCGCCCGCGTCGCTAAAAACCTGTCCCTGTTCGAGCGCGAATGGGGCGTAGCCGCCACCGCCAGCACCCCCTACGAGGTCGATTACCAGTGGGGCGAGGACGACGGCTGGGCACCCGTGCATCTCATCGTCATCGCCGGCCTGCGCAACTACGGCTATCACGACAAGGCCCGCCGCGTCGCCAAGAAGTACCTCGACCTCGTGGCTAAAAACTACGAGAACCCCCTGCCCGCCAGCTACGAGGAAAATGACGAGACGCACCGCCGCACGCCGGGTCACGTCTACGAAAAATACGAGGCGACCACCGGCACGGTCAACGAGGATGAGTACCCGGCCTCCGAGTTTCTCAGCTGGACCGCTGCAACGTATGCGTATGCCTATGCGTACGTCGCCTCCGGCGAGGGATGAACCGGGGCAAGCGCCGGCTTCAATCACGCATCACGCCATATGCACCCATGAGCACCGACCGGCTCGAAGCGCTCCAGTCGTTTCACGAAGAAGACCCGGACGATGCGTTTACGCGCTTCGCGCTGGCGCGCGAGCATCTCAAGCGCGGCCACCCCGATGAGGCGCTGGCGCATTTCGAGGCGCTCGTCGAGGAACAGCCCGGCTACACCGGCACCTACTACCACCTCGGCAAGCTCTACGCACGCCTCGGCCGGCCCGAGGACGCGAAGGCGACCTATCGGGCCGGCGTCGAGGAGTGTGAAGAGCAGGGCGCAACGAAAGACCTCTCGGAGCTACGCGACGCCCTGATGCAGGCCGAAGGCGTCGGGCTGGGGTAAGGATTTTGCGTGCCACGTTACACGTTGAATGTTTCGCGTTGAACGCTTCGCGCTTCATGTCAGAGGGAGGTCATGCGCTTGATGCTCCGTGCTCGCTGCTGTTCTGTTTGCCGCGCTCTGTGCGCGCTGTGCGGCGGCGTGCTGCTGGTGCTGGGAGGCGTTGCCGCCCCGGCGCGGGCACAGGAGGCGGCGGGCGAGAGCACCGGCGTCTACATCGTCGAAGAAGGCGACACGCTCTATCGCATCGCGCGGGAGCACGACCTGACCGTCGAACGCCTGCGCCGGCTCAACGATCTGGAGGGCAGCGCCATCTACCCCGGCCAGGAGTTGCGCGTGCGCGCTTCGCTGGACACGTCGGAGGGCGAAGCAGGGGCGCCGGCAGGCGAAGAAGAAACGAAGAGCGAGAGCGCGAAAGACGCGCCGCGTTCGTCGGGGGCTTCGTTCTACGGAGCGCACACCGCCGAGCCGGGCGCGACGCTCTACACCATCGCCGCGCGCTACGGCACGCCCCTCGACTCGCTGGTGGCGCTCAACGAACTGGACGGGTCGTTTCTGGAGCCGGGCCAGACGGTGCGTCTGCCGCGCGCGCTGGGGCCGCCCACCCACACCGTCGCCGCCGGCGAGACGATCTACGACGTGGCCCGGCGCTACGGCGTGAGCGCAAGGCTGCTCCAGCGCACGAACGAACTGGCCGAGAAGGACGTGCAGGAAGGGCAGCGCCTGCGCATCCCCGGCCGCGAGGCGCCCGATCCGCAGCCGCGCGGCACGCGCCGCCCCGTCAGAGAGCGCGGCCCGGTGGCGCGCTACCCGGCGTCCTACGAAGGCCGCCTCATGGCTGGGGGCGCGCGCTACGATCCTGCGCGCTTCACCGTGAGCCACCCGTCGCTGCCGCTGGGCACCGTCGTCCTGCTCACCAATCCGGCGACGGGGCGCCGGACGTTCGCGCAGGTGGCCGACCGCGGCCCGCTCGACGACGCGCTCATGATGGACGTCTCCACCGCCGTGCACCAGCGGCTCGGGCTGGAGAAAGAAAGCAGCCAGCCGGTCACGATGCGCGTGATGGACTGAGTTGGAAACGGGCGTGCAGGAAGAGATGGTCCCCCTTGCGTCTTGCCACTCCCGCCCCCCCACACTCCGATGGACGCACACTGGCGAGCGTACCACCGCGCCACACGGTCGGCGACGTACGGCTTTCTGGCCGCACTGCCGCTGGTGCTTGGCTACGAGGTGCTCATCAGCGTGGTCAACCTGACGCGGCCGTTCGCGCCGGTGCGACTGGGGGCGGAGGCATGGCTCAAGTGGCTCCTGCCCGCCCCGATGGGCCTGGGACTGGTCGTGCTCGTGGTGGTGCTGGGGCTCGTCGGGGCCGCCGTCTTTTACCTGGAGCGAGGGCGTCGCATTCCGCTGCGGGCGCGCTACTTCGGGCTGCTGGTGGGCGAAAGCGCGCTCTACGCCTTCGTCGTGGCGGTGCTCGTCTCCAGCGTGGTGACCGCGCTCTTTGCCGGGTTCGCGCCGCTTGCCGCCGCGCAGGCCCCCCGGTCCGGCGGACTGCTCGCCCAGCTGGCGCTCTCCATCGGGGCGGGCGTGTACGAAGAGCTGCTCTTTCGCGTGCTCTTGGTCGGCGGGCTGGCGTTCGCCTTTCGCCGCGTGCTCGCCCGAAAGCGCTGGGCCTACCTCGCTGCTGCCGTCCTCGGCGCGCTTCTGTTCAGCGCGGCGCACTACACCGGCCTCTACGGCGACGTGCTGGCGGCTCCCTCGTTCGTCTTTCGCTTCCTCTTCGGGCTGGCGCTCAACGCGCTCTTCCTGCTGCGCGGCTTCGCCGTGGCCGCCTGGACGCACGCCCTCTACGACGTGATGATCCTGACGGGGCTTCTGGGGTGAAGGTTGGAAAGTGCAATATTGAAAGTTCGTCAAAGGGCGGAAGCCCGAAACGGACACAGGCGTTCTCCCCCCTGCCTCTTTGATCGAAAAATCCCAAACCCCGAAACCCCACCGCATGAACTACTTCCGCACCGCCGGCCTGATGGCCGTGTTGATCGTGCTCTTCGCGCTCGTCGGCTCGTTTCTGGGCGGGACGAACGGCATGCTGATCGCCTTCGGCGTCGCCGTCGTGATGAACGCCGGCAGCTACTGGTTCAGCGACAAGGTCGTGCTGAAGATGTACGGCGCCGAAATCGTCGAGCGCGCCGACGCGCCCGACCTCTACGACGCGGTCGACCGCCTGCGCCAGCGCGCGGACCTGCCCATGCCGCGCGTGGCCGTCATCCCGTCCGACCAGCCCAACGCCTTCGCCACCGGGCGCAATCCCCAGCACGCTGTCGTCGCCGTCACCAGCGGCATCCAGCGGATGCTCTCGCAAGACGAACTGGAGGGGGTGATCGCGCACGAGCTGGCCCACGTCAAAAACCGCGACATCCTGACCTCCTCGATTGCCGCGACGATGGCGGCGGCGATTACGATGCTGGCGCGCTTCGGCCTCTTTTTCGGCGGCGGGCGCGACCGCAACCTCTTCGCTACGCTGGCCATGCTGATCGTCGCGCCGCTGGCGGCCTTCTTGATTCAGGCGGCCATCTCCCGCTCGCGCGAGTACGCCGCCGACCGGGGCGGGGCCGAGATCTGCGGACGGCCGCGCGCATTGGCCGGGGCGCTCGAAAAGCTCGACGCCGGCGCCAGGCAGGTGCCCATGAACCACAGCGACCAGACGAGCGACGCCACCGCGCACATGTTCATCGTCAATCCGTTCAGCGGCGGGATGAGCGGGGTGCGCCGCCTCTTTTCGACGCACCCGGCCACCGAGGAGCGCGTGCGCCTGCTGGAGGAGATGACGTGAGCGCGCCGCGTGCCCCCGCAACGTTCGCTCGGCGTCTGTCTATGAAGTTGGTGAGAAGGCGAGCCAACGTCATTTTGCGTGCAGCAGGGCGCGGATTTGAGGCGGGTAGCGGCGCTACGGGCTGAAAGTAGAAGCCCGTCGAGAGCATCGTCTATCGTCTTTTGTCCGTCGTCGCCACTGGCGAAATCGTTAACGTGCTTCTCTGACCTGCTTAAAAGCCGCTTCGGTGCGAGGCCGAGGCGGCCCTTTTTGCCGCGGCACGAATCACGCAGCACGAATCACGCACACGCCCATGCCCTCCGCGCCCGACCTGCTCATCCAGTCCGCCACCCTGCTCGATCCCGGCGGCGGCAATCAAGACGGCGACCCACGCGAGGCCGACCTGCTCATCCGGGGCGGTGAGATCGCGCAGATCGGCAAAAATCTTTCTCCTGAAAACGTCGAGCCATTCGATGCGGAAGGGCTGACCGTCTCGCCGGGGTGGATGGACATGCACGTGCACCTGCGCGAGCCGGGCTTCGAGCACAAAGAGACCATCGAGACGGGCACGCGCGCCGCCGCGGCCGGGGGCTTCACCGCCGTGGCCTGCATGCCCAACACCGACCCCCCGCTCGACACGCGCGACGTCGTCGAATTCGTGAAAGAGCGCGCCGAGGGGCAGCCCGTGGCCGTGCATCCCGTCGGGGGCGTCTCGAAAGGGCGCGACGGCGAAGCGCTCGCCGAGATGGGCGACCTCGCCGAGGGGGGAGCCGTGGCCTTCTCCGATGACGGCGCGCCCGTCTGGGACGCCGGTCTCATGCGCCGCGCGCTCGAATACAGCCGGATGCTCGGGATGCCCATCATCGGGCACATGGAAGAGCGCAGCCTCTCGACGGGCGGCCACATGCACGAGGGCGCCGTCTCCGCTCGCCTCGGCCTCGAGGCCATCCCCTCGCTGGCCGACGACGTGATGATCGCCCGCGACGTGCTCCTGGCCGAGACGACCGGCGGCTCCCTCCACGTGGCGCACCTCTCGACCCGGGGCGGCGTCGAACTGGTGCGCCGCGCCAAAGCGCGGGGCGTGCCCGTGACTGCCGAGGTGTGCGCCCACCACCTCGCCCTCACCGACCGCGCCGTCGAGGAAACGCAGTTTTCCACCAATACCAAGATGCACCCGCCGCTGCGCTCGCCCGAGGACGTGCAGGCGCTCAAAGACGGCCTCGCCGACGGCACCATCGATGCGCTTTGCACCGACCACGCGCCGCACGCCTCTTTCGAGAAAGAAGTCGAGTTCACCGCCGCGCCCAACGGGATCATCGGGCTGGAGACGGCCTTCGGCCTCATCGGGCGCGAACTGGTCGCGCCGGGCGTCCTCTCGCTGGCGGAGGCCGTCGAGAAGCTCGTCGCCGCCCCGCGCCGCGTGCTGGGCCTGCCCGTCCCGCGCCTCGAAGAAGGCCGGCCCGCCAACCTGACGATCTTCGATCCCGACGAACGCTGGACTGTCACCGAGCACGACATCCGCTCGAAGAGCCAGAACACGCCGTTCCTCGGCGCCGAACTGGTGGGCCGCCCGGTAGCGATTTACAACCGAGGCCGGATGGCGGTGAATGACGAACTGCGATTGGCGAAGGCCGCGTAGCTGCTACACGAGCGAAGGGCCTCGCCCCAACGGAGCACCTCGGCCACGCGCGCTTTGTCTTGACGAAAACGAACAACGACCCACGAACAACGACCCCCGAAATTGCTATTTTCCCCGCATGAGGCGACGCGCGAGGCGGTCGGGCAGGCCGGCTGCGCGCACCTTTTCGGCAGCGAGTTCGGTGTCGTAGGGCACGCGCACGTTCTCGTAGGTGAAGGCGTCGGTGTCGAAGAGGCCGAAGCTCGCGCGCGGGTTTTCGTCGCGCGGCTGGCCGACGCTGCCGGGATTGATGAGGTAGCGGTTCCCGGAGCGCACGCTCAGGACGCCCAGCGAGTCGGCCATGACGGCGGGGCGGTGGGTGTGGCCGACGAAGCAGACCGCCTCGTCGAAGGCGTCGAACTGCTCGCGCGCCGCGCGAAAGCCGTCCAGGCGCGTCCAGGCGGCGGGCCGGTCGGGGCTGGCATGGACGAGGCGCAGGCCGCGCGCTTCCAGCGTGAGCGGTAGGTCGGCCAGCCAGTCGAGCTGTTCGCCGGAGAGCTGCTCGCGGTTGTGCCGGGCGGCGGCCTGTCCGTCGGAGGGAAGCACCTCGAGTCCTTCCTCGCGCGCGACGGCCGCGTCATGGTTGCCCATCACGACGCCGTCGCAGCGCTCGCGCACGCGCTTCACGCACGCCGCCGCGTCCGCCCCGTAGCCGACCACGTCGCCGAGGCAGTACACGGCGTCGGCCCCGCCGCGCTCGTCGAGGGCGCTCAGGGTCGCCTCCAGCGCTTCGAGGTTGGCGTGAACGTCGGAAAGGACGGCGATTCTCACAGAGTGAGGGGCGGCGCTGGGGGGCGAGAGGGCTGGAGAGGAGAGAGGAAGGATTCGGGCAGCTTCCGCTTTGCTATTGGGACAACCGTCAGCAGATTGAGCGCCGCCGCCTGCGGTCCGCCGTCCTACGATGCCACTGCCGGGGCCTGCGCGGGCGCGGCCGCTCCGCCTTCGAGCACCTGCTCGCGCCGGGGCCCAATCGAGGTGCGTCCCGCGTTCACGTCCAGTTCGTCTTCGATGAAGCGCAGGTAGTCGCGCGCCTCGCTCGGCAGGTCTTCGGCCTCGCGCGCGCCGGTGATGTCGTCGTCCCAGCCGGGGAGTGTTTCGTAGATGGGTTCGACGTTCTCGAGCGTTTCGACCTCGCTGGGAAAGCGGCGCGTCTCCTCGCCCCCGGGCAGGCGGTAGCGCGTGCACACCTTCAGCTCGCCGAGGCCGCTCAAGACGTCGAGCTTGGTGACGGTGAGTTCGGTGAAGCCGTTGACCGAGGCGGTGTAGGCGAGGGCCACGAGGTCGAGCCAGCCGCAGCGGCGCGGGCGGCCCGTCGTGGCGCCGAACTCGCCGCCGGCCTCGCGCAGCTGTTCGCCCGTTTCGCCGGTGAGTTCGGTGGGAAACGGGCCGTTGCCGACGCGCGTGGAGTAGGCTTTCACCACGCCCACCGCGCGCTCCACGGCCGTGGGCGGGACGCCCAGCCCCGTGCAGCAGCCGCCGGCCGTCGGATGGCTGGAGGTGACGAACGGGTAGCTCCCGAAGTCCACGTCCAGCAGCGATCCCTGCGCGCCCTCGGCGACGATGTGCTTCCCCTCCGCGAGCGCGCGATTCAGGTACTGCGACGTGTCGGTGACGTACGGGTCGATTTTTTCGTCGAAGGCGACGTACTCCTCGACGATCTCGTCCACGTCGAGCGGCTCGGCGCCGTAGACGCCCTTGAGGACGGCGTTTTTGTCCTCGATGGCGCGCGTGAGCTTGGTGCGCAGCACCTCGGGCCGCAAGAGGTCCACCACGCGGATGCCGCGGCGGGCGAACTTGTCGGTGTAGGCCGGCCCGATGCCGCGCCCGGTCGTCCCGATGGCGCCGTCATCGGTGTTTTCGCTGCGGGCGGCTTCCTGCGCGGCCTCTACCTGCTTGTGGTAGGGCATGATGAGATGCGCGTTGTGGCTGATCTTGAGCCGTTCCTCCACGTCGTAGCCCAGCGCCTCGATCTGTTCGATTTCGTCGAGCACCGCCGCCGGGTCGAGCACCACGCCGTTGCCGATCACGCAGGGGGTGCCCTCGTGAAAGATGCCGCTGGGAATGAGGTGCAGCACGAACTCTTCACTGCGTTCGCCGTCGTCCCAGCAGATGGTGTGACCGGCGTTGGCCCCGCCCTGGTAGCGGGCGACCACGTCGGCCTTTTCGCTCATCAGGTCCACGAGCTTGCCTTTGCCTTCGTCTCCCCACTGGCTTCCGATAACGACGGTGACGGGCATGGCGGTGCGGTTTGGGGGCTGGGATTTCGAGTGTCGAGTTTTCTGGGCGACCAGGGTACTGCTTTCCAGCCGGTACGTCGACGGCCGTGCTGCCCGTCTCTGGAAAAAACGCCCGGGGCGCAGGAGGGTTGACAGACCGCCGTTCATCGCCGGTCGTCCGCCGTCTAACAAGCTCCGGGTCGTTATGGCTCCTCCGTTTCCATTTCCGACGGCGGTTCCGTGTCGAAGCTTTCGACGGCTTCGTCGACGGTGTCGAATTCCTTGAACACCGTGATCAGCTTGGTGATGACCAGCAGCGACTGGATGCGGTCGGCCACGCGGGCGAGGCGCAGGTCGCCGCCGGCGTTGCGCATCGTGGTCAGGCCGCTGATGAGCATGCCGAGACCGCTGGAGTTCATGAACTTGGTCTTCGAGAGGTCCACGACGACGTGCGTCTTGCCCTCGTCGACGAGCTCGCGGAGCTGGTCGTGCAGCTGCTGCCCGTCGGGGCCGCCCATGATGTTGCCCTTGAGGGTGATGACGACGGCGTTGTAGCGTTCGTCTACGGAGTAGTTCATCGTCTGGGGGGAGGAGGTGGGGAGTGCAGGGGAAGCCGTTACGAAGCGGGCCATTTAGAGTTACACGCCACGCCGGGGGGCGAACACGCGGAAGCGTCGGAAGCAAGGGAAGCCGTTTCTTACTCCCATACTCCCAAACACCCGCACTCGATCAGGCTCCCCGCCGCGAGACGCGCCGGCGCTTTTCCTGCTTGGGGACGGCCGCGCGCAGCTCCACGACCGTCGAGGAGGCGACGAAAATCGAGGAGTACGTCCCCACGATGACGCCGATGATGAGCGCGAAGGAGAAGCCTTTCAGCACTTCGCCCCCGAACACAAACAGGATCGTCACCACGAGCAAGGTGGTGATACTGGTGACGAACGTGCGGCTGAGCGTGGAGTTGATCGAGCGATTGACGACGTCGTTGTATTCGTCGGTCTTGAAGAGATTCTCGTACTCGCGCACCCGGTCGAAGACGACGACCGTGTCGTTGAGCGAGTAGCCCACGATGGTGAGGAAGGCCGCCACGACGGCCTGGTCGATTTGCAGCGAAAAGGGCATCAGCCCCGCCAGGAGCGAAAAGAGCCCCAGCGTGATCGTCACGTCGTGCACGAGTGCGGCGATGGCCCCGGCGCCGAAGCGCCACTCGAACCGGATCAGGATGTAGAGAAAGACCACCAGCAGCGACCCGAGGATCATGTAAACCGCCCACTGCGCCATGTCGCTGGCGAAGCTGGCCCCCACGACCGACGTCGAGATCACGCGCGGGGAAGCCTCGGGAAATTCCGACTGTACCGTCTGGACGATGCGATCCTCCACGGCGCTGATGCTGTCGCTTTCGGTGGTGCGTATCAGGAGGCCGCGCGCATTGCCCGTGTTGTAGGTCTTGACCTGCGGGTCGGTCGCCAGCACGTTGCCGAGGGCCGCGCGCACCTCGTCGGTTTCGAGCTGGCCGGTC
>PXTX01000070.1:19574-29028 GCA_003023275.1 Bacteroidetes bacterium SW_4_67_19
GGTTTCGAGCTGGCCGGTCCCTTCGATGACGAACTCCATCCCGCCCTGAAAGTCGATCCCCAGCTCGAGGCCGCGCGTGGCAAACGAGGCGATGCCCAGCAGCAGAAGCACAGCGGAGAGCACGTAGGCCGTCTGCCGGTTGGAAACGAACGCGTAGTCGGGGTCTTCGAAAATACGCATAGCGGTATTCCGTTGAGTTTTTTTCCTCGCGGAGAGGAGGGGTTCAGTATGAAAAGCTCATGTCGCGTGGCTGGCGAGTGATGCGCGATACGTGTTTCGCGAGAACAGGTCGTCCCATTTGCGCACGCTCTGCCTCTTTGCGCCCGCTCTGCCTCCTACCGGCAACGCCGTTCGGAAAATATTTGCGCTTGACCGCTTCTTTGACGGTCGTAGAAAGCAACCTCGCGAAGCACGCATCACGAATCACGCAACACTCACCCGTAGCTCACCTCGCGTCCGCGCTCCTTGACCAGGTAGTCGAAGACCACGCGGGTCACGATGATGGCGGTGAACATCGAGGAGAGGATGCCGGCCATCAGCGTGACGGCGAAGCCGCGCACCGGCCCCACGCCGAAGGAGTACAGAATGGCCCCGACGAAAAACGTGGTGATGTTGGCGTCCAGGATGGCGCTGAGGGCGCGCTGATACCCCGCTTCGATGGCGGCGACGAGCGTCTTGCCGGCGCGCTGCTCTTCGCGGATGCGGTCGAAGATGAGCACGTTGGCGTCCACGGCCATCCCGATGGTCAGCACGATTCCGGCGATGCCCGGCAGCGTGAGCGTGGCGTTGAAGCCGGCCAGAATGCCCAGGATCAGAATCAGGTTCAGGAAGAGCGCCAGGTCGGCCACGACGCCGCCGGTGCGGTAGTAGAAAATCATGAACAGCGCTACGATGAGGAGGCCCACCAGCACCGACGTGAGGCCCGCCTGAATGGATTCCTGCCCGAGGCTCGGCCCGACGGTGCGCTCGCTCACGATCTCGACGGGTGCCGGGAGCGCGCCGGCGTTGAGGACCGTCACGATGTCCTCCGCCTCTTGGCGGTTTTCCAGCCCGCTGATGGAGGTGCGCCCCCCGGGGATGCGTTCCTGAATCACCGGGTTGGAGACGACGGCCCGGTCGAGCACGATGGCGACCTGCTTGTTGATGTTGGCCGCCGTGAGGCGCGACCACTCGCGCGCCCCTTTCGAGTCCATCGTGATCGAGACCTTCGGCTCGTTGGTATACTGGTCGAAGGTGACGCTGGCTTCATCGACGACTTCGCCGGTCATCTCGGCAGTGGCGCGCACCCCCAGCAGGCGGTACATTTTCTCCCCCTGCGGGTTTTGCCCGAAGGGGCTGGCGTTGTACATCAGCGTCACGTTGTCCGGCAGCATTTGCTGCACTTCGGGGCGGGACATCAGCGCGTTGACGGCGGCGGTGTCGGAGGCGGCGACCGTGCCGATCATGACGCCGGCGCCGCGCGGCAGGATGTTCATGCGGGCCGCCAGCGGGTTGCTCGGCGTGCGGCCGTCGCCGTTGCCGAGCTGCGTGCCGGCGGTGTCGGGGCCGGGAGCTTGCTGCTGCTGGCTGAGCTGCGTGCCGCCTTGTTGCTGCGGCGGTTGCTGCTGGGAAGGCGGTGCCGCGCCCTGCCCGAGGCGCGTGCCCTGCCCCTTCCCGGCGGCGGTCGTGTCGCCCGCGCCGGGAGCCGTGCCCGTGTCCGCCGGAGCGCCTTCGCTGGGAAGCGTCGTGCCGGGCTCCGGGCTGCCGAGGAGCGTGTCGGCGCCGGGCCCCTGATAGTTTTCGTAATAGGCCCGGATCTGCTTCATCGCGTCGGCCAGTTGCTGCGGCCCGCCCATCAGGCGAAACTCCAGGCGCGCCGTCCCGCGAAGCAGCTCGCGGATGCGCTCCGCGTTTTCGATTCCCGGCATCTCGACGACGATGCGGCGGGTGCCCTGCCGCTGGATGGACGGCTCGGTTACGCCGTACTGGTTGACGCGCCGCCGCACGATGTCGATGGCGCGCCCGACGGCCTGGTCGGCCTGGGTGCGCAGGTACTCGGCGACCGCTTCGTTATCGGAGCGCCGGTCGATGCCAGCGGTCTGGCTGCGAAAGTAGCGCGCGAGCCGGGCATTCGGGTTTTGCTGCTCGAAGGCCTGAATGAACAGGTTGATGATCGAGTCTTCACCGCCGGACGCCTGTGCGCGCTGGCGCGCCGTCTGGAGCGCCTGGTTGAAGGAGTCGTCCTGGTCTTCGGCCAGCTCGCTGAGAAACTGCGCTACCTGCACTTCGAGCGTGACGCTCATCCCACCCCGGAGGTCGAGACCCAGCTTGAGCGACTGGCTGCGCGCTTCCTGAATGGCCTGGCGATGTTCGTTTTTGTACTCGCTCCGGGCCTCGCCTTCGAGGTTGTCGAGCTGCTGGGAGTAGTAGTAGTTCTGCGCCGTGGGAAACAGGTAAAATCCGCACAGCACCAGGAGACCGAGCGTGATGGCGATGCGTACGCCGTTGCCTTGCATCGGGGAAAAGGGGGAAAGGGCGAGGGAAAGCGGGGGCGTGAGAGAGGCACTGCGCGGAATAGCGTAGACGTGCTTCACCCGCGCGGCCCCGTGGGAAAAGGGGAGAAGGGAACGCTCGCTCGCAGACGGCGAGCGAGGCATACGTCGGCTACGGGCCGAGGAGGCGTCCGGCGAAGAGGACGCGAATCAGTGATCCCGGCACGGTGGGGGCGACGGCCCGCTGAAGGGAGGCGACCAGCGGAAGGGACGGCGACGCCGAAGACGTTGCAGGCCGGCCGCGCCCCGCAAGGCGGTCGGAGGGCGACGAACACAGCGCGGTCTGCGCCCAGCGCATCAGTCGTTGCGGGCCGGTCGGCGGGGCGTTTGCCTGCACCGGCGGGCGTACGACCAGCCCGGCGCGCCGCAGCTGCCGGCGGAGGTCGTGGAGGAGCGCCCGGGTGGAGCGCCCGGCGGTCGGAGCCGCCTTCGTCCCTTCGATGCGGGCATGGGCTTCGAGAAACGCCCCCAGAAAGTCGTGAAGCGTGCGCGCGCCTGAAGACTTCGCTTCGGCGAGTGCGCGCTCGAAGCGGGCCTGCGCGTTACGCTTCTGTTGCGCCGTTGCGCCCTGCGCGCTGCCCACCTGGGACCGAAGCCAGGCGGCGGGGGCGCTTCCGGCGCCGCCCGTGCGTCCCGCGTCGAGCGAAGCGGGCGCCTGCACGGCCAGCGGAAGCACGCTCGCCAGCAAGACGACCGCACCGAGCTGGAGCCGAAGGGGGAGAGCAGAAGAAGGCATGCAAACGAGGGCGTTCGGCGCAGCGACTCGGGGGAACGGCGTAGAGCCGTGACCGAGCGCCTGCAGGCGGGGACGCTCGGAAAAAGCGCGGATGTGTGTTGCAAACGTAGCGCGCAGCTTTGTTTCTTGCAATGCGCTCCCGGTGAATCTTTCGATAGGAGGCGGGGCGCGTCTGGCCTGCGGGGCGCTGCATTTGGCGTTCGTTACTGCCTGGGCGATGCGCGTAAAACGTAAAGCGTGAGATGGGAGGACGCCGGGCCGCTCCTGTTTCGGGCCGAAAATCGACCGGCAACGCCATCTCGCCCCTCGCTTCGTGGAAACGCACGCTTCGCACACGGCCGTGCTGCCCGGCTACGACGGCACGCCGCTGTTCGTCCGGCGGTGGCCGCCCGAGCGCGAGGCGCCGCGGGCGACGGTGCTGCTCGTGCACGGATACGCCGAACACAGCGGGCGCTACGAGGCGCTGGCCGCCCGCCTGACTGCACGCGGCTTCGCGCTCGCGGCCTACGACCAGCGCGGCTTCGGGCGCAGCGGGGGGCCGCCGGCGCTGGTGCGCTCCTTCGACGAGTACGTGGCCGACCTGCACGCCGTCGTGCGGCACGTGCGCTCTTCCGAGCATCGCGCGCATCCGCTTTTCCTGATGGGCCACTCGATGGGCGGGGCCGTCGTCTTGCTCTACGTCCTCGACCACGGTGCGCGTCCGGCAGGCCTCATCCTGTCCAGCCCGCTCGTGCACTTGCCCACGCCGCGCCTGCTCTGGCCAGTCGCGCGCCTGGCCGGCCGCCTCGCGCCTGCCCTGCCGACGGTCTACCTCGAACGCGACGCCATCTCGCGCGACCCGAGCGTCGTCGCCGAGGTGCTGAACGACCCGCTCTGCTACACCGGCCGCATCAAGGCGCGCACCGGGGCCGAGCTGCTGCGCGCCACGCGCCGCCTGCGCGACGAGGGGCATCGTCTGGGGCGGCCGTTTCTACTCGTCCACGGCACCGCCGACCGCATCACCGCCCCCAGCGGCAGCCGGGCGCTCTACGCCCGCGCCCGCTCCGACGACAAAACGCTTGCCCTCTACAACGGGTTTTACCACGAGACCTTCAACGACCCCGGCGGCGAGCGCGTCCTCATCGGCATGGCCGACTGGCTCGACGAACGAAGCGAATGACGAAGGGCGAATGTCGAAGGGGCAGCCGTCCGTTCTACTCCATCTCTTTCTTCCCAGAGTAATCGACACTCGAAGATCGACACTCGAAGATCCCCGCTTCGGCGGTGTCGAGGCCGGCGGCACGAAGGTCGTCTGCGCTACCGGCGACGCCTCCGGGAGCGTGCGCGAACGCACGCGCATCAAAACGACCACGCCGGAAGAGACGTTGCGCGCGGTCGTCGACTTTTTCGAAGACCGTCCCCTCGAAGCGGTCGGCGTCGGTTCCTTCGGGCCGGTGGATGACAATCCCGATTCGCCGACCTACGGGTTCATCACCAACACGCCGAAAAACGGGTGGCAACACACCGACGTGCGCGGCCCCATTCAGGAGGCGCTCGGCGTGCCCGTGGCCTTCGACCTCGACGTGAACGCCGCTGCCCTCGGTGAGCACCACGGGGGGGCGGGCCGGGACGTCGATGCGTTCGTTTACCTCACGGTGGGCACGGGCGTCGGAGGCAGCTTCATGCAGAGCGGGCGCCCCCTGCGCGGCCTGCTGCATCCCGAAATCGGACACCTGCGCCTGCCGCGCGCCTCCGGTGACGACTTCGCCGGGCACTGCCCGTTCCACGGCGACTGCCTCGAAGGCCTGGCCGCCGGCCCCGCCATCGAAGCGCGCTGGGGCCGCTCCCCCGCCGACCTCCCGGACGACCACCCGGCCTGGGAAGTCGAGGCGCATTACCTGGGGATCGCCGTCGCCAACCTCGCCTGCACGCTCGCCCCCGAGCGCGTCATCCTGGGCGGCGGCGTGATGCACCGCCGGCAGCTCTTCCCGATGATCCGGCGCGTCGTGCGCGAGCGCCTCGGCGGATACCTCGACCATCCCCGCTTTACCGAGCACCTCGACGAGTTCGTCACCCCTGCCGCGCTGGGCGACGAAAACGGCGTCCGTGGCGCGCTCGCCATGGCCAGGCAGGCAGCGCAATACGATTGCTAAAAATCATTGTGCACCTTTTCGGTCCACCATGACGCTCGAAAAACACCCGTAGCGACGCAGCGCGGGGCCTTGCGTCATACCCCCGTGGTGGGGCCTTGCGTCATACCCCGGGTGCTGCGTGCCACGTAATACGCTCACCGCTGCGCCACGACGGGACGACGCACCTCGACCTGCTCGTTCAGGAAGCGTCCGACCGCTTTGCCCTGGTCGAAGCCGTTTTCGGCGGCCATGCGGTAGTGAATCCCGCCGTAGAGCCGGCTCACGGCCGCTTCCCGGGCCGCTTCGTTGAACGAGTCGAAGGAGCGCACGGGCAGTCCGTAGGCCACCTCGCTGGTGTCGCGAAAGGCGAACTCGTCGCCGTACAGGTCCGTCAGCGTCGTGGCGGCGGCGGCGCTGACGACGCTGTGGGCGCTGGTGTACTCCGGGAACGGCGGGGTCTGCAAGATCGGGCGCCAGTCTTCGTCGAAGTGTTTATTGACAACGGTGACCGGGCGCACCAGATTGCTGCGGTACTTCTCGTCCCAGGCGCTGATGAAGCCGTCGGCCAGCGTCACGCCCACCCTGGCGTAAGCGGCGGCGGCTTTCGGGAGGCGCGCGTCCGTCTTGCGCGCGGCAATGGTGGCGATGGCCATCCAGTGGCCGCCGGGGGTCATCTGTTTGGTGGCCACCCTGGCGTGCCCGCGCTTGTTGACGGCGTAGGGGTTGCAGTCCCAGAAGGCCGCGATTTCACGCTGCTCCTCGGTGAGGGGAGTGCTGATGTCGTAGACTTCCTTGACCTGCTCGTAGAAGGGGCTGCCCTTCTCCATGCTGTAGGCGTGCGGGCGCGATGGCTTAAACTGCGCGGCCGAATCGAGCGCGAAGGGGCGCAGCTCGTCCCAGTTCGGGTTGATGGCGTTCATGTAGGCCGGCGGGGTGGGGCGCCAGCGCCCGGGGGCGTCCGTCACCACGAAGCGGTCGCCGCTGCGCGTTTCCTTGTAGCGGTCCGCGGCGGCCCAGTCCAGGATGTGCTCGGCGACCTTTTTGCCATACTGCACCGACCGCTCGCGCAGGGCCTGCGGCGTCTCGCCTTCCGCAAAGCGGGCGTGCACCTTCCGGCGAAACGCGTCGATGCGCCCGGGCGAGTAGACCATCTCCTGGGCGACGGTGAGGAAGGCCTCCAAGCTCGCCAGCGCGAGGTCGTACTCCTGGCCCGCCTTCGGCGCGGGCGGGGCCGTCAGCCCGTTGAGCTGGCCGGCCAGCGACCGGTGCGCGCCACGCTCGTAGGCGGCGTGGCCGGGGGCGAGCGCCTCGTAGGCCGCCACCGAGGCATAGGCGTAGGCGCGGCTGGCCTGCGGCGGGCTGAAAATGTCGCGCACCATCGTGCGGGTGAGTGTGTTCACTGCGCCGTGCAACAACTCCGCCTGCGATGACGCGGCCGCGGTCGTCGTTGCCTGCCCGGTCGAAAGGTTGCCCTCCGGCGCGTCCCCGCCTGTTCCGCAACCCGCCACGAGGAGCAACGCCGCAAGCAAGGCAGCGAGCCCCTCGACCCGCGTGTGAAAGGCCGAAAAAAGCGACCGGCGGTCTCGAACGGCAGGCCGGGAGGCGTGCGCTTCGGCTTGCTGTGCGGATGGAGAAGAGCGCTCGCGCATAAGCGTCAAACGAGAAGATGGGAACCGGAGCGTGTAGTCGTTTCCTCCGTCTCCTCTTAACAATCTGCGGTGAGGGGCGTTTCGATTTTCCGGCCTCTTTTTCACATTTCAGGAAGCGCCTGCACGCACGATCTCTCGCACGAGCCGTCGCAACGTCCCCTGCACCTGCGCGCTCACGTCGAGGACCTCTTCGTGGTCGAGCGCGCCGGCGGAAAGCCCCGCCGCGCGGTTGGTGATGGTCGAGAGGCCCAGCACGGGCATGCCCAGGCGGGCGGCGGCGAGGGCCTCGGGCACGGTGCTCATGCCGACCGCATCGGCGCCGAGCTGCGAGAACATGCGGATTTCGGCGGGCGTCTCGTAGCTGGGGCCGCGCGTCCACACGTACACGCCGCGTTCGAGGGCGATGCCCAGTTCATTGGCCAGCGCCTCGGCACGGTCGGCCCAGTCCGGGTCGTAGGGGGACGAGCCGGTCAGCAGAGCGTCGTTCGGGGCGTCGGCGTTTGTCTGGACGAGCGGCCCGGGGAAGGCAAAGTTGAGGTGATCGGTGATGAGCATGAGCGACCCGGGCGTGAGGCGCTCGGCAATGCCGCCGGCGGCGTTGGTCAAGAGCAGGCGCAGCGCGCCGAGCGCGTGGGCGAGGCGCACCGGAAAGGTCAGCTCCCGGGGCGTGTGTCCTTCGTAGAGGTGCGCGCGGCCCTGTACGAAGAGCACGGGGCGTCCTTCGAGGAGGCCGTAGACGAGGCGTCCGGCGTGCCCTTCGACGGTGGAACGCGGGTAGCCCGGCAGCTCGGTCGTTTCGAGCGTGCGCGCATCGTCGGCCTCCTCGGCCAGCGCGCCGAGGCCCGAGCCCAGCACCAGCGCCAGCTCGGGCGGCGCGTCGCCGATGGCGAGGTGCTCGCGGGCGCGAGCGGCGGCTTCTCGAAGAGCGGCGGCGTCGGCGGAGGCGGGGGGCATGGGGGAGCAGTAGCTGCGGCGAGCGCGCGATTGCGTCTGGCGGTCAGCATTCAGCTATCAGCGGTCAGCTATCGGCTTTAGCTTTTCAGGCTGAGCGGTTGTCCGCTGGTTGCTGACCGCCGCCGGCCGTGCTCCAGAGCACCGACGCAAACAGAAGCGCGACGAACGTCGTGGTGAAGTCGTAGCGCCAGAACGTCCAGGCCCGCACCGCGCCGGTGACGACCAAGAAAAGGAGGGGAAAGCCCAGCGGGGCGATCATGCCCAGCTCTGGCGCACCTTCAGACGCCTGAGGCTCTGGGCTTTGACCTGCGTGTGGCAGTTCATGCAGGTCTGCGTGGGCGGGACGTTGGCGTGGGAGGAGTTCTCCGACCAGTTGTGACAATAGCGGCAGTCCATTCCCAGTTGCCCGGCGTGGAGGCGGTGGCTGTACTCCACCGGCTGCTCCGGCTGGTAGCCCACGACGGTGAACTCCGGCGAGAAGTAGTACCAAACCAGAAAGATGAGAACCACGCTCCCCAGCAGCGCGCCGACAAGAGAAAGAATCGGCAGGATGTTGGCCCGTTTCGGGAAGATCTGCGCCATAGCGAGGGCTGCGCCGTCAAGGGTACTGAGCGGGCAAAAAAGCCGGGATACTAACGTATGACACACCCTGTGAAATGCCTTGTCACGACCGTTGAATTTGGCATCAAAAGACCAGTTTCAATGTATACTGAAATCAATGAAAACTGTAACTGGCCGGGCAACACCGGCCCTGCGGACGGGCCGCTCGGCGCAGAACGGGCCGCCGGGCCGCGCGCAGAAGGCGCGGGGCACGACACCCACGCCTTCAATCAACTGCGTAGACCGCGCGCACGTTCGTCCTGCAGCAGGCGGCGCGGCTCATTTCTCGACTTATTCGCAGGGGTCTTCCGCGCTGTTTACGTGGCGGGCGCGTCACCCCTCTACGACTCCTCGACCATCTCGAGGCTCTCGACGTCCCCGTCCTCGCTGAGGACATACTCGAACGTCAGCGCTCCGCTGGGGTCTTGCACGCGGCGCACGGTGCGGCCCTCCGCGTCGGTCCATTCGGATATGACTTGCTGCTTCGCGTTTTCTTCGCTCGCCTCCTGTGATGGGGAGAAGACGTCGCTCAGGCGCTGGGACACGACCTCGCGCATCTCGCTGTTTTCACGCAGCCAGCTCACGATGGCATCGTGTCCCTGTCCGATGGTTTCTTCCTCGAAAGCGTACCACGACCCCCCCTGCCGCTTGATGATGTCAGCTTCGATGGCCAAGTCGATGACGTCGCCGAGCGCCTCGTCGGCAATGCGCCCTTCTTCGTCGAGCACGCCCTCCAGCGCACCGCCGTCGCCTTCCTCGACTGCATCGCCCGCTTTCTGCGCCGCTCCTCCGGCCGCGTCGTCGGCGGCGTCGGTGGCCGTTTCAGCTACGTCTCCAGCCGCTTCGCCGGCTCCCTCGCCAGCTCCTTTGCCG
>PXTX01000071.1:0-7338 GCA_003023275.1 Bacteroidetes bacterium SW_4_67_19
GCCTACACAGCCCACAAAGGCCGTTTTCATTTCGTACTGAAATTCTGAATCGGCGTTTGTAGGCTCTCATCACGGGTGGCTCGCACAGATGCGATTGCCCTGGCGAACCATCTACCATCCACAATCTACCATTCACCAGTCGCCATGCCTCGATCGCTACCGGATGGCCTTGCCGAGCGCCTGCGCCCGCACTTGCCGGGGCCGCCGGAGCACTTCGAACCCGTCGGCGGCGGCTGCATCGCCGGCGGCGGACGGCTCCGGGCGGGCGGGCAGTCGTTTTTCCTCAAGCGCGGCGCGGCGGAGGTGGCGCGCACCTTTCCCGGTGAGGCGGCGGGGCTGGCGGCATTGCGCGAGGCGGCGGGCGACGCGATTCGCGTTCCCGAGGTGCACGCGGTGGAGGGGCCGGAGGCGAGCGCGCCGGGCTTCCTTCTGATGGAGTGGATCCCGCCGGGCGGGCGCACCGACCGGGCCTTCTGGGAACGTTTCGGAGAAGGCCTCGCGGCGCTGCACCGCCATACCTCCGAGGACGGGCGCTTCGGCTTCGAGCGCGACAACTTCATCGGGCGGTTGCCGCAGGCGAACGGCTGGGAAGCGTCATGGCCGGTCTTTTTCCGCGAAAAGCGCCTGACGCCGCAGGTGGAGCGGGCGCGAAAAAACGGGCGCTGGCGCAGCGACTGGGACGCGCCGCTCGATGCGCTCATTGGGCAGCTGCCGGAGTTTTTGCCCAAAAAGCCGCCGGCGTCGGTGCTGCACGGCGATCTGTGGGGTGGCAACTTCCTGGCCGGCGACGACGGCCGGGCGGTGCTCATCGACCCGGCGGCGTACTACGGCCACCGCGAGGCCGACCTGGCGATGAGCGAACTGTTCGGCGGCTTCCGTGCGCCGTTCTATGAGGCGTACCGCGCGGCCTGGCCGCTGGCGGGGGGCTATGACGAGCAGCGCCGCGACGTGTACAACCTGTACCACCTCGTCAACCATCTCAACCACTTCGGCGGCGGCTACGCCTCGCAGGTCGAGCGCACGTTGCGGCGGGTAGCAGGTTGACGGTTGCAGGTTGCAAGTTGAAGATTGGAACGTTTTTCGGTCCGAGGCGGCCGGCGCCTGCGGAGCACGGGTGAGCAGTCCGTCGTGTGAGAGCGCGCGGATTCGTTCTGGTCATCACGGATGCGCCGTTTACACGACCTCTTCGACGAAGCGCTCGGCGTCGGTGAGGTCGTCCAGAACGAGATCGGCGCCCGCGTCTTCGAGATCGGCGCGGTCGTAGCGCCCGGTGCAGACGCCGACGGTGCGCGCGCTGTGCGCTTGCCCGCAGGCCACGTCGCGCGGCGTGTCACCGATGACGACGATGTCGCCGCCGGAAAAGGCGCGTCCGGTCTGTTCCTCGGCGCGGCGGGCGGCCCCGCGCCGCTGAGCTTGAGATGGGCCGTGCGTTCGAGATTGCCGGTAAGCAGGCCCAGCAGCAGGTCGTCGTGTTGCGTGAGAGCGCCGAGGAGATGCGACGTGCCGGGGAGTGCTTCGACGCGCTTCTCGGCGATGGTGACGGCCAGCCGTTCGGCGTAGCGGTCGAGCACGCGCTCGGTGAGGGCGTCGAGGTCGGTCCGGCCGTCGTCGGGAAAGCCGTGTTCTTTCAGCAGGTCGCGGACGATCTGCGGGTCGGTCTTTCCGGAAAACGAGAACCCGCCCGAGTCGACGGGGGAGCCGGTCACGTCGCGGAAGGCGTCTTCGACGGCTTTGCGTCCGGCGCCGAAGGCGTCCACGAGGGTACCGTCGATGTCGAAAAGCAGGAGAGGCATCGTTGTGAAGAATGTACTGAAAAAGACCGGGGAGAGAATCGGAGGCGAAAACGGGCGGTTCGATCGCGTGTCGTCTCGACGGCCATCCGACGGTAGAATGCCCGAGCGAGCGCAACGTTTGAACCGGGGCGTCGGCCGCGCCGT
Organism: Bacteroidetes bacterium SW_4_67_19; assembly: GCA_003023275.1. Taxonomy (GTDB): domain Bacteria; phylum Bacteroidota; class Rhodothermia; order Rhodothermales; family Salinibacteraceae; genus QS-8-64-10. The sequence goes on from PXTX01000071.1 coordinate 1,938, forward strand.
CGCGGTGCTGGTCGTGGGCGTGCTGCTTCTGCAACATGCGCCGCTGGGGCTGCTGGCGCATCGCGCAACGGGCGGTGCGGAGCATGGCGGCTGCACCGAGCGCGTGTGTTACTGCGGCGAGGATTGCTCCTGCGCGCACTGCGCTCACCACAACGGCGAAGGCGACACCACCGGTCGGGAAGCCCCCGTCGAGGGGCCGGTGCTGGGCTCCTGCAGCGGCCCGGTGCAGGGGCCGGCCGGCGTCTTCATCGTGTCGAAAAGTCTCCTCGCGCCGGACGGGTCTGCGGCGGTCGGTCGACCGTCGCCGCCGGCGCCCGTCGAGCGGTGCGAAGCGTTTGCGCCGCAACGGGTTGCGGATGAGCTGTTCCGTCCGCCTCGGCAGCGCATCGGGTAGTTTCCGTCGTTCCGGCCCTCCGCCGTCTGCGGAGCGGCTGGAGTCCGAACCGATGCGTTGCCTCTGGTGCCGTCCCGCCGCTGCCCGAGGCGTGTTTGCTCGCTTCCCGTGAGAGCCGAGCGGGCACGCGAACGAGCAGGGAGGGCGCTGCCGACTCCCTTCCTTCATCGAACAGCTATGTCCAGTCGAACCCCGAAAGACCGCCGTTCGCGGTCCGCCGTCTGCCGTCCGAATCTGCACGCTCCGATCTGGATTCTCTTCGCTTTTTCGTTCATCGGTCTTTTTGCGCGTAGCGCGGAGCCGGCGCGGGCGCAGTCCGCCGACGGGTACGTCGCCGGCGCCGCCGTCGACGCCGAGACGGGCCGCCCGCTGCCCGGCGTGAACGTGCTGGTCGAAGGCACCGACCGTGGGGCGGGCGCCGGGCCGCGGGGGCGCTTCCGGCTGGGCCCGCTCGATCCCGGCTCCTACACGCTCGAAGCGCGCTTCGTCGGCTACGCGCCGCTTTCGCGCAAGGTCGAGGTGCCCGCCGGCGACACCGCAAGCGTGCGCTTTGCGCTGACTCCCCGCACCGTCGGTCTCGAAGCGGTGGAGGTGACGGCCCGCCGCGAGACGCCCGGCGCCTCCGAGCGACTCCAGAAAGCCGCCATCCAGGAGGCCAATCGTGCGCGGGCTGCGCGCGGGACAGGTCGGCGTGTACGTGGACGGGATGCGTACGATGCCGGCCGGCCCGGCGCGTATGGACTCGCCCTTGAGCCACACCGGCCCCTCGACGATGCAGAGCATCGAGGTCGCCAAGGGGCCGTACGCGCTCACCTGGGGCGGCAGCCAGCTCAGCGCCATCCGCGTGGAGACGAACGACCTCTTCGGCGTTCCGCGCGGCGAGCGTTTGAACGGACAGGTGAAAACCGGCTACGACACGAATCTCAATTCGTACGACCTCACCGGCACGGCCGACGGGCGCGCCGGCGCCTTCGCCTACCGCCTCGATGCGGCCTACCGACGCGGCGACGCCTACGAGTCCGGGGGCGGAAGGCGGGTGCCGGCACACTTTCTCAACCGCGAGGCGCGCGCGAAGATGGGCTACAAGCTGGGCGAGAACCAGCACCTGACCGCCGGCGGCGGCTACCAGCGGCAGGACGACGTGGCCTCGCCGGACTGGTGCGCTCCGTCACGGCGAAGGCCTATGGCTACCAGACCCTCCACACGATGAACAACGAAGGCAAGCCGACCTACCAGGCCGGCACGTTCCCAGACGGGAGCCGCCGCCCCCCGCTGCGCATCGCCGTAAATGCCGACATCACGACGTTCGGGGGGCGCGCGGCAACCGAGCTGGCGCTCTCGCCGGACCTGCGCCTCAAGCTGGGGGCCGACGCCTACCGCGCCTACCGCGACGCCGAGCGTCCCTTTCAGGTCGTCACGAAGGAGGGCGACCTCAAAACGCCCGGCTTCTACAAGAGCGACCAGATCTGGCCGGGCGTCACCATCGCCGATGCGGGCGTCTTCGCGCAGGTCACGCGCCTGTTCGGGGCGGTCGAAGCCACCGGCACCGTGCGCGCCGATGCCGTCTGGGCGGGGGCCGACGAGGCGCAGGTCACGGATACGTATCTCGACATCGCCGAGCCGGGCGACGGCTCGCTGGATACCGAACAGCTCGACCAGCAGGACCTCGACGTGAGCGGGGCGGTCCGGCTCGGCGCACCGCTCTCGGAGGCGTGGACGCTCGCGGTGGGCGGTGGGACGGCCGTGCGCACCGCCGGGGCGCTGGAGCGATACGCCGACCCCTCGACCCCGAGCGCTCCTGGCAGGCGGACCTCGAGCTGAAGGCGCGCTACGACCGCGCGGCCGTCAAGGTGAGCGGCTTCGCGCGGCACTTGTCGAATTACATCACGCTCGAACCCGCTCCCGACGTGGAGCCGATGCTGCCGCTCCCGATCTTCGCGGAAGGGCCGTTTCGCTACACCAACGGGACGGCGACGTTCTACGGCGGCGAGGCGTCGGCCAGCTGGGCGGTGCTCCCGTCGCTTACCGCCAGCGCGAGCGCGAGCTACCTCTGGGGCCGGAACTTGGAGACGAACCAGCCCGCGCTGGGCGTCGCGCCGTTGCGGGGCGACCTGGGCCTGCGCTGGGAGCCGCCGGAGGGCCGCTTCTACGTCGAGGGCACGCTGGAAGCGACCGCCGAGCAGGACCGCGCGGCCGAGGTGCTGGGCGAGACGCCCACGGGCGGCTCCGTCACGCTCGACCTCAAGGGCGGCCTCGACGTCGGCTACGGCGTCTCGATGGAGGGCGGGGTGACCAACCTCACCGACACCGACTACGTCAACCACCTCAACGCGAAGAACCCGTACGCGCAGACGCCTATTCCCGAGCCGGGGCGCGTCTTCTTCCTGGGCGCAGCGTACTCGTTTTGAGAACGGCGGAAGGCGGGACGCTGCTCCGGTGCGAATCATTGACCGCTCATATCGTTACCACACCGATGAATCACTCCTCACCCACCTGCTGGAGGTGCGCCATGAACGCCCGTTTTTCCCTTTTCGCCTCGAAATTCTGCGTCGCCGCCCTCGCCCTCGCGCTGGGGCTGACCGCCTGCACCGAGCAGCAAACGACCACGACCGACGGCGGCGACACCACGCTCGCCACGCAAGACCCTGTCCAGACCGCGCAAAACGACACCCTCGGTACGTACCTTACCGACGGGGACGGGCGCGCAGTCTACATGTTCAAAAAAGACCAGCGGGGTAGCGGCGAGAGCACCTGCTACGACACCTGCGCCCAGGCGTGGCCCCCGGTTATGGCTTCGCAGGGCCAACCCATGGCGCGCGGCCAGGCGCAGAGCGGCCTGCTCGACACGCTTCAGCGCCGCGGCGGCGCGGCACAGCTCACCTACAACGGCTGGCCGCTCTACCACTTCGCGCAGGACCAGGGCGCCGACCAGCTCAAAGGCCAGGACGTGATGGGCTTCGGCGCGGAGTGGTATCTCCTCACGCCGAAGGGCACCGAAGTACATGCTGGTGAGTCGTGAATCGTCCGCTCGCTGGATGGAGGATGGTTTTCATCCGGCAACGCGCTTGCCGATGAAGAACCATCTCCCATCCACAATTCACGAACGAGCACTTCCCTGCCCAACCGAAGCACTCGCTCGCTTGAGCAATCGCCTTTCAAAAAGAATCTACCTGATCGGCGCGGGGCTGGCGCTGGCCTTGCTCGTCATCGCCGCCGGGGCGCTGCTGATGCTTCGCCAGCGCGGCGCGGGCGGCTACGACGTAAAAGGCCGCGTGGCCGGCTTCAGCGACGACCCGCGCCGCCTGATCGTCGAGCACGAGGCCATCGAGGGCTACATGCCCGCCATGACGATGCCGCTCACGGCGAAGGACTCCACCGCGCTGGACGGACTGGCGGTGGGCGACGCCATCGGCTTTCGGCTTCACACGGAGGCGGACAGTTCGTGGATCACCGGCGTCGAGCGCCTGCCCGACACCGCCGTCGCGCGGCATCCGGCCGGCCCGGTTCGGGCGGGCGCCGCGAACGGCCCGCAGACCGGCGCGCCCCAGCCGGTCCGCGTGGGCGTCGAGGTCCCCGGCTTCACCCTTTCGCAAAACCAGAACGGCAAGCCCGTCCGGCTCGCCGACTACCGGGGCGACGTCCTCGTGCTCACGTTCATCTACACGCGCTGTCCACTGCCGGACTACTGCCCGCTGATGTCGAAGCGCTTTGCCACCCTCCAGGAGCAGATTCCGCCGAAGCTAAAGGAGCAGGTCGAGCTGCTCTCCATCAGTTTCGACCCCGAGTACGACACGCCCTCGGTGCTCACCGACTACGCCGCGCGCTACACGGGCGACCTCTCGAACTGGACCTTCGCCACGGGTACGAAAGAGCAAGTCGAGCGCGTGACGGGGCTTTTCGGCGTCTTTACCGAGCAGGAAGGCGGGCAGATTACCCACAACCTCACCACCGCGCTGATCGGGCCGGAGGGAACGCTACGTGAAGTCTGGCGCGGCAACGACTGGCAACCCGCCGACGTGGTGGCGGACATCAAGCGCGTGGCCGGCCCCGCGAGCGCCCGGGCAGCGCCGACTGCTTCCCAGCGCACGCCGTGACCAGCGCACGCCGTGAAGGGGGACACGCCGTGAAGGGTGAAAAGCATGAAAGCCGGCGGCCCGGCACTGTCCGAAAAGCAGCGCGCTGCCTAATCTTGTACAAGGTGTCGGTTTCTTCCTGAGGACGCTCGCACTGCCGCTTTATGGACTTTGTGGAATGGAACTGGCCGGCCTACGCGAAGTGGCTCTTCGTCACCGAGCCGGCCATCGCGGCGGTGACGCTCACCGCGGTGGGGATCTACCTCAGCGTTGTTCTGCTGACGCGCCTACACGGGCTGCGCAGCCTCTCGAAAATATCGAGCTTCGACTTTGCCATCACCGTGGCCATCGGCTCGACCATCGCCAGCACGGTCGTTCTCGAATCCGTTTCCTTGCTGAAAGGGGCCGTGGCACTGGCGGCGTTCTACACCGTGCAGTTTGCCGCCGCTTCTCTGCGCCAGCACGTGCCGGGCTTCAGCGCCGTGCAGGACAACGAAGCGCTGCTTTTGATGGCCGGGAGCGAGGTCCTCGACGAGAACCTGCGCCGCGCCCAGATGACGCGCGGCGACCTGCGCTCGAAGCTGCGCGGGGCCAACGTCGTCCATGAAGACCAGGTGCGTGCGGTCGTCATGGAAACGACTGGTGACGTGTCGGTCATCCACGCCGCCCCCGACGGCCCCGACCTCGACCCTGCTCTGCTCGACGGCGTGCGCGACGCCGACCGCTTGCGCGGCAGGCCCAACGTCGCCGCAGACGAGAACGAGTCGGAGGGGCGCGCCCCGTAGCCCCGCTCCCGAAAAGAGTAGCCCTGCTCCCGAAAAGAAACGAACGCTTCCCTTGCCCATCCCAAGCCATCGCCATGAGCAACCTCATCGCCTCGATTTCCGGTATTCGCGGCGTCTTTGGCGACGGCCTCGACGCCGAAGTGCTCGCC
>PXTX01000071.1:7457-11365 GCA_003023275.1 Bacteroidetes bacterium SW_4_67_19
CAACCCGGCGAAGTGGAACGCGCTCAAGCTGCTCAACGAAAAAGGCGAGTTTCTTTCCGATAAGGCCGGCCGAGAAGTCCTGCGCCTCGCCGATGAGGGCGGTGCGGAAACGGCAAGCCACGACGCCGTCGGCGGCTTTTGCGAAAAGAACTTCTTGGGCGCCCACGTCGACGAAATTCTCGCGCGCGACTTCATCGACGCGGGGCAGATCGCCGAGGCGAACCTGTCGGTCGTAGTGGACGGGATCAACTCCGTCGGCGCCGTTGCGCTCCCGCACCTGCTGGAGCGCTTCGGCATCGAAGGCGACCGCCTCACCGTGCTCAACGCCGAGCCGACGGGCCGCTTCGCGCACCCCGCCGAGCCGCTGCCGGAGCACCTGACGGGCCTCACCGAAGCCGTCGCCGAAAATGGCGCGGACCTGGGCCTCGCGGTGGACCCCGACGCCGACCGCCTCGCGCTCGTCGACGACGCCGGCGCCTACGTCAGCGAAGAGCTCACGCAGGTCGTCTGCGCAGATTTCCTCTGGCGGCAGCGCGGCGGCGGGCCCTTCGTCACGAACCTGTCGAGCTCGCGTGCCATCGAGGACGTGGCCGCACGCTATGGGCGCGAGGCCGAGGTGCACCGTTCGGCCGGTGGGGAGGGCAACGGCGGCGTCATCCTGCCGGAGCTGCACTACGGACGCGACGCGCTGGTCGGCGCCGCGATGGTCCTCCAGCACCTCGCCTCCGAAGGCACGGCGATGAGCGACGTGCACGTGGACCTGCCGCGCTACACCATCGTCAAGGACAAGCTCCCGCTGGACGGAATGCACGCGGAAGCGCTCCTGGAGCGAATGGCCGACCGCTATTCCGGCGAGCAAATCTCGACGGTAGACGGCGTCAAGATCGACTTCGCGGACGGCTGGGTGCACCTGCGCCCTTCCAACACCGAGCCGATCCTGCGCGTCTACGCCGAAGACGTGACCGAAGAGGCTGCCCGCCGGCGCGCCACGCGCTTCAAAGAAGAGCTCCAGGAACTGGTGCCCTGAGTGTTGAAGTGCGCGGGTGCTGTAGTACGTCTCGAAGGGGAGTACGTCTCGAAGGTCAGCACTGGAGCATCGCAGTACCGTCGCGCCCGAGCACCAGAACACACCAGAACCCTATGGCGAAATACGACCTTTTCGTGATCGGCACCGGGCTGGCCGGGCAGGACGTGGCCGGCGCCTGCGCCGAGGCGGGCTGGGACGTGGGCATCGCCGACGCGCGCCCCTTCGGCGGCACCTGCCCGCTGCGCGGCTGCGACCCGAAGAAGGTGCTCGTCCACGCTGCCCACGTGGCCGACCAGGCGCGCCGCCTCGACGGCTACGGCCTCGAAAGCAACCCGCGCATCGACTGGGACGACCTGATGGCCTTCAAGCGCACCTTCACCGAGCCGGTCCCCGACGGCGTGGAAGAAAACTTCGCGGAGGCGGGCATCGACTACTTCCACCAGCCGGCCCGCTTCACCGGCGCGCGCACCCTCGACGTCGGCGAAACGGCCGTCGAGGCGGAGCACGTGCTCATCGCCACCGGGGCCGAGCCGGTCACGCTGGGCATCGAGGGGGAGGAGCACTTCACGTACAGCGACGACTTTCTGGAACTGGAGGCGCTGCCGGAGCGCCTCGTCTTCGTCGGCGGCGGCTACGTCTCGATGGAGTTCGCGCACCTGGCGGCTCGCGCCGGGGCCGAGAAGGTGACGGTGCTGGAAACGACCGACCGCATCCTGCAAAACTTCGAGGCGGGGGCTGTCGAAGCCGTCGCCGCCGCCACCGACGCGCTGGGCGTGGACATTCGGACCGGTCGGCAAGTAGAGGCCATCGAAGCGGACGGCGCCGGTTTCGCTGTTATTGCAAAGCAAAAAACCGGCGAGGTTGAAAGCTACCGCGCCGACGCGGTCGTGCACGGCGCCGGGCGCGTTCCCGCCCTCGGCGCCCTCGACCTCGACGCCGCCGGCATCGAACGTACTGAGGACGGCCGCCTCGTGCTCGACGAGAACCTGCGCTCGGCCAGCAACGCGGCCGTCTACGCCGCCGGCGACGCCGCGCAGCAGGGGCCGCCGCTCACGCCCGTCGCTCACCTCGACGGCCGCGCGGTCGAGAAGGCACTTCTGGAAGACGGCGAGCCGCCGCGCTACGAGGGCACGCCGACGGTCGTCTTCACCACGCCGCGTCTCGCCTCGGTGGGCTTCACCGAAGCGGCCGCGCGCAAGCAGGGCTTCGACCTGGACGTGAAAAGCGGCGACGCCTCCGGCTTTTACACCGCGCGCCACCGCCGCCAGGAGCACGCCTTCTACAAGGTCATCGCCGAGGCGGGCAGCGGGCGCATCGTAGGGGCGCACCTGGCTTACCCGAACGCGCACGAGGCCATCAACGTCTTCGCTCAGGCGGTCCGCCACGGCCTTGCCGTCAATGACCTCAAAGCCAGCGTCTACGCCTACCCGTCTGCTGGCTCCGACGTGCAGGCAATGCTTCCCTGAAGGACCGCAGACGGCAGCCCGCCGTTTTTCAAAAGCGGCGTATCGGTTCGAAAGACCGCCGGAAGAGACGGTGCAGAAAAATCTTGTTGCGAAGAGCCTGTATGCGCCGCGCCGCGCAAGGATGCAGCGGGCCGGGGCGGAAATCGGGAAAAGAGGCCTTCGCCGAGCGGGTCGCGCGCTGCCGCGAACGGCTTTTTCAAAAGCGTAACCCGATCCTTCGGCTCGGGAGGCACCACACACACCTGCTTTCGTTATCTCGCTGAAGACGCAGTAGTGGCGGAACGTTTTCACCGGAGCGAGTAGCCTTGGAGAAGGCCAGTGGCGCGTCCCCCAGCGGGACGCCCGACCGAAAAATGCCATGAGTGAGCCGCACCTCACGCGAGACGAACTGCTGAGCGAAAATCGGCGCCTGCGGGATGCGCTGGCCCGAGAACGGGCCGCCGGCGAGTCCTCGGGGGCGGCGGCTGGGAAGGGGTCGTCCGAAGCCTCCCCCTCCGCCGAGGAGGACCTCCCGCGAGCAAGCGAGACGTTGTTCCAGCGCCTCTTTCGCGCCAGTCCCGTGGCGCTCACGCTGAGCGACTTTGAGGAAAAGCGCTTCATCGACGTCAACCCGGCGATGTGCCGCCTCACCGGGTACGAGCGCGGCGAGCTGCGGGGCCGCTCCTTCGCTGAAATGGACCTCTGGGAGGACCCCGGCGAGCATGAGGAGGTGAGGGCGCGCCTCGACGCCGAGGACGCGCTGCACGACCGCGAGATGCGTTTGCGAACCAAGACGGGCGAAACGCGCGAGCTGCTGGCGTCTTTTCAGCGGCTCCGCGTGCGGGGGACGGAGGCGCTGCTGAGCGTGCTCGCGGACATCAGCGCGCGCAAGCAGGCCGAGCGGTCGCTGCGCGAGGCCCGGCAGGAAACGAAACGCGCCCACGAGCAGGCGCAGGACCTGGCGCAGTTTCGCTCCAGCGTCATCACCAACGTGACGCATGAGGTGCGCACACCGCTGACGGTTATTCTCGGCTTCACCTCCATCCTGCGCGAGGGCGTCGACGGCTCGCACCGCCGCTTCGTCGATCTCATCGAGCGGAGCGGGCAGCGCCTGCTGATGACCCTCGACTCGATCCTGGATCTCGCGCAGCTGGAGAGCGGCACGCTCGACGTGGACGCCTACCCGCAAAACGTCCTCGACGTCGCCGACAACGTGGCCAACACGACCCGTCCGTTTGCGGAGGAAAAGGGCCTCACCTTCGAGACGCACTTGCCCAATGAGGCGCTCTATGCCGAGGTCGACGCCGAACTGCTCGCGCGGGCCCTGGGCCACCTGCTCGACAACGCCGTCGTCCTGATAGCGAGTCTCCTCGTCGGCGGTCTCGTCGGTGGCATCCCGCTGCTCGGGCCCGCACTCACGCTGCTGGCGTATCTGC
>PXTX01000072.1 GCA_003023275.1 Bacteroidetes bacterium SW_4_67_19
CTTCGTCCTGCCGGGCAAGGAAGAAGCCGCCGAGGGGTTGTTCAAGTAGCCAGTGGGCAGTCTTCAGTTGTCAGTAGTCAGTGGTCAGTTTTCAGGTGGAGAACTGATCACCGACAACCGAAAACCGACAACGCTATGCTCCAATTCAACACGGCGCTCAACGTCAACGCGGTGGTGCGCACGCTCGGGGCGCTGGCGGTGTTTCTGGGCGTGGCGCTGCTGGCGCCGATGGGCGTGGCGCTGTGGTACGGTGAGCCGCAGTGGTGGAGCTTCGGCGTCGTGGCCGTCGGCGCGCTGGCGTTCGGCGGGGCCTCGTGGCAGGTGCTCGGCGGGCCGCAGGGACGCACGTCGGACTTGGGCGTCCGCGAGGGCTTCGCCATCGTGGCGCTCTCGTGGTTGGTCTTGTCGCTCGTCGGCGCGGCGCCGTTCGTTCTGGGGGGCGTTCTGGAAAGCTACACCGACGCCTTCTTCGAGACGGCCAGCGGCTTCACGACGACGGGGGCGACCATCCTGGGCGGCTACAACCCCGGCATCGAGGAAATCCCGAAGGCGTTTCACTTCTGGCGCAGCCTCGCGCACTGGATGGGCGGAATGGGCATTATCGTGCTCACGCTCGCCATCCTGCCGATCCTGGGCATCGGGGGGATGCAGCTCTTCAAGGCCGAGGTGCCCGGCCCCAGCGCCGACAAGCTCACCCCGCGCGTGCGAGAAACGGCCAAGCGCCTCTGGCTCATCTACGTGGGCCTCACGGCCGCCGAGGCGCTTCTCTTGCTACCCTCGATGACGCTCTTCGACGCGGTCAACCACGCCTTCTCCACGATGGCGACCGGCGGCTTCTCGCCCGAGGGCGGTTCCATCGCCGACTACAACTCCGCCTACGTCGATTGGATCATCACGGTGTTCATGTTTTTTGCCGGGATGAACTTCGCGCTGCACTTTCGCATGATCGCCGGCGGGCGCATCACGGTCTTCGAAGACACCGAGCTGCGGGTCTACGCTGCCGTGGGGGGCACGGCCGCCATCGTCATCGCGCTGGGCACGTGGCAGCCGACCATGGAGGTGCTCCCCGACACCTACCGCAGCGAAATGGAGTTCGCCGGCTACGAGACGATCCCCGAGGCGCTGCGCTACGCGGCGTTCCAGGCGGCATCCATTACGACGACGACCGGCTTTGCCACGGCCGACTTCGAGGTGTGGCCGCCGCTGGCGAAAGGGACGCTGCTGGTGCTCTTTTTCGGGGGCGGGATGGCCGGCTCCACCGCGGGAGGCCCGAAGGTGGTGCGTCACATTCTGCTCTTCAAAAACTCGTTCAAGCAACTCAAGCAGCTGGTGCACCCGCAGGCGCTCGTGCCGGTGCGCCTGGGCGGGCAGGTCGTCAGCGACGACGTGCTGAACGGGGTCTTGAGCTTCATCGTGCTCTACTTTGCGCTCCTGGGCTTCGGCATCGTCGTGATGGCCGCGATGGGGCTGGACTTGATCACTTCCTTCGGCGCCACCATCGCGTGTCTGGGCAACATCGGGCCCGGTTGGGGCGACGTGGGCGCGACCGACCACTACGCGCACATTCCCCTCCTCGGCAAGTGGGTGCTCTCCTTTCTGATGATCGCCGGGCGGCTGGAGGTCTTCACGCTGCTGGTGCTGCTGGCGCCGGCGTTCTGGCGGCGATAGGGGGGAGTGCGGGGGCGTCTACCCGATGGGCTTTTGCCTTCTGCCGAGGGGGAAGATGGGGGATTGTAGGGGGTGGATGGATTTCGGGTCGCCCCGCTTGGAACCGGCAGAAGCGCTCGTTCACAGAGATCGCCCTCGACGCGCGCGAGTTGTAATCAGATGGGAAGAGCAGCGGGAGTCGTTGTCTGAAAAGGCCGGCGCGTTCGTACTTTGAACATCCTACCGCCGTTTCAGGCGCTTCTTATCGCGCGTTCTTTCGGCCTCTCCGTCTTCTCCATGCCCGCCTCTGACGCGTCCGGCGACGACGCCCCCGAAGCGGACCGCTCTTCCTCCGCTGACGCTTCCGACTACGCGCCTTCCTCGAAGGGGAACCGTGCTTCCGGCGACCGGCCCGGCCGTTCCGATGCTCGCTCTTCGACGGAGCGCGACAGCGGAGCGGATCGCGATGCGGAGTCGAATCGCGATGCGTCTTCGGAAGCGCAACGCAGCACGCGGCGCGATGCGCAGGGCGGCGACGACCGGAGCAGCGAGGAGGCGGACGGGCGCACCGTTACGGGGCGCAAAGGCGCCTTCGGCGTCATCAAGGAGACGTTTTTGAAGTTTTCCGACGACAACTGCACGACGATGGCGGCGGCGCTGGCGTACTACACGGTCTTCAGCCTGCCGCCGCTCTTGATCGTCATCATCTTCGTGGCGGGAATTTTCCTGGATCCGCAGGTGGTGCAGCAGTCCATCCAGCAGCAGGCCTCCGACCTCGTCGGCCCGCGGGGGGCCAAGCAGATTCAGACCATGATCCAGAACGCGGGCAACCTGGGGCAGAGGGGCCTGGTCGGTCTCATCGCCGGCATCGGCGGGCTGCTCTTCGGGGCGACGAGGGCGTTCGCGCAGCTGCAGACGGCGCTCAACCGCGCCTGGAATATCGAGCCCGACTCCGAGAGCGGCGGGATCCTCTTTACGGTTTTCAAGCGCGTCTTGTCGCTGGGCATGGTGCTGGGGACCGCCTTCTTGCTGCTGGTGTCGCTGGTGCTTTCGGCGGCGCTCTCGGCGCTGAGCGGGTGGCTGGCGCAGTTCATGCCCGGGGGGGTCTCCGGCGCCGTGCTTTTCATGCTCGACGTTGCCGTTTCCCTGGCGGTCATCACGCTGCTCTTCGCGGCCGTCTTCAAGGTGCTCCCCGACGCGCGCGTTGCCTGGCAGGACGTGTGGCTCGGCGGTTTCGTAACGGCGCTCTTGTTCGTGGCGGGTAAGTTCGCCATCGGCTTCTATCTGGGCAAGAGCAACCCGGGACAGGCCTTCGGGGCCGCCGGCTCGCTGGCGCTCATCCTGGTGTGGGTCTACTACTCGGCGATGATCGTCTTCCTGGGGGCGGAGTTCACCCAGGCGTGGGCCAAAAACAAAGGCGAAGGCATCGCGCCGGATGAGGATGCGGTGCGCATGAGCGACCAGCCGGCGAGGGCGTGACAACGGCCATCTCCTTGTAAAATTACAAAAAGTAAAATCGTAAAGGCGACTTGTAGAAACGAGCGCGGGTCTCCCGCCGTCCGCGACCGTCCTCCGTGCATCTTTTCGTCACCCCGTCTCTTCTACGCGATCATGAAATCGTTCGTCACGACGCTGGAGTACGTGCTGGGGGCCGAGACGCTCCTCTTTCGTTCACCCCCTGTCGCTGGGACACGGTCTGTCGCTGGGACACGGTCGAGCGGTTTCTGATCGGCAAAAAGCGCGTGATCGTCGAAGACGGCGACTGCAGTTGGAAATTTGTTTTCTCACGCTACCAGCGAAGCGATGATTCACCCCTGGCACGACGTGCCCTCCGGCGAGGGCTTCCCCGACGTGTTCCCGACGGTCGTGGAGGTGCCGCGCAAGGCGACGACCAAGTACGCCCTGAACCCCGAGCTGGGCATTCTGGAGCTCGACCGCATCACGCATCCGCCCATCCCGTACCCGGCCAACTACGGCTTCATCCCGCAGACCCTCGATGAGGACGGCGACCCGCTCGACGTGCTGGTGGCCATGCAGGAAAGCCTCGATCCGCTGGTGGTCGTGGAGGTGCGGCCCATCGGCATGGTCAACCTCGAGGACCGCGGCGAGAACGACGACAAGATCATCTGCGTGCACACCGGCGATCCCAACTACGAGCACGTCGAGACCATCGACGACCTGCCCGAGCACGAGCGCTCCGAGCTGGCGTGGTTTTTTCGCGAGTACAAGGGCGAGGAGCACGATGTAGAGGTCAAGGGCTTCGAGGACACCGATGCGGCGCAGGAGACGCTGCGCATGTGCCATCGCCTCTACCGGCAGCGCTTTCCCGACGACCTGCCCGGGAGCGACCTGGCGCGAGAGCACCAGTAGCAGGCGGCGACCACGCGGCGGCAACGGCTCTGCGCCGCCGTGGCGTTGCCGTAGAAAAATATTGCCGCAGAAAACCCGTCAGGTTTTGCAAATCCGATGGGATTCGGGCCTGGCAGGGCGTTTCGGACCTTCCTGTCCGCCCGCCATGCGTGCGAAAACGTAGAGCAACGCTTCGGCCGAGGTCGTTGCGGAGGAGGTCATCGGCAAAGAGGAGAAGGCATGTCGGCTACGCGTCCGAGAAGTCGCGATGCCCGAAGTAGTGCAGCACGTAGCGGACCTTTTTGGTCTTCTGCGGGCCGAAGCCCGGCAGCGCCCGCACGCGCTTTTCGATGGTCGAACGGTCCGCGCCGTCGTTCCACAGGTTGGCCGCGTCGCCGTCGTACTCCTCGGCGATGATGCCGGCGACCTCCTGGGTCGTGTCGGCCATTTTGTTGACGAAGCGATGCACGGCGGGCGACTGGGCGAAGACCTCCTTGAAGTCGCCCTCGTCCATCGCGGCGATCCGGGCCATGTCGAGGTGGCCGAGGCGCTCCTTGAGCCGCAGCGGGCCGGTGAAGGCTTGCTCCACCCGCACGCGCTGGTCGTAGAGCAGGCCCAGCAGTGCGGCGTCGGGGTCGGCGCGAATCGCCTGGTCGTCGTCGAAATCGCCGGTGAGGGTGCCCTCTTCCTTGAAGCGGTCCATCATGCGCACGAGGCCGCCTTCGAGGTCGCCGTAGTCGAGCGCGCTGATGCTGATGGTTTTCGTTTCCTGGCTCATTTGGTTTCTTGGGGGATGTTGGTTTTCCGAGTGAGGGGCGCGTTCCCGTGTTCGGGCGGGCGGTTCGGTTGCGGCGGTTTTTGGGTCGTGTGGTTTTCTGGTTTGGGGGGTGGAGGAGGGCGCCGGCACGCGGACAAAAGCAACCAAGCCCCCCACCTACTCAACCAGCCAACCATTCTGCCATGTCTTTCGCAAAATACGTCAGAATCAAATCCGCCCCGGCGCGGCGAATCGACGTGAGCGCTTCGGTGGCGGCTTCGCGGCGGTCGAGCCAGCCGCGTTCGGCGGCGGCGCAGATCATGGCGTACTCGCCGCTGACGTTGTAGGCGGCGACGGGCACGTTGCTGGCGTCTTTGACACGGCGGATCACGTCGAGGTACGGCAGCGCGGGTTTGACCATCGCGAAGTCGGCCCCCTCGTCGAGGTCGAGCCGTAGCTCGCGAAGCGCCTCCTCGGCATTGGCCGGGTCCATCTGATAGGTGTCCTTGCCCTCGGGGATGCCTTCGCGCTGGGTGGGGGCGGATTGGAGCGCGTCGCGGAAGGGGGCATAGTAGGCGGAGGCGTACTTGGCCGTGTACGAAAGCAGCGCCACGCCGGGGAAGCCCGCTCCGTCGAGGGCGCGGCGCAGGGCGGCCACGCGCCCGTCCATCATGTCGCTGGGGGCCACGATGTCGGCCCCGGCCTCGGCGTGGAGGACGGCCATCTCGGCCATGACCTCGACGGTTTCGTCATTCAGGACGCGCCCCTCGCGCACGATGCCGTCGTGGCCGTCGCTGTTGTAGGGGTCCAGCGCCGTGTCGGTGATGACGGTGAGGTCCGGCACGTCTTCTTCCAGAGCGCGAACGGCACGCGGGTAGAGGCCGCCCTCGTCGAGCGCGGTGCGGGCGTCGGGCGTCTTCTTCTCATCCGCGATGGCGGGGAAGAGTGCCACGGCGGGCACGCCCAGCGCGTGCAGCTCCTGCGCCTCCTCCACGAGCGGCCCGACCCCGAGGCGGTACTGTCCCGGCATCGACGGCACCTCCTCGCGCGTCTCTTCGCCGGCCTTGACGAAGAGCGGCGCGATCAGGTGGTCGACCGAGAGGCGCGTTTCGCGCGCCATGCGGCGGATGTTTTTGCTTTGCCGCAAGCGCCGAGGGCGGTGGATCGGGCCGGGGGTTGTGTTTTCGGAGCCGGAGCGGCTCATGCGGGCGGGGGGTCTGTTCGGAAAAAGAAGACGGGGTTCGTGGGTCGTCGGGCGTGGTTCGTTTTCGTTCGGCTGGTGACGGTAGCAGGGACCCACGAACAACGAACCACGAACCGGCGAGCGGACGACCCACGAACGGGCTACGTTGCCGAGGGGCGAGACCGCTGCCATGCAGCTACCAGCCTGACTCGGCGCCGAGACGGTCATTCTGCTCACGAAGCCAGTCCATCAGCGGCGCGTAGTAGTCGATCATTGCGGAGGCGTCCATTTCGCGCTCGCCGGTGAGGGCCTCCAGCGCCTCCGGCCACGGGCGCTCTTTGCCCATCGCCATCATCTCGTAAAGGCGGTCGCCGGCCCGTTCGCTGCCGTAGACCGAGCAGCGGTGCAGCGGCCCGTCGAGTTGTCCGTCAGGGCTGGCTTCCTCGCAGAGCGAGCGGTGAAACTGAAACTGGAGAATGCGCGCGAGGAAGTAGCGCGAGTAGGGGGTGTTGGCCGGAATGTGGTACTTCGCGCCGGGGTCGAAGGCCTTTTCGGGACGCTCCTCCGGCGGGGCGATGCCCTGGTACTGCTCGCGCAGGTCCCACCACGCCTCGTTGTACTCGGCGGGCGCGACCTCGCCACTGAAGACTTGCCAGCGCCACTTGTCGACCATCAGGCCGAAGGGCAGAAACGCCACCTTGTCGAGCGCGCTCCGCAGCAGCAGGCCGATGTCTTTCGCCGGCGGCGGCACCTCGTCGATCAGGCCGACCTGCTGGAGGTACTGCGGCGTGACGCTGAGGGCCACCGCGTCGCCGAGGGCTTCGTGAAAGCCGTCGTTGGCGCTGCCGCGAAAGAGCGGCGGCTGCTCCTTGTAGGCGCGCTGGTAGTAGTTGTGCCCCAGTTCGTGGTGGATCGTCTGGAAGTCCTCGGCGGTCGGCTCGATGCACATTTTGATGCGCACGTCGTCCTGGTCGTCCACGTCCCAGGCCGAGGCGTGGCAGACGACCTGGCGGTCGGCGGGCTTTTCGAACAGGGAGCGCGCCCAGAACGTCTCGGGCAGCGGATCGAGGCCCAGCGAGGTGAAAAAGCCTTCGCCGTACTCGACCATCTCCTCGGGCGAGAGATCTTCTTCGCGAATGCGCTCGGTGAGGTCGTAGCCGGGGTCCGCATCCTCGGGCGCGACGAGCGGGAAGATGTTGGTCCACGACTGCGCCCACATGTTGCCCAGCAGGTGGGCGGGAATGGGTTCGCCGGGCGGCACCACGTCCTCGCCGTACTGCTCGGTGAGGCGATGGCGCACGTAGGTGTGCAGTTCCACGTAGAGCGGGCGCACCTGCTGCCAGAGGCGGTCCATCGTGTCGGCGAATTCGGCCGGCGGCATGTCGTAGTTCGAGCCCCACATCGCGCCCACGTCGCTGAAGCCGAGCGAACGCTTCGGCGAAGGGGCCGCGGTCACTGCTCGCTTCGCCGGGGCACCACTCGCCCTGCGCGTAGGCGCTCTCCAGATCGACGGACCGTTCGGTGAGGCGCGCGGTCTTCTGGGAATCTGGCGGGGCGGGCATGGTGAGGCCGCTGCGCAGGAAGTCGAGCTTGCGGCGCACGGCGTAGGGCACGCCCTCGGTGTCGTTGAAGCGGGCCGCTTCGGCGGCGAATTTCGAGGCGGCGGCCGTGAGCGTCTCGGACGTACGCGCAGACATTTTCTTGGTGTCAGGCGTGATGTAGGTCGCCTGCACCCAGGCGGCGCGGGCGGCGCGCTCCCCGAGGCGGTCGAGCACCGTCTCGGCGGAGTCGACGAACGCCTTGGCCTCCTCGGCGGTTTGCGCCGTTGCCGGAAGGGAAGTGGCCAGCAGAAAGAGAACGACACAGGCAGAAAAGCGGAAGCGCATCGTTTACGTGCGGGAGTTCGGGAATGCGGGGGGATGGGAGGTGTCGTCCAGCGGCGGCTCATTGCCGCGCGCTTTACGGACTGAAAAACCTTCTGCCTTGACCGGAGGCGACCCGATCAGAGGGAGGTAGTACCCCTGTGGTGGAAGAAATGCCCTTGGGGTGAACCTTCAATTTTCAACCAACTCGCGAGCGGCCTGCATGACGCGTTCGGCCAGCTCCACGGCGCGGCGTGCCTCCTCACGCGAAGGCACCTCCGCTCTCGGATAGCGGATCCGCACGCCGTACTCCGAGATCGCCCCCAGCTCTTCACGCAGCAGCGTCAGCCGTTCGTGAGCGACCGTATCCTCGGGCACGAGATCGAGCAGCTCCTCCAAGTCGTGCGTGTACGGCGCGTCGATCTGGTGCGCGGTCAAGATCGCCTTGAGGCCCTTTTCGGCCGCCTGCTGCGCGTGGAACGCGGGCGTGTCGGTGGGGCCTCCTTCCGCCTCTATCAGCGTGCGCGCTGAAAAGAGGTCGTTGTCGGCCTTTTCGATGAACTCGCGGGCCATTTCCATCGGGCGTGGGCGGGTCGGTGGGAAGAGCGGGCCGGTGCCGGGCGCCTGGTAGAGAACTACGCCCTTCTCGAAGGCTTCGTGGATGAGGTGGTTGGTCGTGCCGCGCCAGTGGCGCACCTCGGCGGGGGTGTGCACGTGCGCGTCCACCGGGGCGGGCGCCTCGTCGAGCACGTCGCGGAAGGGATCGGTGCGGTCGAACGGGCGGCGGTCCGTCTCCATCACGATCAAGAGGTCGAGGTCGCTGTGCGGCTGCTCCGCGCCGGCGGCGTAGGAGCCGAACAGCACGATGCACACCGGCTCGATGCGTTCCGCAACAGCCTGCGCGACCGCCTCGACGGCCTCCGGCGCGAGCGATGCATCCGGCCAAGCGGCGGCGGCAGGCGACTCCATCAGACGCAGGAGAGGGGGCGGCGAGACGCAACGATCACATCACAAACGCAAAGCGCGACGCAGCGGTTCGGGGGAGCGGTCAGCTTTCAGCCGTCGGCCGTCAGGGGCCGAAGGTCATCCCCCCGCGGTGCTTTTCAGATCGAGAAGCTGATAGCTGACGGCTGAACGCCCTCATCCCTCGTCCTCCGCCCCACTCAGCAGATACAAGACCGCCATGCGCAGCGCGACGCCGTTGGTCACCTGGTCGAGGATGACGGCACGTTCGTGGTCGACGACTTCGCTTTCCAGTTCGACGCCGCGGTTGACGGGACCGGGGTGCATGATCAACAGCTCCGGGTGCGCGGCGAGGTGGGCGCGCGTGAGGCCGAAGCGGGCGTGGTACTCGCGCAGGCTGGGGAAGAGCGGGTCGTCCTGGCGTTCGAGTTGGATGCGCAGCGCCATCGCCACGTCGCACCCGTCGAGTGCCTCGCCCAGCCGCGAGGTGGTGCGCACGCTTCCCGGCAGGTCATCGTGGGAGAGGCCGCCGGGTCGCAGCGGCAGCATCGTGGGCGGGCCGCAGAGCGTGACCTCCGCGCCGAGGGCCTGGAGACCGAACACGTTCGAGCGCGCCACGCGGCTGTGCGCCACGTCGCCGATGATGGACACCTTCAGCCCGTCGAACGTGTCGAAGCGATCCGCGATCGTCAGCAGGTCCAGCAGCGCCTGCGTGGGATGCTCGTGCCCGCCGTCGCCCGCGCTGATGATCGCCGCGCCGATGTGGCGCGTGAGAAAGTGCGGCGCGCCGGGCGAGGGGTGACGCAGCACCACGAGGTCCGTCTTCATCGCCTCGATGTTCTGGGCGGTGTCCTTCAAGCTCTCGCCCTTCGAGACCGAGGATCCGCTCTTCGAAAAGCTGATCGTGGAGGCCGAAAGGCGACTGGCCGCGAGGTTAAAGCTGAGTTTGGTGCGCGTGGAGGGCTCGAAAAAGAGCGTGGCGACGGTCGTGCCCTGAAGGGTGGGCACCTGCGGAATCGAGCGGTCGAGCACGTCGCGGAAGCGCCGCGCCGTCTGCAAGACGAGGCGAATCTCCCCGGCGCTCCAGTCCGCAAGCCCCAGCAGGTGACGATGCTGGAGGTTTTCGATTTTCGATGTTCGATGTTCGATTGTTTCCGTACTCATAGCGTGTCAGTGGGAGCTACGACCGTTCCTCCACGGCGCCAATGGCCCTTCGCCAATCGTCAATCGCCAACGTTTACGAGCCAGACGCCTTCGCGGTCGTCTTCTTCGCGGAGGCGCACGCGCACCGCCTCGCCGTCGAGGGTCGAGACGGTGCGGCCCACGATGTCGGGGCGAATGGGCAGCTCGCGCAGGCCGCGGTCGATCATCACGAGGAAGCGCACCGAGGCGGGGCGGCCCATGTCCATCAAGGCGTCGAGGGCGGCGCGCCCGGTGCGCCCGGTGTAGATCACGTCGTCGACGAGCACGAGGTCGCGCCCGGTGATGTCGAAGGGAATGCGCGTGGCGCGGATCGCCCGGATTGCGTCCCCCGGCTCGCCACCGGCAGAGCCCACGTCGTCGCGGTAGAGCGTGGCGTCGAGCACGCCGACGGGGACCTCCGCCTCCTCCACGTCGCGGATTTTTCCCGAGAGGCGCCGCGCCAGGTGCACGCCGCGCGTCTGAAGGCCGACGAGGGCCAGCCCGTCGTCCGCCCCGAACGGCGGCGACGGCCCGGATTCCAGTGCGCCGTTCTGCGAGGCAGCCGGTACGTCCAGCGTGATCAGCTCGATAATCTGCCGCGCCATGCGGTCGAGCGTGCGCTCGAGGTCGTCGGCGCTCATCAGCCGCGTCTTAATCATGTCGGACGGCTCCATGGGCTTCGCGGTTTGGGGGTCAGGGTGACGTGTTTCGGGTTTGAAGCGCAGAGGCGGAGAACCCTTCGACCTGCAACGCAAACCCCGAAACGGCCGCAGGCACAAGGAACCGAACAGCGAGCAAACATTCTAATCGTTTCGGTTTAAGGTAAAAAGTGGAAAGTCGAACGTATCTCGTCAGCAACCGCGCCTGTCGAGCGAGCCTCCCGCACCCCCACGCTCCCGCACCCGACATATGCCCGACGGCGACGCCACCCGCTTTCTGGATCCGGCGGCGCTCTCGCGCATCGAGTCGATGGAGATGCGCGCGCGTCTGATCGTGGAGGGGTTTATCACCGGCCTTCACAAAAGCCCCTACCACGGCTTCTCCGTCGAGTTCGCCGAGCACCGCGCCTACACGCCCGGCGACGAGCTGCGCCACGTGGACTGGAAGGTTTACGCCAAGACGGACCGCTACTACGTCAAGCAGTACGAGGAGGAGACGAACCTGCGCAGCTACCTGGTGCTGGACACCAGCGCCTCAATGCACTACCGCCGCGCCGAGGAGCTCACGAAGCTGGAATACGGCGCGTACCTCGCCGCCGGCCTCGCCGCCCTGATGCTGCGCCAGCGCGACGCGGTGGGCCTACTGGCCTTCGACGAAGAAGTCCACACGGGCCTGCGCCCGAAGGCCACCCCCGCCTACCTGCGCCGCCTGCTCGCCCATCTCGAACGCCTCACCCGCGCCGACGAGGCCGACGCCCCGAAGCGCACCGGCGCCGCCGACGCGCTCGCGGAAGTGGCCGAGCGCATCCATCGCCGCTCGCTGGTGGTGCTCGTGACCGACCTGTTCGAGAACGTCGGCCGGCACGACGACCTGCTGAAGGCGCTGCGCCGCCTGCGCCACCGGGGGCACGAGGTGGTCGTCTTTCATGTGCTGGAAGGGGCCACCGAGCGCCGGTTCGACTTTCCCAACGCCCCGATGGTCTTCCAGGACACCGAGACGGGCGCGGAGGTCACCCTCCAGCCGCAACAGGTGCGCGAGCACTACCAGGAGGCTGCCCGGCACTTCTCTGAGCGCTTCCGCCGCCGCTGCCTCGAACACGACATCGACTTCGCCGAGTTGGACACCGGCACCCCCTACGACGAGGCGCTGATGACGTACTTGAACAAACGCCAGCGTCTCGTTTAGGCGTTGCTGCTCATAGCGTTGTCGATTGTTGGTTTTAAGTTTCTCGTTCAGCGGGCGCATCTGCTTGACGAGACCGCTCCCACACTCCCGCACGCGAGCGAAGCAAGCCCATGCGCGACCGCGTTCAGCAATTGGCCGACGACGTGTTCCCCGAGGTCGTGCGTCTGCGGCAGCAGATCCACCGACGCCCCGAGCTGGCTTTCGACGAGCACGAAACGGCGCAGCTGGTGCAGGAGACACTGGAGCCGCTGGACGGCATCCAGATGCGCACCGGTGTGGCCGAGACCGGCATCGTCGCCACGCTCACCGGCAAGCGCGACCGCCCGCCGTTCCTGCTGCGCGCCGACATGGATGCGCTGCCGATCACCGAAGAGACGGGCCTCGACTTCGCCTCCGAACGCGACGGCGTGATGCACGCCTGCGGGCACGATGCGCACACCGCTTCGCTGCTGGGCGCGGCGATGATCCTGAGCGAGATGCGCTCGGAGCTGGCCGGGACGGCGCGCCTGCTCTTCCAGCCCAGCGAGGAAAAGCTACCCGGCGGCGCGAAGGCCATGATCGACGAAGGCGCGCTCTCGGGCGATGACCACGGCCCCGCGCCCGAGGCCGTCTTCGGCCAGCACGTGGCGCCGGACCTCGGTAGCGGCACCATCGGCGTGCGGAGCGGGATGTACATGGCCTCCGCCGATGAGGTCTACGTCACCGTCCGCGGCGAGGGCGGGCACGCGGCCAGCCCGCACGAGGTCAGCGGCGACGCCGTGGTGGCCGCCGCGCACGTCATTACGGCGCTTCAGAGCGTGGTGAGCCGCCACCGCCCGCCCGGCGCGCCGAGCGTGCTCACCATCGGCGACGTGGTCACGCCCGGCGGCGCGACGAACGTGATCCCCGAGGCCGCGCGGCTGGAGGGCACCTTCCGCGCGATGGACGAGGACTGGCGCTTCCGCGCGCACGAGCTGATCGGGCGCATCGCCCGGCGCACCGCCGAAGCGCACGGCGCCACCGCCGAGGTCGAACTTAAAACCGGCTATCCGGCGCTCTATAACCACGAGGCCGAGGCCCGGTTCGTGCGCGAGACGGCCCGCGACTACGTCGGCGACGAGCGCGCGGTGGATCTGGACCGCTGGTACGCCGGCGAGGATTTCGCCTACTACCTCCAGGAGCGACCCGGCGCGTTTTACCGGCTGGGGACGCGCGGCGACGGCGACGCCACGGCGCACGGCCTGCACACCCCGCGCTTCGACATCGACGAAGAAGCGCTCCGCACCGGGGCGGGCTTCATGGCGTTTCTGGCGCTTCGCTACGGGCGGCGCTGAGTCATCGCGCGGGAAAACGCCCGATCAAAGAGCGATGCTGGGGCTGCACGGGCCCCCTTCCGCTCATTTCGCGCCCGTGAAACCGCTCACAGGACAATCTTTGGCATAATCGTAACTGAAATATCCTGCAAAATTTGTGTATATAGCAGAACCGTCACTCGCCGCTACGGTAGAGGGGCGCAGAAAACGTTGCTTTTCGTTGCAGTTAAGGTAGACATCACCCCTCACTCCCTTCTGCATCCTTTCTCGTTTCACCCTCCTTGCTCTCGAACATGAACGCGCTTGCCACGAAATTTACCATGAAACGCTTTTCGCACGCCCCCTTCACGCTCTTGCTCGCCGCCGTCGTTGCGGCGGGGCTCTCGGCCTTCTTTTGAATTGTAATTTCGATATGAAGTGTGCCGTGATACGTTGCACACCTATCGTCTTTGCTTCATATTTCTTTTCTCCATTCGCCCTCTCCACCCAAAGTCATGACTACGCTCACCATGAAACGCTTTTCAAACGTCACGTTCACGCTTCTGCTCGCTGCCATCGTTGCAGTGAGCCTCTCGGCCTGTGCTGAAGGGCAGACCGGCGAAACCGGTGTCGAAGACACGACCGGCGCGGCCGGGGAGGACACCTCGATGACCGGCGGCCCGGGCGGCATGCAAGACGGTCAACAAGACGGTATGCAACAAGGCGGTATGCAACAGGACTCCGTTTCGCTGCAGGGCACCGTCCAGCTGTTCGAGCAAGGCATCACGCAGGCGTCCACGCAGGCGGCTGTCCAGAACATCGAAGGCTGGGAGCAGAAGCTCGGCGACCTCACCGTCTCGGGGCAGGCCCAGCAGCCCGTCTCGGACATCACCAGCGCGCTCGGCGATCTCAAAAGCGCCCTCCAGGGCGGTGGCCAGCCCGACGAGCAGGCCGTCAGCCAGGCGTTCAGCCAGATCGACGAGGCGATGACGACGCTCATGCAGAACGAGCAGGACCTGAACCTGCAGGGCCAGCAGAAGGAGCGCCTCTCGCGGCTTCAGAAGGCGATCCAGCAGGCGCAGCAGAAGCTCGGCGGAGGCGGAGGCATGTAATCGCCTCGGCACGTCTCCGGCTGGGCCGCTGCCTTCTGCAGAGGTCCGAAGGACAGGAACGGACGGCTCCGGCCTCGCGCGCCGGGGCCGTCTTTTTTTTGACCCGCACGCTTGACGAACGGCTTTCCTTTCCCGCTTCTGAGCATCTCTGCCATGAGCATCTCTGCCATGAAACGCTTTTTCCCCCGCATCGCGCGGCCGCTTCTGCTCGCCGCCCTGCTCGCGCTGGGCCTTTCGGCCTGCACCGAGGAGCAGACCACTGGCAACGGCCCCGACGCCGACACGACCGCCCGGGTCGAGGGCGATCTGGCCCGGCCCGGGGCGCACGACGACCGGAAGATGGCGCCGGGGTCGGTCTCTGCCGAAAGCACCATCAGCCTGCTTCGGCAAAACGTGCAGGACATTCCCACCAACCGGGCCATCCAGAACATCAACGCTTGGCAGCAGCGGCTGCAGGGCACGGAGTGGACGACCGTCACCAGCCTGTTAGACAGCCTCAAAATGGAACTTACGGCCAGCCAGATCGACGCGCAGGCCGTGGGGGAACTGCTCGTGAAAATGGGCGCGCGCACCTCCACCGCCGCTGACAGCGTTTCGGGCGGGACGGCGCGCGGACTCGACCAGCTCGCGCAGACGCTCACGCAGACCGGCGAGCAACTCGTCGCTGACGGCGGGTAGGAAAGCGGGAGAGTGGGGGTTGGGAGTGCCGGAGGAGTCGTCCGTTCGCATCCGCTCACACCGTTTTGATCTGTTGGTGTCGCAATGCCAGCCGGTCGGATGCTGTTTCTTCCGTAAACCTTCCAGGTTTTCGAAGCCCTGGAAGGTTTCCATTGCGACATGATCTCCTCAAAACGGTATCACTCGGTAGGGAATCATGTCGTTTCCGCTCCCGTCACCAGCGGACCGAAAACCATCCCCCATTGACTACCGGGCGGGAGCGTCCGTTTCGGACTGGCCGTTGGAGGAGGGGGCCTCCTCCGGCGCGGCGTTTCCCTCCTCCGGCGCGGCGTCGGCCACGCGTTCTGGGGGCGCTTCGCGGTAGGCGGCGCGGCCTTCCAGCACTTCCGTTTCCTCCAGCGCCTGCTCGCGCTCGCGTTGCTTCCACTGCTGAACCTTGACCTGTTCCTTCACCAGCTCCAGCGCCTCGATGACGGCCTCGCGCCCGGCCGTTTCGAGGTCTTCGCGTCCGTCCTGCAAGACGGCGTTGACGGAAATCTCGGCCACCCGGCCCACCACGGGGTTGTTGTCGGCGCGCCCCAGGTCCTCGACCAGGTCGTTGACGACGTGGAAGGTGATGTCGGAGATGGCCCGCTCCAGAAGCACGCTCAGGCGCTCCCCGACGACGGGCATCTGCGCGATGAGGCCGATCTCCTCGTTCTGCTCGACGGCCTCGGCGATGCGGCGCTCGATGTACTGCTCGGCGTCGTGGCGGTAGAGGGCGTGGGTGCGGCGGGTCGCTTTTTGCAGGCGCTCCGACGCCGCAGCCACCAGCATCTCGCGCTTCGGCTCGACGACCTCGCGCATGATGCGGTCCACCACGGGGCTGCCCTCTTCGATCTCGTTCTGCAGGTCGGTAAGCACGTTGACGACCACGCGGTCGGAGATCTCCTCGGTCATGATGCCCCGGTACTTGTCGAAGGTGCGGTACAGGCCCGTTTGCGTGAGGTCGATGAGTTCGAGGCGCTGCATCTTGAACACCATCGAGACGACGCGCAGCACGCGAAAGAAGCGAAACGAGGCGATGGGAATGCACCCGAGCACGTCGTACCAGTGGATGAACGGGTAAAAGAACCAGCGGTGGTAGCGCCGCTCGATGATTGCCGCGATCCACTGCCCGAGCAGTTCGGCCAGAAAGACCGCCACGAAGGCGAGGTCGATCCAGAAGAAATGCTCGTGGATGGTATCTTCGTAAAAGCGGTAGAACGCCGGCCAGGCGTCTTCGAGAACCCCGCGCAGGGGCGTGCCCACGTAGATCCACTCGAAGAGGATCAGCGCCAGGTTGGAGATGATGAGCGCGAGCATGACCACGTCGAGCGCGAAGAGCGCCGAGTCGCGGTCCTTGCGGCGGAGCTTGGCCATGAGCGAACGGACGGCAGGCGGCGAAACGGAGAGCGCGCTTCCTCAACGTAAGCACCGCGCCGGTGATTTTCAGAACCTGTTTTAATTCGCAACAGGTTTGCAGAACGAGCCGCCGGCCGTTCCGGTCGATGATTTCGCACAGGGCCGTTCACGACGTGCGCAGCTGCTTCTGGTGCTTCTGGCGCAGCTTCGTCAGCTTCGGGGTGATGACCGTCTGGCAGTAGGCCGCGCCGGGGTTGCGCCGGTAGTAGTCGTGGTGCTTCTCCTCGGCTTCGTAAAACGTCTCCAGCGGCTCCACCTCCGTCACGATGCCGTCGTAGACGCCTTCGGCTTCGAGCCGGTCGATCATGGCCTCGGCGTCTTCACGTTGCCCCTCGTCGTGGTAAAAAATCGCGGAGCGGTACTGCGTGCCCACGTCCGCGCCCTGGCGGTTGAGCTGGGTGGGGTCGTGGATGGTGAAAAAGATCTCCAGCAGGTCGTGGTAAGAGAGGACCTCGGGGGCGTAGGTGACCTGCACGGCCTCGGCGTGGCCGGTCTCGCCGCTGCACACGGCGCGGTAGGACGGGTTCTCGACGTGCCCCCCGGTGTAGCCGCTCACGACGCGCTCGACGCCTTCGATTTCTTGATAGGCCGCTTCGAGGCACCAGAAGCACCCGCCGGCGAGGGTGGCTTGTTCGGTAGAAGGGGCGTTTTCGGTGGAGGAGCGTCCGTTCGTTTGCATAGGGGCGTGCGAGTCACTGCTGAAAAGAGGCGAGACGAGAGGGGTGCTGGAACGCGGCGTGCCAGAGGGCCTTCCCGGCTTCGCGCGGGATTCAAAGCGATATGCGATCACCGTGCAGGCCGAACGGCCGCCGTCCGTCGTCGGTCGTCCGTCGTCGAATCGGGCCGCCAGCGGTACAGGGCGACGGCCGGCCGGGGAGCCGTGAGCGCGACGGCGAGGGCGTAGCTCCCGTCGGGGCCGCGACGGACGGCGAGGGCGCGCGGGTACACGTCCTGGCTTCTGGGCGGGCCGGGCGTGGTGAGGCGGTGTGTCAGCCGGCCGCCGGGGCCGAAGGCGTCGATGCGCAAGCGTCCCGCGCGCAGGTTGATCGCGAAGAGCCGCGCGCCGGCGGGAGCGGCGTCGGGCATCAAGAGGGGCGGACGGCGCGTGTCGTCTCGGGCGTACTGGCGCGTGCGCGGCAGCATCGGCGAGTCGAAGCCGGTAAGGCGAAGCGCGCGGGCGGCGTTTAGGGACGGCGGCAGGCGGTGAGTCACGGGACGAAAGCCCGAGACGCTCACCAGCGAGTCGCGCCACCAGCGAAGCGGCCCGGCATGGTGCCAGCGCGGACGCCCGAGCGCGCGTCGCGCCGTCCCCTGTCCGCGTGCTCCGTGGCGCGTGACGACCGCCCGCCCTTCCGGGTCGATGGTTTTGGCGAAGAGGCTTCCTTCCGCAGCCGTCGCCCACAGAAGCGGCGCCTCCTCCGGCGGCGGCAGGTTCGGGGTCAGGCTGCGCGCCACGCGCCCCCCGGCGACGAAATGAACCCGGCGCGGCTTCGGGCTCAGCACCAGGAGCGTATCCGCGCGCTGCCCGATGAGATACGGCGCGGCGAAGGAATCGGCCCGCATCGTGCGCGTGAGCTGCCCCTTTTCCGAAAAAAACAGCAGCGCGTTCTGCTGGGCGTCGCTCACGGCGAGCGCGGCGTCTTTTCCCTGTTTGTTCTGCAAAAACAACGCCGTACGCGGAAATGTCAGGGGCGCGTCGTTCGACGCTTCTACCCGCCATACGCGCCGCAGCGTGTCCATCGGCACCGAGCGCGCGACCCGGCGCGAGAGCGAGTCCGCCGGCAGGAGCGCGCGCGACGGCCCGGTGCCTGCACAGGAGTGCGGCAGGCACCCGCCGAGCATGAGCACCAGCACCGCCGGCAGCAACCAATCGCCCATCGCCAATCGAAAATCGCCAGTTGCACTCATCGTCGGGCCAGGCGCATTGTCAGTCCCGTGTAGTACGAGCGGTCCACGCTGCCGCTCTGGCGCAGCTCGCTGATGATGCGCTTCGCGCGGGCGGCGGGCGAGAAAAAGCGGCGCGAAGCGCAGGCGCTTTTCGAGAGGCGTTGCCGGGGTGTTCTTTCCAGAAAAGGGCACGGTGCAAAAGAGTACGGCGCCGGCGGTGGTGAGGATTCGGGCGGCGATTCCGCGAGGGGGAGAGGCGTCGTCCGTTCACCGCCGCGCCACCCCCGCCACGTGCGGGCGAATCGGGTTCAGCACACTGCCGGAAGGGAAACGGTCGATCTGTACTTCGGCGAAGCCGGCCTGCTCGATGAGCGCGCCGGTGCACTGGTCGGGACGGCAGCCGTCGGCGAGGGGGCGCCAGGCGGGCTTGATGAAGCGCTGCACGCGGCGGCGCGTGCTTTCCTCGGACGCGGCGACGTGTTCGATGAAGTAGAAGCGCCCGCCGGGCCGCACCCCGGGAGCACTCCCCTCGCGAGGGGATGACCTAGCGGCCCCTCGCTGGTGCTCGGGGCGCACCCCAAGAGTACTTCCACCCCGGAGAGTACTTCTTCCCTTCGGTCGGGGCGCTCGCTGGTGCTCGGGGCGCCAGCGCGTCGGCCTTTCGGCGCAGTGGGGCGTGCATGTGCGGGTTCGGCTCCACGCCGACGTAGCGCACGCCGGGCGGCAGGTGCGCGAGGTTCACCCCCGTGCCGGGGCCGATTTCCACCACGCGGTCCCCGGGCGCGATGCTGTCGAAAAGACGCTCTTTGCGCTCGCCGTAGTGGCGTTCTTGCGCGCCGTCGGCCAGGCGCATCAGGGCGGCGAAGTAGCGCTGGTAAAGGCTCATTGGAGGGCGTGGGAGAGCGGGAGCAGGGGAGCGACGGCGGTTTTGCGAAGAGGTTACGCGCGGCCTCTGAACGGATGCGAACGCGCTCCCCGATCTGGAATTAAGTACCCGCTGGTTCTGTTCATTCACCCATCCCGAGAGGTATCATCATGGCATCTATCGCCAAAATCATCGAAGTCCAAGCCGAAGGCGAAACCATCGAGGAAGCCGTCGAGGCGGCGGTCGAAGGCGCGTCGCATTCGGTGCGCAACATCGAGAACGTCTACGTGCGCGACTTCGAGGCCATCATCGAGAACAACCAGGTCGCCCGCTACCGCGTGGACACGAAGATCACGTTCCTCGTCGAAGGCGGCAGCAACGTGAGTTGACGGCGCGCTCACCCGGCCCACACGTCGTAGAACATGCTGCCGGCCACGACCAGCGCGTAGGTGGCAAAGCCCCAGCGCAGCAGGCGGTCCGGTACGCGATGCGCGGCCCACACGCCGCCGCGCGCGCCCAGGATGGACGGTCCGGCCAGGAGCGCGGCGCGCACGACATCCACGTAGCCGACGGCGGCGCCCGGCAGGCCGGAGGCGCCCCACCCGCTGACGGCGTAGCTCACGACCCCCACCAGCGAGATGAGCACGATGGTGCCGCTGGAGGTACCCGAGGCGCGGTTGATCGGCAGGCGCAGCAGGCGGTGGTAGGCGGGCACCAGCACGACGCCGCCGCCCACGCCCGCCGCCGGGGAGATGATGCCCGCGCCCGTACCCACCCCGGCCAGGAGCGGCCAGGAGTACGGGGGGCCGCCGCTTGCGGACGCCGCGTTTTCGTTTGGCGACGCTTCTCCGACCGAATCGGAGGAGCCGCTCCACGCCATGCGCGCCCCCACGACGGCCAGCAGCGTCCCGAGGACGATCTGGAAAAGGGTCCGGTCGTACCACGGCTGCGTGGTGACGAGCTGGGTGGTAGCGATGATGGCGACGGCGGCGCACGCGCCCACGCACCACGACACGCGCGGCAAGATACTCCCGGCGCGGTAGCGATAGTAGGCGCTGGCCGAGCCGACGACGAACGTGCAGAACAGGCTCGACCCGACCGTCAGCTTCGCAATCGCTGCGTCGCCGACCCCGATGGCGCTGAAGTAAAACAGGAGCAGCGGCCCAAAGAGCGAGCCGCCGCCGATCCCCAGCAGCCCCGCGACGCCGCCCGCCGCCAGCCCCAGCCCGACCAGCAGCACGATTTGCGCAGGGTCCATTCGTGTTCGAGAGTGCGGGGGTCTGGGAGTGCGGGAGGTTCTGGTGTGAGGCGCTGGCAGTGGGGCCGGTGCGACTCATGCTCATTGCGAAAGCTCATTGTGCATCTTTTCGCTCCCCCGTTGTTTCCCGAGGGGAGGAGCGAGGCGCGCCCAAGAGCGAACGGCCCGCACCGAGCTGAAACGATTACGTTTGTGAATACCTACCCGCGTCAGCTCTCATCTCTCCCGCCCCCCCGAACTCCCGCACTCACTCCAGCGCCTCGCGGTAGGCGTCTGTGTCGCGCAGGAGCGCAGCGGCGCGCCGGGCCTGCACGTCATGCCGGAGGGAGGCGCGAACCTGGGTGCGCTTGTCGGCGGAGCGGGCCAGGATCGCTTCGCGCAACTGCTCTTTGAGGGCGCTCGCGTGCTCGGTGAAGGCCGCTTCTTTTTCTTTGTGCAAGGCCGCGCGCAGGGCGTCGACCTCGTCGGTGACCGTGTCGTAGTCGCCGTTGCGCAGCTCGGTGGCCAGGGCGTCGGTGGCGCGCTCCGCGTCGGTTTCGTAATCGACGTTCTCGGCGTCGAGCCACTGCTGAAAGGCAGCCAGCGTCTCGTCGGAGGGCGCGAACGAGGCGTCGACCGGCGGATGCTCGGCGGCGTACTCGTTGGCGAAGAAGAAAAAGGCCGCGCGGCGCTCGAGCGCTTCCTCCAGCGGCGACGGTGGCGGCGGGGCCACGCGCACGTCCGGCGCGATGCCGTGGCCGCTCTCGACGCGGCGGCCCTCGTCGGTGGTGAAGGTCGTGTCGGACTGCCGTGCGCGCGTGAGGCTGTCGGCGCGCGTGTAGTTGACGGACTGGATGGTGCGCCCGCTGGGGGTGAAGTACTGCGCGGTCGTCATCTTGAGCGCGGCGTTGTACGGCAACTCGCGCACCGTTTGCACCAGCCCCTTGCCGTAGGTCGTCCGGCCGACGACGAGGCCGCGGTCGTGGTCCTGCACCGCGCCGGCGACGATCTCGGAGGCCGAGGCGCTCAGTTCGTTCACCAATATCACGAGCGGCACGTCCGGCAGCAGCGGCGCGTCGGAGGTGCGAAAGGTGTTGTTCGTCTTCTCGGTACGCCCGCGCGTGGAGACGACTTCCGTCCCTTGTTCCAGAAAAAGCCCGCTCACTTCGACGCCCGCCCCCAACAGGCCGCCGGGGTTGTCGCGCAGGTCCAGCACGACCCCGCCGAGGTCGCCCGCCTCGGCTTTTTGGCGAAGCTCCTTCAGCGCCGTGCGCACCTCGGGGGCGGCCGTGCGGGTGAAGCGCTCCAGCTTCACGTAGGCGACGGGGGCGGCGGAGGGGCTGTTGCCGAGGAAGCCGCGATACGGCACGTTGTCCAGGTCGACGCGCTCGCGGGTGAGGACGAACGTCAGCGGCTGGGGGGTGCCGGCGCGCTCGATGACGATCTCGACGTGGGTGCCTGGCTCGCCGCGCAGGAGGCTCTGCACGTCGCTCATCGAGAGTCCCGCGGCGGGTTGCCCGTCGATCTGCGTAATCACGTCGCCGGCGCGCACGCCCTGCTCGTAGCCGCTGGCCCCTTCGAGCGGGGCGGTCACGACGAGCTTTCCGCCGCGCCGCGCCACGTCGAGCCCCACGCCGCCGTAGCGCCCGCGCGTGATGA
Organism: Bacteroidetes bacterium SW_4_67_19; assembly: GCA_003023275.1. Taxonomy (GTDB): domain Bacteria; phylum Bacteroidota; class Rhodothermia; order Rhodothermales; family Salinibacteraceae; genus QS-8-64-10. The sequence goes on from PXTX01000072.1 coordinate 21,941, forward strand.
TTTCAAGATCGGCGCTCTCCGCCTCGCTGATGTAGGTGGTGTACGGGTCGAGCTCGGCGAGCATCGCGTCGACGCCGGCCTGCATCAGGTCCTGCGGCGGAATCTCTTCGACGTAGCCCGTGGCCAGTTCTTCGTAGACGGCCCCGAAGATCTCGAAGTTCTTGCGGAGGGCGAAGAAGTCGTCGTCGGGCCACAGAAAGCCGCCGGTGGCGCCGACCGTGAGCGCCAGGAGCGCGATGAGGGCAGGCCGAGCGCGTCGGAGGCGGGGTTTCATGGCGGAGGCGAGACTGGGAACGCTTTGCAGAACGACATGACGTTTCTCAAAAAGAGCGTGTTTCGCGTTGGGGGCGAAGGGGGCGCAACGATTCATCACGCCTGCTTTTGCCGTCGTCGCCGCGTGGTGAGGACGGAGATGTAGATCGACGCCTCGTAGAGCAAAAGCAGCGGCAGCGCCACGAGCATTTGCGAAATCGGGTCCGGCGGGGTAAACATGGCCGCCATCACGAGCACGACCATGAGCGCGTACTTGCGATAGGTGCGCAGCAGGTCGGGCGTGACGAGGCCCATGTTCGTCAGGAGGTAGACGGCCACTGGCAGCTCGAAGAGCACGCCGCACCCCAGGGCCCAGAAAATCAAGAGGTTGAAGTAGCGGCTGATGTCGAACTCATTGACGACCTCGGGCGAGAGCTGGTAGGTGGCGAAAAATTGGAGCGCGATGGGCGTGAGGATGAGGTAGCCGAAGGCCACGCCCAGCAGAAAGAAGAAGCTGGCGAAGGCCGCCGAGAAGCGCAGGTTCTCTTTTTCCTCGGGGTAGAGCGCCGGCTCGACGAACTTCCACAGGTAGTACACGGCCCCCGGCGAGCCGATCACGAAGCCGCAGGCCACGATCACGCCGATGTCGGCGAAGAACTGGCCGGTGACGGTGCGGTTGAGCAGCGTGACGGGCACCGCGTCGAGGGCGAGCACGCGGTACATGAGGAAGTCCGGTTCGAGCGGCCCCAGCAGCACCTCGCGCAGGATCCAGCCGCGAAAGACGATGCACACGACGATGCCGCCGGCCAGCGCGGCGAAGCCCTTGAAGAGGCTCCACCGCAGTTCTTCGAGGTGGTCGATGAACGACATTTCTCCGCCGGGCGGGAGCTGCGGCCGCTGATCGGCCGTGCCGTTGCCGGAGGGGGGACCGCCCGGCGGCGGCGCTTCGGGCGAAGAAGCGCCCGCCGGAGCGCCCTCGGACGGCGCGTCGGGCGGAGACGTGCGCGAGTCAGCCATTGCGATTTGCGATTGACGAGGGGGAAGTGCTCTTGGAGTGAAATTCGCCTATCCTACTACAGGGAGTCGTTGGTGCTGCGGCCGCCTTCGCGCAGGTTCAGGTCCAGAAGCGAATCGACCCAGAGGCCGTCGGCTTCGAGGCGCGTGCGCCCGCTCGACCAGGTGAAGCTGAAGAGCGTCATCAGGCCGGCCACCTCGAAGCCTTCCTCGCGCAGGAGCGCGACGGCGCGCGTGGCGCTGCGCCCGCTGTTGAGGATGTCGTCGACCAGCACGACGGGTTCGTCGCGGCGCAGCGGGCCTTCGACGAGACGCTGGCGCCCGTGCCCTTTGCGCTCCTTGCGGATGAAGCCGCCCTTGAATGCGAGCGTGTCTTCGCCGTCGGCGACGCCGTCGCCGCCTACGTCGGGCCCCTCGGCGTTGAGCACCGAACAGACGATGCTGAACGCGCCGAACCCGTAACCGGCCACCTGGCGATGCCCCTTCGTGCGCATCCGCTCGGCCAGCACCGCGCCCACCTCGCCGAAGACCTCGCCGTCGAGCATGGGGACGCGCGTGTCCAGCAGCCAGCCGATGGGCTGCCCGCGCGGGTCGGTGATTTCTTCGTCTTCGCGGCGCACCAGCGAGCGCTCGTAGAGGCGGCGCCCCAACTCCACGAGATCGGCGTAGGTGGACGTCGAGAGCGTGGCGTGGTCCATCGGACGTGCGAGCGAACGGCTGGTGGCGAGCGAACTGCTTTTTCAAAACCCCTTCTCCCGCCGATCCGTTCCGCGCTCTGGGTGTGAGAGTGCGGGGGGATGGGAGTGCGGGCGTTTTTCGTTTGAGGAGAGCGACGACGAGGCCGGGCGTTCGAGCTTACGCGCTATGGTTTGCGGTCTTCCTTCACCACGACGACTGCGTTTTTCACCCCCGCCCCCCTACTCCCGCACCCAATCACGCCACCACGAAGTCGTAGAGCGGGAACGCCTCGCACAGTTCGCCGACGGCGGCGCGCGCCNNAAATTCGTCCGGGCCGAAGCCGCGTGTGGTCATGGCCGGGGTGCCCAGGCGCAGCCCGCTCGTCACGAAGGGACTTTTGTCGTCGAAGGGGACCATGTTTTTGTTGGCCGTGATGCCGGCGGCTTCGAGGGCCTGCTCGGCGGCCTTGCCGGTGAGTCCCTTCGAGCGCAGGTCCACCAGCGCCAGGTGGTTGTCCGTCCCGCCGCTGACGAGGTCGTAGCCGCGCCCGGCGAGCGCCTCGGCCAGCGTCTTCGCGTTTTCGATGATCTGCTCCGCGTAGGCGGTGAAGTCGTCGGAGAGCGCCTCGCGGAAGGCCACCGCCTTGGCGGCGATCACGTGCATCAGCGGGCCGCCCTGCGTGCCGGGGAACACCGACGAGTCCAGCAGCTCGCTCATCATCTTGGTGCGGCCGCTTTTGCTGGCGGTTTTGCCGAAGGGGTTTTCGTAGTCGCCTTTCATCAGAATCATGCCGCCGCGCGGGCCGCGCAGGGTCTTGTGGGTCGTGGTCGTCACCACGTCGCAGTGGGGCATCGGGTCGTTCAGGGCGCCCGCCGCGATGAGGCCGGCGGTGTGGGCCATGTCCATCCACAGAAACGCGCCCACCTCGTCGGCGATCTCGCGGAAGGCGGCGTAGTCGAAGTCGCGCGGGTAGGCGCTGGCGCCGATGGAGATCATCTTCGGCTGGACCTCGTTGGCCTTTTCGCGCACCGTCGCCATGTCGATGCGGCCGGTGTCCTTTTCGACGCCGTAGTACGTGCTCTCGTACAGGATGCCGCTGAAGTTGACGGGGCTGCCGTGGGTGAGGTGCCCGCCGTGGGCGAGGTCGAGTCCCAGAAAGGTGTCGCCCGGCTCGATGAGGGTGAGGTAGACGGCGGCGTTGGCCTGCGCGCCGGCGTGCGGTTGCACGTTGGCCCAGTCGGCGCCGAAAAGCTCGCAGGCGCGTTCGATGGCGAGCGTTTCGGCCGTGTCGACGTGCTGGCAGCCACCGTAGTAGCGCTTGCCGGGGAGGCCCTCGGCGTACTTGTTGGTCAGCGGCGAGCCCATCGCCTGCAAGACCGCCTGGGAGGCGAAGTTCTCGGAGGCGATCAGTTCGAGGCCGTCGTTCTGGCGCGCGACCTCTTTTTCGATGGCGTCGTAGATTTCGGGGTCCTGGGTCTGGAGTTCGATCATTTTGGCGTGGGAAAGCGGGAGCGTGGGAGAGCGGGGGCGTTCAACCTACAACAGCGAGGACTCGAATGCGACCGCCTCGCGCGGCGCGCGGCGGCTACGGATCGCTGTCGCTTTTGCTGCTCAGCTTCGGCGTTTCGAGCGGGACGAAGCGTCCGGCGACGCCGAGGAATTTCCACTCCAGTTCGCTGGCGTTCGCGCCGTCGAGGTCGACGGTGTAGGTGCTGGCGACGACGTAGTTGTCGCGGCTGGTGGCGCGGTCGACGTAGCGGCTGGCGATGCCGGCCCCGGTCCCGGCGATCAGGCCGCCCAGCGCCGAATCGCCCCCCGCGCGCTTACGCACTTCGGTCTGGAGGCGCGCTTCGAGTTGCTCGTCGACGAACTGCTGGAAGTCGTCCGGCTGCGGGTTCATCACCGCCAGTACGACGAGCCCGATGCACACGAGAAGCAGGAGCAGGCCGCTGAAGCTACGCATGGTGATTGTCGGGGGTCGATTTGCGATTGTCGAATAGGCAACCCGGGAGCAGAGAGCGATCAACCGAAAATCGTCAATCGAAAATCGTCAATCGCTTCAATGCGTCATGGCATAGACGAGAATGTTGGTGCCCATCCGGAGGGCGCGGCGGCGGGTGGCCTCGCTGTTGTCGTGCACGGAGGCGGGGTCCCAGCCGTCGCCGAGGTCGCTCTCGTAAGAGTAGAACACCATCAGGCGGCCCGTGTCGGAGAAGAGGCCAAACCCCTGCGGCGGTTCGTCTTTGTCGTGCACGTGGATTTTGGGAAGGCCGCCGGGGAAGTCGAAATGCGTGTGGTAGATGGGGTGCGAAGCCGGCAGCGGGCGCAGCTCCCTGTCGGGGAAGACCTTCTTTAGCTCGCGGCGGATGGATTTGTCCAGGCCGTAGTTGTCGTCGATGTGAAGGAACCCGCCGCCTTCGAGGTAGCGGCGCAGCCGGCGCGCCTCGCCGGGGGAAAAGCGCACGTTGCCGTGCCCGGTGAGGTAGAGGTACGGATAGGTGAAAAGCTGATCGGTCGAGAGCTTGACGGTCGCTTCCCGCGGGGCCACGTCGAGGAGCGTATTGCGGCGCACGAACGCCAGCAGCTGGGGGAGCGATTTTTTGTCGCTGTACCAGTCGCCGCCGCCGCCGTACTGCACGCGCGCGACCTGCATGGCATGATTGCTTGCGCCGCCGCCGTCTCTGGAAGAGGAAGTCTGCGCGGCGGCCTCGGGACCTGCGGTTCCCGAAAGCGCGAGAAGCAGTGCGGAAAAGAAAACCGTTTTCAGCAGCGAAGGCATCGTGCGGAGCGGGTCGTTGGCGGCCGGACGTCTTTCTGGCGGCTGGACATTGTTCTCATTGTGAAGAATGTAATACGACAAACACATCAGCAATAAACCCCTTGCCGCGTCAAAGGTTTGCCGCGAGGTCGAATTTTGCAGGACCGATGTGCGCTGCGACTGCATGAGAACGGACATCGGCAAAAGAAAAAGCGCCGCCGCTCCCGGAGGAACAGCGGCGCCTGAGGGGGGCCGTTTCACGTGTTGCCATTTCAAACCGAAAACCAGACGGTCGCTCACGGCGTCACGATCTCGCTTTCGCCGCTGTCTTCGCCGTCCTCGACGCTGACCAGTTCGATGTCGAAGACGAGCGTCTTGCCGGCGAGCGGGTGGTTGGCGTCGATGGTGATCTGCTCGCTTTCCTCGTCTACCTCGGTGATGACGACGGGCACGGTCTGGCCGTTTTGCATGCGCAACTGAAGCTGCTGGCCGACGCGCGCTTCAATGTCGTCGGGCAGTTCGTCGCGTTCGACCTGCTGGACGAGGTCGTCGCGGCGCGGGCCGTAGGCCTGCTCGGGCGAGAGGGTGACGGAGCGCTCCTCGCCGGGTTCCATGTCGCCGACGGTTTGCTCGAAGCCGGGGATGACGGTCTGCTCGCCGAGGGTGAAGTTGAGCGGGTTGGCGTCTTGGCCCTCGTCGGGCGGGCGCGAGGTGTCGAAGACCGTACCGTCCTCTTCGAGCTTGCCGGTGTAGTGGACGTTGACGGAGTCTCCTTCGTTGGGGGTAGCCACAGGACGTGGAGGGTGATCGGCGGGAAAAATTCAATTCGATGGCACCTATACGCTGCCGGCCAGCGAAGTGTTCGCGGCCATGGGGGAAGCGTGTCGCGTGAAACGTGATGCGTGAGGAAAATCTCGACGACCCGAGGCGGTAGCGCGCCAGCGCCACCTCGACGTTGAAACGAACCGGGTCGCCGGGGCGCAGGCGGCGTCCGTAGCGTGCGGGCACCGAGAAGTCCAGCTTGATGGGGGTAGGCAGGGCAATCGCGTCAAAACAGTGTCACAGCCTTGAGAGCTTCACGAGGCCGTTTTCACTCGCAAGCAAGTCCGCCTTCGGCTCAGCAGTTTTCGTCAAACGGCCTATACTCCGCGTTTGGACGGGTCCATAATTTTAATGCGATTGCCCTGAGTTAGCGAGGTCGGCGGGGAACGTGCCCGCGGAGCGTGGGGTACGGTTCGTAGGTCGTTTCTTCACGATCCATCGTCGCCATGCCCACGACCCTTCCTCCGAGCGTCCGCGAGCACTTCGGCGAAGCCGTGGCCGAGGACTTTGCCCGCTGGCTCGACGAGTACGTGCAGGAAAACGCCGTCGAGCGGGATGAATACCGCGAGGTCCTCTCCCGGCTCGACGTACTGGAGGAACGGTTCGTCCAGCTGGAAACCCGCATGGACGAGCGGTTCGAGCAAGTCGACCAGCGCTTCGAGCAGGTCGACCAGCAGTTCGAGAGCATGGAGGTGCGCTTCAAT
>PXTX01000073.1 GCA_003023275.1 Bacteroidetes bacterium SW_4_67_19
GCATCGTCTGGATCGACGCGATGCTGCCGAAAGACGAGCGGCCTCACGCGTTACGCATCACGCATCACGTTTCACGCATCACGACGCAAGCGTTTGACGGTTCGCCCGAATAACGCCGCTCGTTTACCGCAACAGCGTCTCGTAAAAGTCGAGCGTCTGCTCGGCGATGCGGCGCCAGCTGAAGTGCTTCTCGACGCGGGTGCGGGCGGCCCGGGCCATCTGCTGGCGGCGGTCGGGGTCGCCCAGTAGCTCGCCGATGCCGTCGGCCAGGGCGCGGGCGTACCGTTCGGGGTGGCGCGGCGTAAACCCATCCTCGTGCTGGTCGAGGTCCACCAGCAGCCCCGTCTCGCCGGGCACGACGATCTCGGGGATGCCGCCGACGCGCGCGGCCACGACGGGCGTTCCGCAGGCCATCGCCTCCAAGTTGATGATGCCGAACGGCTCGTAGACGGACGGGCAGACGAACACCGCTGCGTGCGAGTAGAGCGTGATGACCTCGTCTTTCGGCAGCATCGCGTCGATCCAGACGATGCGCGCGTCGGAGGCGGCGCGCGCCTCCTCGACGAGCGCGTCCATCTCGCGGGCGATCTCGTCGGTGTCCGGCGCGCCGGCGCAGAGGACGACCTGCGTGTCGTCGGGCAGGTGCTCGATGGCGTTGACGAGGTGGAGAATGCCTTTCTGCCGCGTGATGCGTCCCACGAAGAGCACGAACGGCACGTCGGGGTCCACACCGTGTTTTTCGAGCACCGCTTCGTCGGGGCGCGGGCGGTACTGGTCGAGGTCGATGCCGTTGTGGATGGTGCGGACGCGCTCGCCCGGCACGTCGTAGAGGGTCTGCACGTCGCGGCCCATGGCGTCGGAGACGGCCACCACGCCGTCGGCGTTCTCGTAGGCGGTGCGCTCCACCCAGCTGGAGCCGTGGTAGGCCGTGCCGAGCTGTTCTTCTTTCCAGGGACGCTGCGGCTCCAGGGAATGCGTCGAGAGCACCAGCTGGGCGCCGGTGAGTTGCTTGGCAAGGCACCCGCCGAGGTGGCTGTACCACGTGTGCCCGTGCACGATGTCGGCGTTGGAGGCGACGGCGCCGGCCATGACGACGTTCCGCTGCATGGCGTCGAAAAACTTGTCGTGGCGGGCGTCCCGCGCGTCGATCTCGCCGAGCGGCTCGACGCCGCGCACGTGCAGGTTGCCGTCGTCGGCGTGCTGCTCGCCGAAGCAGTGCACGTTCACCTCGTGCGCGCCGTCGTTCAGCTTGGCCAGCTCGCGGGTGAGATATTCCACGTGCACCCCCGCGCCGCCGTAGACGTTCGGCGGGTACTCGTTGGTCAGAATGGCGATGTTCACGGGGGCGGGGGTGTGGGTGAGGGCGTCCGCGCAACGCTAAGATAATGCGCAAAACCGTAAAACGTAAAACGTGACGCGTACTTCTGATGCGTGACCCGTGATGCACTCCAAGAGTACCTCTACCACAAGGGCATGACCCGCAAGGGGCCCTGCCCTGCGGTCGGGGCGCGTGAATTTGCTAATTTACGGCCGTCGAAAGAAGATGCGAGGCGGCCTCCTGTTCGGAACGGCGGGGCCGGTGGCAATCGACCAGAGGCGTTGCGGGTGGACTACCTCACGCAATACGCATCACGCATCACGCTCTTTTCCGAATGGCAAGACGCTCGAAAGAAGCACGCCCACACTCCCAGACGCCCGCATTCCCGCACTCAAATCACCGTTCCGTCGGGAATCCGCGTATTCTTCGGAATCACCACGATGCCGTCGCGGATCTGGTAGTTCTCGCCCTCGGCTTCCTCGACGCCCTCGCGGTTTTCGATGCGGCAATGTTTGCCGATGGAGACGTTTTTGTCGATGATCGCGTTCTCGACGTGCGAGTCTTCGCCGATGCCCGCTTGCGGCGGCCCTTCCGTCACGCGGCGCGAGGTGGGGGGCTGCCACGGGTAGAAGTCCGTCCCCATGAAGACGGTGTTTTTCACCGTGGCCCCGCGCTCGATGTAGGAGCGAATACCGACGACCGATTCGGTTAGTTCGCAGTCGGTGAGGACGCTGCCTTCCGAGATGAGCGAGTGCCGGGTGTGGGCGTCTTGGATCTTCGCGGGCGGCAGCATCCGCGCGTTGGTGTAGAGCGGCTGGTCGGGGCTGTAAATCGAGAACGGCGGTTGCGGCTGGGGTAGCTGACCACGCGCCGCTCGCGGATGGCGCGCGGGATGATCTCCCCGCCGAAGTCGTGGTCGTCGGGGTGGGCGCGGAGCATTTCGCTCAGCACCTCGCGGTCGAAGAGGTAAATGCCCATCGAGGCGAGATAGATGCGGCCTTGCTCCTGCATGGCCGGGCTGACGGGGCTTTCCTTGCCGTCGAGTTTCTCGCGCGGCGGCTTTTCGTGAAACTCGGTAATGTGATTCTCGTCGTCGGTCTTGAGAATGCCGAAGGCCGGGGCGTCGTCGGCGGTAACGGGAATGGTCGCCAGCGTGACGGCCGCGTCGTTTTCCTTGTGGTGGCGCAGCAGCTTGCGATAGTCCATCGCGTAGAGCTGGTCGCCGCTGAGGATCAGCGTCTGGTCGTGGCGGTGGCTGTCGAGGTGCGGAAGCGTCCGGCGCACCGCGTCGGCCGTGCCTTGGAACCAGTCCTTCGAGGAGGGCGTCTGCTCCGCCGCGATGATGGTGACGAATCCCGCGCCGAAGCGGTCGAAGCGGTAGGCGCGCGCGATGTGGCGGTTGAGGCTGGCGGAGTTGAACTGCGTGAGGACGAAGATGCGGTTGACCTCCGAGTTGATGCAGTTCGAGACGGGCACGTCTACGAGGCGGTACTTGCCGGCCAGCGGCACGGCGGGCTTGGCGCGCGGCTTCGTGAGCGGATAGAGGCGCGTTCCGGCGCCGCCGCCGAGGACGAGCGCGAGCATCGAGTTCATGGTTGACGTGTTGGGGGGTTTGGGTGTTTGGGTGCGGGAGTGCGGGGGGGTTCGGGCCGCGCCGTTACCGGCTGGGCCGAACCGTTCGTCAACAACCCGTAGGGGCACAGCGCTACGTTGTCCGAAAACAGCAACGCGCCGCAAACCGACGACGCCCTGCAACATCTATTTTAAAAAAGGCGTAAAACAAATGTCGAAATCAAACGCCCCGGTACGGGATCTTGCGCGAACGCCACGCATTTCAGGTTAACAGCGTTAAGTCACGCGCTCCGCTCCGCGTCCCCTTCACCCAGCCGCCTCTCCGAGAACCGATGGAAACCCAGACGCTCGACACGCGCGCGCTCGACCTCGCCGCCCCGCCGACGCACCGCCCGTTTCGCACCGCGACCGTGCTGGGCGCCGGCACGATGGGCGCGCAAATCGCGGCGCACCTCGCCAACGCCAGTCTCGACGTGCACCTGCTCGACATCGCGCCCTCGGCCGAGGACGGCGAAAACGGGTCGACCAATGCCGTCGTCGAACGCGGGTTCGAGACGGCGCGCAACGCCAGCCCCGATCCGTTCTTCTCGGGCGACGCCGCCGAGCGGGTTACGCTGGGCAACTTCGCCGAGGATTTCGAGGCCGCCGTCGCCGCGGCGGACTGGGTGATCGAGGCCGTCGTGGAGCGTCTCGACGTCAAGCGCGACGTCATCGAGCGCATCGAAGGCGCCGTTTCGGGCGATACGGTCATCTCGACCAATACGAGCGGGCTGCCGATTCACGAAGTCACCGAGGGGCGCTCCGACGACTTCAAGCGCCGCTTTCTCGGGACGCACTTTTTCAACCCGCCGCGCTACCTGAAGCTGCTGGAATTGGTGCCGACGGAGGCCACCGCGCCGGAGGTCGTCGAGCGCGTCGCGCAGTTCGGCCGCCTGCGGCTGGGCAAAGGCATCGTCGTGGCCAATGACGTGCCGTACTTCGTGGGCAACCGCGTGGGCGTCTACGGCCAGCTTCAGGCCATTCGCTACGTTACCGAAGGCGACTACTCCATCGAAGAGATCGACACGCTGACCGGCACGCTCGTCGGGCGCCCCAAATCCGCCACCTTCCGCACCGCCGACGTGGTGGGCCTCGACGTCTTGAAGGACGTGGCCGACAATCTCTACGAGAAAGCCACCGATGACGAACGCCGCGAGGCGTTCCAGACGCCTGACCTGCTCGACCAGCTGGTGGAGAACGGGCGGCTGGGGGCCAAGTCCGGCGAGGGCTTCTACAAAAAAGAGGACGGCACGATCAAGTCGGTCGATCCCGAATCGCTCGACTACGAAGCGCCCGGCGAGGGCGATCGAATCGACGTGAGCCCGTTCGAAAAGGCGGGCGCCCTGACCGCGCGCCTGACCGCGCTTTACGACGACGACGGGCGCGCGGGCCGCTTCTTTCGCGAGACGACGCTCGACCTGCTGGCCTACAGCGCGCGCCGCATCGGAGAGATTACCGACAACCCGGCGGACGTGGACCGCGCCATTCGCTGGGGCTTCGGCTGGACACTGGGGCCGTTCCAGACGTGGGACGCGCTGGGCTTCGAACGCGTCCTCGACGGGATGCGCGACGAGGGCCTGGACGTGCCCGAATGGGTGGAGCAAATGCAGCAGAGCGGCGACTCCTCCTTTTACCACACAGAGAGGCGCACGCGCGCGGTGTACGTTCCTTCCGAAAGCGGCTACGTCGGGGACCCGCGCCCGTCCGACGAGCTGAGCCTGGCGAATGTCAAGACCGACCGTAGCAACGAGCTGTGGACCGGCGACGAGGCGGCGCTGCTGGACCTGGGCGAGGGCGTGGCGCTGTACGAGTTTCGGTCGAAGTCCAACGCGCTGGGGCAAAGCGTGATGCGCGGCCTCGTGGAGGTGATCGAGCAGGTCGAAAACGACCGCAATCTGCGCGGGCTGGTGATCGGGAACGAGGGCAAAAACTTCTCCGTCGGCGCCAACCTGGGCGAGTTCGGCATGGCCGCCGCGCAGGGCGAGTTCGGCCAGATCGCAGACGCGCTCGAGGGCTTCCAGACGGCCATTCAGCGCGTGCGCTATTCGGAAAAGCCGGTCGTCGTGGCGCCGCATCAACGCGTTCTGGGCGGCGGGTGCGAGATGGTGATGGCCTGCCCGCAGCCGGTGGCCTCCGCCGAGAGCTACATCGGCCTCGTGGAGCTGGGGGTCGGGCTGATCCCCGCCGGCACGGGCACGATGCGCCTGGCGGCCCTCGCCGATGAGCGCGCGCCGGATGACCACCCGAGCCACATTCAGCCGTTTCTGCGCGCGTTCTTCGAGCAGGTCGCGCAGGCCGACGTCGCCGAAAGCGCCGAGCAGGCGCGCGACATGGGCTACTTGCCGCGGAACGCGCGCGTCGTGATGAACGACGACCGCCGCCTCTACGCGGCGAAGGAAGAGGTGCTGCGTCGTTCGAATCAGGGCTACGCGCCGCCGGCCTCGCATGGCGAGATCACCGCGCTGGGCCGCCCGACGCGTTCGGCCTTCGTCGTGGCCTTGCAGCAGTACCTCGACGGCGGCTTCATCACCGCGTACGACAAGCACCTTCGCGGCCCCGCAGCCCGTGCGCGAAGAGTACCTGCTCGACCTCGAACGCGAAGCCTTCCTGAGCCTGCTGGGGGAGGAGAAAACCCAGGCCCGCATCCGCCACATGCTCGAAGAAGGCAAACCGCTGCGCAATTAGCGTTTCGCGTTGCTCGCGCGGTCGCGAGTTCGGGGTTCGGAGTTTTTCATCCCGCTCGCCCCGTTCGCCAAACGAGGAACCCCGAACTCCACACTCCGAACCTCGAGCTGAAAAGCCACGAACGCCCGAACGCCCCTCTCACCGCTCGAACCGAAACGACCGATGGAAACCAACGAAGCGTACATCGTATCCAGCGTCCGCACCCCCGTCGGCAAGGCGAACCGGGGCGCGCTCCGTCACGTTCGCCCCGAAGAGCTGGGGGCGCTGGCCGTCACCGAAGCGATGGGGCG
>PXTX01000074.1 GCA_003023275.1 Bacteroidetes bacterium SW_4_67_19
AGGCGGCGCGTGGCGGCCGAGCCGTCGTCGCGCTCGATGCGCAGTTCGACAGGCATCGGCAGGCCCGCCTGCTGGGCGACCTGCACGCGCGTGGTGTCGCCGCTGGTAGAGACGTTGGTGAGCGCCTGGTCGATGCGGTCGTTGGAGAAAAACCAGCCGCGCCAGAACCAGTCCAGGTCCTCGCCGGTCACGTCCTCGATGGTGCGAAAGAAATCCGCCGGCTGCGGGTGCCGGTAGGCCCAGCGGTCGTAGTAGGACTGAAAGGCCGCATCGAAGCGCTCCGCCCCCAGCACGTACTCGCGCAAGAGGAAGAGGCCGGCGGCGGGCTTGTTGTAGGCCAGAAAGCCGAGTTGATCGTACGGGATGCGGTCCGAATAGGTGAGGATGGGCCGGTCGGCGGCGCGGTCGATGGCGCCCTCGCGCACGGCGGCGCGAAACGACTGGCGCACCTGCGCAGGCGACTGGTCGTAGTAGGCGAGCGTCGAGTACTGGTTCATGAACGTGTTGATTCCTTCGTCCATCCAGGCGTGGCGCCGCTCGTCGGAGCCGACGACCATCGGAAACCACTCATGGCCGAACTCGTGGTCGGTCACGCCGAAGAGGCTCGGCCCGCGCGACTCCACCGAGCAGAAGGCGATCATCGGGTACTCCATCCCGGCCACGATGCCCGCCACGTTGGTCGCCGTGGGGTACGGGTACGGCGCGTCCCACCGCTCCGAGTAGTGCTCGATGGAATGCTGGACGTACTCGGTGGAGTGCTCCCAGCCGGCATTCCGGCCCTTCGCCGGCCCGCTCCCGATGCCTTCTTCGGGGTAGAAGCTCTGCACCAGCGCGGGATTTCCGTCGCCGGTCTCGGCGCGCGCGGCGTCCCAGATAAAGCTCTCCGACGCCGCCCACGAAAAGTCGCGCACCTCCTCGGCGTGGAACTGCCACGTCAGCGGGCCGCTCCCGTCGGGGCGCGTGCTGAGCACCTCGCCGGGGTTTTCGAGCGTGCCCGTGGCAGCGACGATCATTTCGCGCGGCACGGTGACGTTCACGTCGAAGGTGCCGTATTCGAGGTAGTACTCGCCCTGCCCCAGGTAGGGCATCACGTTCCAGCCGTTCACGTCGTCGAAGACGAACATGCGCGGGTACCACTGCGCCAGCTGGAAGACCGTGCCCGCCGCGGCGTCGAACTGGCCCATGCGGTCGGCGCCGTACTCGGGAATCTGGAAGGCAAAGTCCATCGAAAGCGAGAGGGACCCGTCCTCGGCGCCCAGCGCCTCATCGAGCGAAACGCGCATGATCGTGCCGTCGATCAGGTACTCCGGCTCGTAGGATTGCCCGCCGTGCTCGATGCGCACGTTCGTGATGTCGTAGCCGCCTTCGCCGAAGGCCCCGCTGAAGCGGTCCTCCTCGCCGGTCAGCGCCGCGCCGCGGCTGCCTTCCTTGAAGAGGTTCTGGTCGAGCTGCACCCAGAGGCGGTCCAGCGCCTCGGGCGCGTTGTTGGTGTAGGAGATGCGCACGGTCCCGTCGAGGCGCTCGGCTTCGGGGTCGAGCGTCACATCGATTTCGTAGTCGGCCGCGTTCTGCCAGTACTGCGGGCCGGGGCGGCCGCTGGCCGAGCGGTACGCATTGGGCGGCGGCAGGTCGAGCGGGGCGAACGCGGGCAGGTTGCCGGGCAGGTTTTCCGTCCGGTCGGTAGCGGGCCGCTGCTGGCCGTCGGTCTGCTGGGCGTGCGCGGCGGGGGGGGAGAGCGCCGCTCCCAGCAGGGCAAAGAGGGCGGCGAGGCAGGCAAGGCGGAGGCGCATCGGCGGGCAGGCGAAGAGGAGGAGAGAGCAGAGCAGTCGGCCCGAAGCGGGCGGTGACAGGATACGCCGCTGCGCGCTCGTAATCAACCCGCGACGGGACGGCGGACCGCAGACGGCGGACGACGGTATCTTTTGCCGAACGCTTTGCTTTTCGCCGGGCACAGCACCACAAGGGGGGACCGGCCCCGGCGCCGGGTCCCTGCATGTTACGCCCGGCTCGAAAAACCGACTCCCCAGACGCGCACCCGCCCCGCCCCATGTCCCGCCAGATCACCCTCCCGCCGCGCTCGGAGCAAACCGCCGACGCCTCCCGCGCCGCCGACCGCAAGGAGGCAACGCACATCCTCGCCGGCCTCAACGAGAAGCAGCGCGAGGCGGTGGAGACCACCGACGGCCCCGTGCTCATCATCGCCGGCCCCGGCTCGGGCAAGACGCGCACCCTCACCCACCGCATCGCCTACCTGCTGGCCACCGGCCGGGCCACGCCGCGCGAGGTGCTGGCGCTGACCTTCACCAACAAGGCCGCCCGCGAGATGAAGCAGCGCGTCGAGGCGCTCGTCGGCGGCCCGGACGGCCGCGGCGTGAAGGGGCTGTGGATGGGCACCTTCCACTCGACGTTTGCGCGCCTCCTGCGCCGCGAGGCCGACAAGCTGGGCTACTCGCAGGACTTCTCGATCTACGACCCCTCCGACGCGAAGCGCATCATCCGCGACCTCTGCGGGCGCCTCGACATCGACGCGAAGCAGTTCAAGCCGCGCGCGCTCCAGCGTAAGATTTCCAGCGCCAAAACCCAGATGCTCGCGCCCGCGGAGTACGAAACCATCGCTCGCGGGCGAGTGCAGGAGATGGCTGCACGCGTCTTCGGCCCCTACCAGCAGGCGCTCCGCAAGGCCAACGCGATGGACTTCGACGACCTGCTCTTGCGGCCCATCGACCTGTTCGAAAATCACCCCGACGTGCTCGAAAAATACCAGGAGCGCTGGCGCTACGTCCACATCGACGAGTACCAGGACACCAACAAGGCGCAGTACACGCTCGCCCAGCAGCTCTCCGCGCGCCACAAGAACCTCTGCGTCGTCGGCGACGATGCGCAAAGCATCTACGCCTTTCGCGGGGCCGACATCGAGAACATTCTCTCCTTTCAGCGCGACTACTCGGGCGCGACGGTCGTGCGGCTGGAGCAGAACTACCGCTCGACCGGGCGCATCCTCCAGCTGGCCGACTCGGTCATCGACCAGAACGACGGCCAGCTCGACAAGGAGCTGTGGACGGGCAACGACGAGGGCGAGCCGGTCGTCGTGATGGAAGCGCTCTCCGAAAAGGACGAAGCGCAGAAGATCGAGCGCCGCATCCGCAACCTGCACGTGCGCGACGGCTACGCCTTCAGCGACTTCGCCATCCTCTACCGCACCAACGCGCAGAGCCGCGCGCTCGAAAAAGAGCTGCGCCAGGGAGACCTGCCCTACCGCATCATCGGCGGGACCTCCTTTTACCAGCGCAAGGAGATCAAGGACGTGCTGGCGTACCTGAAGCTGGTGGTCAACCCCAGCGACGCGGCGAGCCTGCGGCGCGTCATCAACTACCCCAAGCGCGGCATTGGGCAAAAGACGCAGGAGCGCGTGTTCGACTACGCGAGCGAGCACGGCCTTACGCTCTGGCAGGCCGTCGAAGACGTGCAGGCGATTTCTACCCTGAGCACGCGCGCCAAAAACGCCGTCGAGAAGTTCGGCTTTCTCATCAAAAAATACGCCGCGAAAGCCGAAGACGCCCCGGCGGAGGACCTGGCGAAAGACCTCATCAAGGAGGCGGGCCTGCTGGACGAGCTGCGCAAGGAGCACACGCGCGAAAATCTGGTGCGCTGGGAAAACGTGCAGGAGCTGATCGGGGCGGTCTCGGAGTTTACCGAAGCGAGCGAGGACGCCACGCTGAGCCGCTTCTTGCAAGAGGTGCTGCTGCTGACCGACGAGGATGCGCAGCCTGACGACGACACCGACCGCGTCACGCTGATGACGATGCACGCCTCGAAGGGCACGGAGTACCCGGTCGTCTTCGTGAGCGGGCTGGAGGAAGGCTTGTTTCCCCTGAAGCGCGCCACCGAGGAGCCGGATGAGCTGGAGGAGGAGCGCCGCCTCTTCTACGTCAGCGTCACGCGCGCCGAGGAGCGCCTGTTCTTGAGCCACGCGCGCAGCCGCTACCGCTACGGCGACCGCCAGTCCGCCACGCGCTCGCGCTTCCTGGAGGAGGTGGACCCGGACGCGGTGCGCACCGAGGCGGGCGAGCGCCACGAGCGGGACGAGGGCCGCTTCTCGGTGGACGCCGGCGGCGGAAGCGGCGACTCGAACTACCGGGGCGACGACCCGCACTACTACCGCCGCAACCTGCGCTCGGAGGACACCTCCACGCGAGTCGGGCGCGGGCGCCAGTAGCGGGCGGCGCGTGGTCTACGACGAGGGCAAGGGGGGCGAGATCGTGCCGGGGGCGCAGGTGGAGCACCCCAAGTTCGGGCAGGGCAAGGTGCTCTCGCGCGACGGGCAGGGCGAGAAGGCCACCGCGACGGTCTTTTTCGGGAAGGAGGTGGGCCAGAAGAAGCTGCGGCTGAAGTTCGCGGGCCTGCGGCTGGTGGAGTGAAAGGCTCGCGGTTGAAGGTCGAGCCGTTGTGCAGTGTTTGAGGTTGTGCCAGAACCGCTCGATGGAGGCCCCGAAAGCGGTCCGCGCACCTCGTTCACGCCTCTTCTTTCACCCCCTCCGCGTCACCGCGCTCCACGTGCAGATCGGCGTGGCGGCCCTGGGCGTCGAGGTGCGCGCGCAGATGCTCCAGGAAATGCTCTGCGATCTCGTCGCGCTCCTCGGCGTCGAACTCGCGTTCTGCCTCGCCGGGCTCGATGACGGTGAGATGCAGCGCCTGTTTGCCCATCGGCGCATCGGGGCGGGACGAGAAGGCCAGGTCCACGTCCGTCGAGCCGTCGAGCACGTGGTGGCGCAGGATGCAGGCCTCGCGGCCCTTTTCGCCGGCGTAGTGGCGGGAGGCGTCTTCGAGGTAGTGCCAGCTGGGGGAGGCGTAGGCGAAGTCGCGCAGCACCTCCAGCGGCGTGAGCTTGGCGTCGTCGGTGGGGGCGAGGGCGACGTCGATGATGAGGTCCATCGGCAAAGGGCGAGGCGGGTGAGTGGGAGCACGAACACATAAAACGAAGCGAGGCGAGCCGTCGTTTCCGTGTATGGGGGATTGTTGATAGTCGATGGTTTTCGTTCGACGGGGGCCGGTTGTCGGGAACGTGCGGTAGGGACGGTTCGTGATTCGCACGCGCGTTGCCGTTCCCGCTCTCGCCCGGCTCTTGCTCGTGACCGCTCGCTCGTCCTTCGCCGCCCTGCTCGCGCTGGTGCTGTGTGCCGGCTGCACCGCGCCGCCCCCCGCCGCGCCGCCCGGGGCGAGCGCGTCCGGGCAGGCGGTGCCCGAGCAGGCGGCGCCCGAGCAGGCGACGCCCGAGCAGCCCGCCCCCCGCGCGGCTGCACGCCCCCGACACGCTGGAACTGGTCTGGCGCACCGGGAAGCCGAATTACCGGATCGTTTCGATGCAAAAGCAGGGCGCGCGCTGGACGGCGCAGGTCAGGCCCGATTCGAGCGCGCGCGTTCTGCGCTTCTACGTGCAGTCCGACAGCGTGAAAGACCAGCAGGGCGGGGCTGCCGGCTGGGGCCGCATGATCTACGGCGCGGACGGGGAGCCGGTGCGCGGCGCGCACGTTGCCCGCGCCGCCTTTCTGCGGGCGCATTACGAGGGGCAGGCCATCCGCGACACGCTGATGCGCGCCTACCGCCGCGAACGGGCGCTCCATCCCGACCACCTCGTCGCCCGGGCGCACCAGCGCGCCCTCCAGGCCCAGCAGCGCCCTGCCCGGGCCGACTCGCTGCGCGGCGCCGTGCTCGCCCGGATCGACAGCGTCCGCCGGCAGCACGCCGGCGACGTGGCGACGCTACGCGAGGTGCAGCGCGCCTACTTCGCGCTGGGCCGCCGGGACCGTGCGCGCACCGTCGGCGCGGCCATTGCCGAGGCGGCCCCGCGCAGTCCCGAGGCCGAGATGGCTGCCTTCCGCCGCGCCACCGCCGAGGGGGCCGGCCCCGCCCGGACGAAAAAGCACGCTGACGGTTTCCTGGAGCGTTTCCCCGATTCGTTTTTCGAGAGCGGCGTCCACGAGGCGCTGTTCAACACATACCGCGACGCTGGCCAGACCGAGAAGATGATTCGGGCGGGTCGCCGGTGGATAGAGCGCGAGCAGGTCAACCGGGCGCGGGCGCACCGCCAGCTGGCCGAGGCGCTGGCCGGCGCCGGGCGCTACGACGCGGCTCTGAAGCACGCCCGCCGCGCCGTCGAGGCCGCGCCCGAGGCGTCGCGGCGCTATTCCTTTTACAAAACGACGAGCGGATGGGACTGGGCGGCGGTCCCGCTCACCCCGCGGGAGCGCCGCCGGCACGTCCGGCGTCGGCGCGGGCGGGAGCGTGCCGTGCTGGGGCGCATCCACTACCGCCGCCAGAACTACGCGAAGGCCGCCGAGGTGCTCGCCCGCGCGGTGCGGGAGAATCCGTCCAACGCCCCCGGCTGGGCGCACCTGGCGCAGGCCCGCGACAAGCTCGGCCAGCCCGAACGCGCTCGCGCGGCGGCCCGGGAAGCGCTTCGCCGCCAGCCGTCACTGCGGCCGGCGCGCTCGCTCTTTCGCCGCCTCTACGCCGAGCAGCACGGCTCCGAAGCCGGTCTCGACAGCACCCTCGCCCGCCTTGCGCGCGGCCACCTCCTGCGCGAGCGCATCGACGTCGCGGCTCCGCCGCTGCGCCTCACCCGGCTGCCGACGAGCGACTCGCTGCGCGGCGACTCCCTCCGCGCCGGCGCGCTCGACGGCAAGGTGCTCGTGCTGGACTTCTGGGCCTCCTGGTGCGGCCCCTGCCACGAGGCGTTCCCCCACCTGCAGGACGTGTACGAAAAATACCGCGACGCGAACGACGTGAAGTTTCTCGCCGTCAACACGAGCTGGAACGACACGAAGGCCCGCGCGCGCCAGTTCATCGACGAGGCCGGCTACACCTTCCCGCTCTACTGGGACGCCGGCGGACAGGTGGCGGGCGCCTTCGGCGTGCGCAGCATTCCCACCACCGTGCTGATCGGCAAGGGCGGGCGCGTGCAGTACCGCGAGGAAGGCTTCAGCCCCAGGCGTTACGAAGAAGCCCTCACCTGGCGCATCGACCTGCTGCGTGGGTTGTAGATGGGGGGTTGTGGTGGATGGTAGATGGTGGTTTTCGTTCGGCGGAAGCATCGCTGGGCAAGACCCGATCTACCATGCAAGACCCGATCTACCATTCGGCGACCGAAGGGAGCGGGCCATCCACGATCTCCCGTTTCTGGGAGGCCATTTCCCCGAAGCCGCTTTACCGTCCGAACAGATAGTAAACCAGGCACCCCACGTACGGGAAAATCACCACGACCGCCGCCCACAGAATCTTGTCGCCCGTCGAGCGCGGGCTGCCGGCCAGCTCCACCAGCGCGATGATGTCCAGGATGACCAGCACCGTCCCGCAGGCGCCGAGTGACCAGAAGTTGACCATCTGGTCGAGCAGGCTGCTGCCGGCGCAGCCGGTGAGCGTGAGCGCGGCGACGACGGCGAGCGCGGCGACGAGAAGGCGCGAAGAGCGAGAAAGACGCACGGAAGCGAAAGGCGCGGGGGAGAAAAAGGACGGGGGAGCGTCAAAGTAACGACACGGCGCGCGGAAAGAGCGAACGTGTGCCCGTAACGCTCCCGTGACGCTTCAGAAACGGCTCTGCGTCGCTCTTCCAAGCGCCCGAGGACGCCGAAGTCATCGCCGAAGTCGTTCGGCAGCC
>PXTX01000075.1 GCA_003023275.1 Bacteroidetes bacterium SW_4_67_19
GCCGATTGAGACGACGAACTGACTGAGTGCGGGGGGGTCTTTTTCGCTTGCGTATTGTCGTGGCAGGTCGTTTTCGTGCCTGGTGGAAAGATGTCGCTTCGTGGCGTGCTCCGAACCGTCTGCACTTGCGCGTGCGTCTCGAGATGAGAGCAGAAAACCAGTAGCCTCCTTCCGACCTGCCCCCGGCGTTCTCTACTGGACCTTCCTCCGAGATCTGAACCCCCCACACTCCCGCACGCCCACTCCCCCGCACCCAGATGACCGCCTGGTATCGCAAGGTCGACCACGTGACGTTTCTGACCTGGCTCGCGCTGATCGCGGCCAGCCTCGCGGCCATTTACAGCACCACCCACGGGCCGGCGGCGAAGTTTCTGGCCGAGAGCGTGCAGCAAAACTTTCGGAGCCAGCTCGTCTGGGCGATTATCTGCACGGTGGGGGTGGGCATCGCGCTGATGCTGCCGGTGCGCGCGTACCAGCGCGCGGCGTACCCGGCGTACGCCTTCTGCATCGGGCTGCTCTTGCTCACGCTCGCCATCGGGAAGGAGGTGGGTGGGGCTACCGCGTGGCTGGTGATCGGCGGGATGACGTTTCAAGCCTCCGAGTTGGCGAAGGTGGGCACGGTGATGGCCGTGGCCAAGCTGCTCTCCTCACAGCCGGCCAACGACGACCGGCGCGGCAGCGGCAACGTGCGCTACGCCGCCGGGGCGGTGGCCCTGCTGGTTCTGCCGGCGGTGCTGATCGTCATGCAGAACGACACGGGCACGGCGCTGGTCTTTCTGGGGCTCATCCCGATCATGCTCTTCTGGAGCGGGC
The DNA here is from genome assembly GCA_003023275.1 of Bacteroidetes bacterium SW_4_67_19. Lineage (GTDB taxonomy): Bacteria > Bacteroidota > Rhodothermia > Rhodothermales > Salinibacteraceae > QS-8-64-10. The sequence continues at coordinate 814 of PXTX01000075.1, forward strand.
TGCCGCTGGCGACCTGCGCGCTGATGATCTCCCCGGGCGTGGCCGGCTACTTCGCCATTCGCGGAACCACCGTGGGGTGGTGGCTCTGGGTCGCCATCGGCTTCGCCGCGCTCTTTACGGCGGGCATCTGGTGGGTCACGCGCAAGCGCTACATGACGATCCTGGCGGCGCTTTTCACCGGCGGGGTCATCCTCGTTTCCACCGTGGCGGTCAACGAGGTGCTGGCCGCGCACCAGACCGCGCGCATCAAGTCCTTCACCAACCCCGACGCGCCGGAGTACCGCAAGGGCGTGGGCTTTCACCTCGTGCAGAGCAAGGCGGCCATCGGCTCGGGCGGGCTCTGGGGCAAAGGCTACATGGAAGGCACCCAGACGCAGGGCGCCTACATCCCCGAGCAGTCGACCGATTTCATCTTCAGCGTAATCGGCGAAGAGATGGGCTTCGTCGGGAGCGTGGTGGTGCTGGTGCTCTTCGGGGTGCTCATCATTCGCCTCGTGCAGCTGGGGGCGCGGGTGAAGCACCCCTTCGGCTCGATGGTCGCCGCCGGGGCGGCGGGCATCTACCTGATCCACGTCTTCGTCAACGTGGGGATGGCCACGGGCCTGTTGCCGGTGATCGGAATTCCGCTGCCGTTCGTCTCGTACGGCGGCTCGGCGATGCTGGCTAACACGGCGATGCTGGCCATCGTGCTGGTGCTACACATGCGCCGCGACGACTTCTCGATCTATGGGTATTAGCCGTCAGCTATCGGCTGTCAGCCGTCAGCGTCTCGTTCGGAAACGTCCAGAAATAAAAAAGCGCCCCGCTCGCTGTGAGCCGGGGCGCTTTTCTATTCTATTAGTCGAGACGGCAACGCAAAGCTACGACTGTTCGTACTGCTTCGCGGTCGTTTCCGGAAGCGCTCTGCGTAACGCCTGCGCCTCGTCTGCGGGAGAGGCCTGTAAGTTGAGAAGCGCCGGTGCGATATCTGAAGAGGTCCAGTACGCGCTGTTCGGAATATAATAATTGCCATTCAGAGAGGTCCCCAATCCCCGATTTTCAATCTTGCCACTTCGCGACGCTACACGTGCTCCTCGGCGTGGTAGCTGGAGCGCGTGAGCGGGCTGGACTCGACGTGATCGAGGCCCTTCGCCTCGCCGACCTCCTTGTACCAGTCGAAGACCTCCGGCCGCACGAAGTCCTCCACCGGCAGATGCATCTCGCTGGGCTGGAGGTACTGGCCGATGGTCATCACGTCGAGGCCGATCTCCACGAAGTCGTCCATGATCTCGAGGACCTCTTCGCGCTCTTCACCGAGGCCCACCATGATGCCGCTTTTGGTGCGCAGGCCGTCTTCTTTGGCCATGTCGAGCACGCGCAGGCTGCGCTCGTAGTCGGCCTGCGGGCGCACGCGACGGTAGAGGCGCGGCACCGTCTCGACGTTGTGGTTGAAGAGGTCCGGCTGCGCGTCGAAGACGGTCTCGATGGCGCTCTCGATGCCGCGAAAGTCGGGCGTCAAGACCTCGACGGTGCAGCCGGGCTGCTTCTCGCGGATCAGGCGGATGACCTCCGCGAAGATGGGGGCGCCGCCGTCCTCGCGCTCGTCGCGGTTGACGCTGGTGATGACGGCGTGCTGAAGGTCCATCTTGGCGGCGGCCTCGGCCACGCGGCGCGGCTCGTCCCAGTCCAGGCCCGCTTCCTCGGGGCGGCCCGTCTTGACGGCGCAGAAGCCGCAGGAGCGCGTGCACACGTCGCCCAGAATCATGAACGTGGCCGTGCCCTTGCTCCAGCACTCGCCCATGTTGGGGCAGCGCGCGCTCTGGCAGACGGTGTGCAGGTCGTGCTCCTCGACGGTGTCGAGGACGTTTTTGTAGGTCTCGCCGTAGGGCAGCTTCACGCGCAACCACTCGGGCCGCTGGCCGCGGCGGTTTTTGTTTTGGTTCTCCACGACCGGGAGGTCGATCATTCCTTCCAGTCCACCGCCGGCGGCCCCATCGCCGGACTGCCCGTCGCTGCTGGGAGCGAGCGGTTCCTGCGGCGCGGTATCGAGTTCGATCTCGCCGGGGGCCTTGGGAGACTCCGTGTCGGGCATGGCGCGGGGTAAAGGGGAAGAAAAATTTCCGGCCGCGAGGCGGCGTTGTCGAGGGGCGGTCTGGTACGGAAGAGGAAAACCGGCCGTTCCTGTCTCCCGGGGGGTACCCAGCAGCGAAGACGGGGGAACCACGCTCGTCCCCGGCGCTACCTTTCTGGGAGGGAGCTGCTCTTCCGGGAAGAGTTGTTTCTCCAGAGAAAGTTGTTTCTGGAAGAGCAGTAGCCTTGCAGCACGCCTTCCGCAGCGACCCGCTTTCATGAATATGCAAAAGCAAGACGCCCTTGCCGAAGACCCTCCCATAGAAGACGTCCCTGCTGCGGGCGGCGACGGAGCGCCCCGAGCCGGGCGTGCCGAAGCGGCCCGGCGTGTGGAAGAGACCCTCAGCC
>PXTX01000076.1 GCA_003023275.1 Bacteroidetes bacterium SW_4_67_19
CACTCACCGCTTCGCGGAAAGCGACGTAAAGCGTATCGGTTTCGGGATAATGCCTTAGCTGCATGGCGTTCAGGAGGGGTGTTGGTCGGGATCGAAGCCATACGTCTTTGATGTACGGGCGATGTTCGCGCACGTCTTCGGTGAAATAGCGCGTTTCTTTCATCGCTTAGAGAAGCAGAGACACCGAGAAACGCGCGTCAAAGTAGCACCACGCCCGCCCCCAGCAGCAGCCCCAGCGCGTCGGCGACGAGGTCTTTGACCGAAAAGTAGCGCGTGGGCCCGAGCCAGCGGTCGTACCACTCTTTCGCCACGCCCACCGCTGCACCGCTGGCGAGCGAGAGCGCCAGCGCGGGGTCGCGTTCGAGCGACGCCTTGTGCTCGAAGACGTACTGGCCGCCGAGGACGAGCAGCACGCTCGCGCCGGTGTGCTTGGCCTTGTCCATCGCCCACCAGCGGTCTTCTACGCGGCGGCCCGCGGCGACGGACGTATCCAATCGCGCGCGGCGCGCAGGCGTTTCTCGAAGCCCCGGCGAAAAGCGATTCCTCGACGAAAAGCGACGCGCGTCGGCATCGGGCGTCGCCGGCTCAAGCACGACCGAGCGCGCAGGGAGCTGTCGTTGTTGCGCCTGCGCCGCCTGCGGCAGGAGAAGCGCCACAAGCAGCGCCGCCGCCAGCACCACGTTCAGAATGAGTGCGCGCATGGACAACAAGAGGAAACCAAAACGAGGAAGGCCCGGGGCCAGGGGTCTTCACCGGAGCCGCGCCGGCGCGCCCGAAAACCATCCACCAACTACCCCAGTCCCAGAGACGCTGTAATCACGTCGAGCACCTGCATCGCCTCCAGCAGCACCACCAGAATGATCACGGGGCAGATGTACGTGACGAAAAAACCCCAGACCTGCGCCACGCCCGGCGTGAAGCGCCCCGCCCCGCTGCGAATCTCCGCGGCCGCGTCGGCGGCGCCCCACACCCAGCCGGCGAACACACACAAGAGGAACGCCCCCAGCGCCAGCGAGATGTTGCCCCAGATCGCGTCCATGATGCTCAGAAAGTCTGTCGCCCCCAGAAAGCCGCCCTCGCCGACGAGCCACGTCATGTCTGTCAGCGTCTCGTTCATGCCCTGTGAGAGAGCCGCCGGCAGGCCGACGAGAAACGTGAAGCCGATGACGACGAAGACCGACTTCGCGCGCGACCACTTCCGCTCGTCGATGAAGTAGGAGACGACCATCTCCAGCAGCGACACGGTCGAGGTCAGCGCCGCGACCGAGAGCAGAAGGAAGAACGCAATGCCGACGCCCGTGCCCAGCGGCATTTCCCGAAAAAGCTCCGGCAGCGTGACGAAGACGAGCGCCGGCCCGGCCGAGGGGTCGCCGCCGAGGGCGAAGACGGCGGGGAAGATCATCAGCCCGGCCAACAGCGCGATGCCCGTGTCGAAGAGCGCCACGTAGCCGCCGGCGGAGAGCAGATTTTCGCTCTTGGGAAGATACGAGCCGTACGTAATCATCGCGCCCATCCCCAGCGAGAGCGAGAAAAACGCCTGCCCCAACGCCGCCACGACCGCCGTCCCCGTGAGCTTCGAGAAGTCGGGGTTGAGGTAAAACGACAGCCCCTTGCTTGCCCCCTCCAGCGTTACCGAGCGCACGATGACCAGCAGCATCAGCACCAGCAGCACCGGCATCAGCACCTTCGCGGCGCGCTCGATGCCGTTCTCGACGCCGCCGTAGACGATGGCGGCGGTAAACCCCAGAAACAGCGCAAAGAGCGGAATCACCAGCCCGGGCCGCGCGATGAAGTCGGCGAACTGCGTCTCGGGGCTGACGACGTTTTTGAAGATGTAGCCGAACGTCCATCCGGCGATCACGCCGTAGTAGCTGAGGATGAAGATGCCCGTCAAGACGCACAGGCCGCCGACGAGCGCCCACGGCGTGCGCCCCTTGATCGCCTCGATAGCGCCGACGGGGTTTTTCTGGCTGTGCCGCCCCAGCGCCAGCTCGGCGAAGAGGTACGGCACGCAGATGAAGGCGATGCAGGCGAGGTAGACGATCACGAAGGCCCCCCCGCCGTTCTGCCCAGCGACGTACGGAAAGGAGCCGGCGGCGGCCAGCACGAAGCCGATCTTCGAGGTCCACTGCCCGCGCTGGGGCGTGCCTTCGTGCGCCGGCGCCGGGTCGCCGACATCTGCAGATGAGCGGGCGACCGGATCGGAAGGAGACGAGTCTGCCATCGAGAGGCGAGGCGCAACGAGGCAAGCAGCAAAGAGGACACGCCTGCAAGTAATTTCACACCCGCGTGAAAATCAAGGATGCGAGGGGCGGGAGTGGCTTTGGCGATACGTCGACGGCACACCCAAACGCTACGAGCAATCCGTGGCGCGTTGCCTTTTTCTTCTTCTTTCACCATCAGCGCCCCCCCCCAACTCCCACACACCCGCGCTGGGAGCGAAAGCGACGGGCCGACAGGTCATGCCCATGGTGCGAGTACTCCGGGGGGCCCTCCCGAACTCAACTCACGAACTCCAGCCACGAGCTGTCTTCAACGTAGTCTTCGACGACGCCAGCGACGCCGTTTTGCTGGTAGGTGGTCAGGATCCTTGAGGCTGCCGGACACGAGGTCGCCGCGAAAGCCGCGGTCGCCCAGTTCGATGACCAGATCCATCGACACGACGCGCCCGATGGCACGCCCGAGGTCTACGAGCTTGCGCTGCGGCATCTGGTAGTCGACCTCGAAGTCGAGCGCGCCGGAGAAGCGCTTGGCCGCGCGGCTCGTCATCTCGTACTCGGAGAGGTAGTTGGAAAGGTTTTTCTCCTTCGCGCGCTTCATCTGCTTCAAGACGGCCTTCGAGATCTGCGCGTAGAGCACGTCGTTGGAGCCTTCGAAGATCTGGAAGGGCCGGCTGTCGACGGTGGCGCGCCCGGCGAGGTGGTCGAGGCGGTAGCCCTTCGCGCCGGTGAGCTGGAGGAAGCTCTGCGCCGCGTCGTGCATGATGTCGGTCACGACGGCCTTCACGGAGTTCGACGAGACGGTGCTGGTCGCGAGGTTGTTTTCGATGCCGGCGTGCTCGGAGGCGTAGGCGCACATCGCCGAGCAGGTCGTAAAGTAGGCCTGGATGCGCGAGAGGCGCTTTTTGACCTGGTCGTACTCGAAGAGGCTCTTCTGGCCAACGAAGCGCTCTTTGCAGTGGGCCATCGCCTCGTCGAGCATCCTTCTAAGGAAGCCCATGCCCATGCCGGGAAACTCCGTGCGGCTACGGTGAAGGGTGTCGAGCATCATTTTGATGCCCATCGTCTCGGGGACGAGCTTATGCGTCTCGGGGACGGTTACGTCCACGCGGTTGCGCCCGTAGGGAATAGCGTAGAGGCCGAGGTTGTGAAAGCGCTCCTCGACGTCGACGCACTGCTCGGGGTCGTCCTGGTCGAGGATGAAAAAGTCGATGTCGCGCCCCAGCGAGCCGTCGGGGCGCTCCTGGCGGGCGGTCACGAGCCAGAAGTCCGCCCAGCCGGTCAGGCCCGCCCAGTGCTTGGTGCCGCTCACCGCGTAGCGCTCGCCCTCGCCCTGGCAGTAGCTCGTTTTCATGTTGAGCGCGTCGGTGCCGTGGTCCGGCTCGGTAATCATCAGGCCGCCCATGTGCTTCTCGCGGATGAAGCGCTCGAAGATGCCCTGCTTGATTTCCTCGCGCCCGTACTTGGCGACGGGCTGCAAAAAGAGCGCCCCGTTGATGCCGATGGTCAGCGAGAGGGCCAGCGACTCGTAGGAGGCGGCCGCGAGGACGGCCTGGCACTGGCGGACGTGGCCGCCGCGCCCGCCGTACTCCTCGGGGATGAAGACCGAGAGCGGGCTGGAGCGCTGCACCTCGCGCATCATGAACGGCTCGAGGCCGCGCGTGGTGCTGACCTCGTCGGCGTCGGCGCGGGTGCGAAAGACGTGGCGCAGCCGCTCGCGGAAGTCTTCGATAAAGGTAGCAAAGTCTGCCGAAACCGGCTCGCGGACGGGGAGGGAGGACGTGACGCTCATATATTTGGGAGGGAATACTGCACTGGACGAAGGACCTTCCATACGTCCGTCCGGTCGGTTCGTTCGCCGGTGACGATCGTTCGCCGGTGGCGAGTGCGAGGGCGTGGGAGTGCGGGGGCTTTGAACGCCGGCGGCGGTCCGCCGTCCCCCCGAGCCGCTACGCCTGCTGCTGCTGGAGGCGGCGATGCTCCAGAAAGAGCGCGCGGCTGAGCATGTAGGCCGCCTCGGCGGTGGCGGAGGTGAACCAGTAGTTGAGGCCCGCCCCGGTGGCGGCCCCGGCCAGCGGGATGAGCTGCGCCATCTCGCGCGCGGCGATGTTGCGGGCAATTTCGTTGATCAGGACGCGGCTCTGGTTTTCGGTCGTGTCGGTGCCTTCCGTGCCTTCCGGGTCCGTGCCTTCCGACGAGGCGGCGGCCACGCCGATGTCGTCGCGGTCGGTCCCCGGCGCCTCGCCGCGCGCGGCGGCCTTCCCGGCGGCGCGCAGCTCGCGGAGGGCTTCCTGCCGCGCCTCGGGGGTGTCGGCGACGGCGGCGCTGAAGACGCGCAAGACCAGCGGGCGCGCCCGGGGGCCGCCGAAGCGGAACCCGTAGGAGGCGGCGACCTGCTGAATGAGGCGGAGGTTAATCGTGAAGAGGATCGGCACGTCCGCCGCCAGGAGGGCGACGCCGCCAAGGCCCGTGCCGCCGCCTTCGAGGGCAGAGAGGATGGTGTTCTCGGTAAAGAAGGTACGCGCCAGTTCGTCGAGGCGGGGCATGGGGGCGGCGCGCAGGTCCGCCAGCGAGGCGGTGTCGGCGAGGTCGATGTCGTCGCGGGCGCGCCCCAGCACGTGCTCGGGGTCGTACGTCCAGGTCGAGGCCTCGGAGAGCGAGTCGAGCACGGCGACGATGCGCTCGTTGACCTCCTTCATGGCGCTTTCGGTGGCGGAGCGCTCGGCGGCCCAGTCGAGCGGCTTCGAGAGCAGCCGCAGCGCCTTCGAGAGCGCCGAGGGGTCGCCGTCGGCCCAGCGCCGGATCTCCTTCGCGGCGTTTTCTTCGTAGGCGTCGAAGGCCTCGCTTTCGGCCAGGACGTCGTCGTGAGCGGGAGCGGGCATCGGAGCGCGAGCGAATCGGAGGAAGGAGAGGCTGGAAAGCCTCAATCCCGCTGCTCCGCACCGGGTCCTCGTCTGGGCGTCCTCTTGCGTAGCGGTTACATCGCGGGTCAGCGAAACGCCGACCGACGGCGGACCACGGACGGCAGACGGCGGCCGGCAGTCCTTCAATCCTCGACGCCAATTTCTATGACCGAAGCGCCGAATTCCTTTGCGCACATCCCCCGCGAAGAACGAACAGCCCAAAAGAAAAAGGGCAGCCGCCCGCAAAGGCCGCTGCCCTTTTCGTTTGCATACCGCCGGGGCGCACGGGGGCCCGAAAGGCCGTCGTCCGCCGCCGTCTTAAAACTTAAAACGGCAGCTCGTCGTCCGGCTCGAACGTGTCGTCCTCGCCACCGCCGGACTGCTGCCCGCCGCCGCCCGCGCCCTGGCGCTGCGGCTGCTGCTGGCGCTGGTCGTATTCGCCGGTGCGCTCGGGACGTTGCTGGTCCATGCCGTCGCGGCTTCCGCGTCCCCCGCCGCGCCCGCCTTCTTCGCCCCCGAGCATCATCATGTTGCGCATCTTGATC
>PXTX01000077.1 GCA_003023275.1 Bacteroidetes bacterium SW_4_67_19
CGCCACGGCCACCAGGCAGACCGTCAGCGTGACGAGCACGGCGGCGCCCGGTCCGGCGCGTCCGGCCAGCCGGCGCTGGAGCGGCCAGAAGAGCGCCATCAGAAAGAGCGCAAACGCCAGCGGCAGCGTCACCGGCTGGGTGAGCTTGAGCGCCCCGCCCACCAGCACCACCACCGCGACGGCCAGCAGCCGGCTGCGCGTGCGGCCCGGAGCGGACGCGGCGTCGGTCGAGGCGTTCACGAGGCGGCGGGCGTTGGAGATGAAAAGCAGCCGGCTACGTGGGAGGAGCCATCACACGGACGGTTTCTGCGAGCGGCGGAGCCTCGTCTGCGGGCCTCGGCGCTCACCAGTCGGCGTCCTCGGCGTCGGAGAAAGCGCGCGGCTTCGGCAGCACGGCCACGCGCACGCGGCGGTTCCGGCGGCGCCCGGCGGCCGTCTCGTTGGAGGCGACGGGGCGCGTGTCGGCGAAGGCGGCCAGGCGGAGGCGCTTTTTGGCAAAGCCGCCCGAGCCAGCGGTGAGGTAGCGCGTCACCGCCGCCGCACGCAGGGCCGACAGTTCCCAGTTGCTGGCGTAGGTTTTTTGCAGTTCCGCGCTCAGCGGGGCGCCGTCGGCGTGGCCCTCGATGAGGAAGCGCCGCTCGGGGTAGGTGCGCCGCAGGCGGGCGGCGAGGGTGTCCAGGCGCGTGCGCCCTTCGCCGGTGAGGCGGGCGCTGGCCGGCTCGAAGAGGGCGTCGGCCCTGATGAGCTCGACGGTGCGCCCGCCCTCGCGCAGTTGCGACAGCGCGTAGTTCATGCGGCCGATGCGGTCGCGCAGGCCGCGCACGCGGCGGTAGTAGCGGCCCGTCTCCACGTCCCGGCGAAAGCGAAGGGAGTCGCGCAGGGCGGCGTTGATTTCGCTCAGGCGCTGGTTCTGGGCGCGCAGCGAGTCGAGCTGCTCTGCGGACGGACCGCCGGCATCGGTGGCGGGGCGCGGGGCCGCGCAGCCGGCCGCCAGCAGCAGGAGCGCGACCACTGTCAGCGCGGCGCAGCAGCCGGAACAGCGAGAAGAGGAGTTTCCCGAGAAAAAAGCGAGCAAGACGGCCGCGGAAGCGGTCATGCGAGGGAAGAAAACAAGCCGAAGAGGGCACATCGCCAAAGCTACGGCCCATCGCCAAAGCTACACAGCACGCCGCGCGGATGCCAGCAGGAACGGCTGCTTCGACGCGGCGGTGGGTGAACCGCTCGCGCTCGGCGTACGTACGCATTTTCCACTTTTCACAACCGTCGGCGTTCCCCTTCGGTCCATGCCTCTGAAAGCTGTGTTCGCGCGTGCCTTTTCTTCTCTCTTTCGCACACGCCGGGGGACGCCGGGGGCAGCGCTGCTACTGGGTCTCGGCGCGCTCCTGACCGCCGCCGGCTGCGACGTCTTCTCCGGCGACGGGGAAGACGACCCGCCGCCCGAGGCCGCTGCTCTCTGTACCGACGGGCAGGCCGACGGGTATCCCTGCCACAACGTCGACCTGATGGCGCAGCTCGACATCACCGAGATCGGCGGGGCGCCGTCGGAGCCGGGCAAGTCCGGCACCGAGCTGAACGACATCTGGGGCTGGACGGACCCGCAAACCGGGCGCCAGTACGCCCTCGTCGGACGCACCGACGGCACGGCCTTCGTGGACGTGACCGATCCGGCCCAGCCCGTCTTCCTCGGCTCCCTTCCCACGGCCACCGACGCCTCGAGCTGGCGCGACGTCAAAGTAAAAAACGGCCACGCGCTCATCGTCAGCGAGGCGGTCGGGCACGGGATGCAGGTTTTCGACCTCACCAAGTTGCGCGACGCCTCGGGCGAGGGCGCCCCGCAGACCTTCGAGGCGACGGCCGTCTACGACGGTTTCGGACGCGCGCACAACGTCGTCACCGCCGGCGAGGGCACGGCGCGCGCGTACGGCGTCGGGCTTTCGGGCGAACAAAACGCCCCCGACGGGGCGGGGTGCGGCCCCGGCTATCACGGCGTCGATCTTTCCGACCCGGCCAACCCGCGGTTTGCCGGCTGCTTCAACTCGACCGTCGGGCGCGGCTACACCCACGACGCGCAGTGCGTCACCTACGAAGGCCCGGACGCCGAGCACCAGGGGCGCGAGATCTGTCTCGGCGCCGACGAGCAGGGCCTCTCGGTCGCCGACCTTACGGACCTGGAAAGCCCGCGGCAACTGGCGACGGCGACCTACCCGCAGACCGGCTACACCCATCAGGGCTGGTTTTCGGACGACCAGCGTTACTTCTACCTCGACGATGAAACGGACGAGCGCTCCGGCCTCGTCGACCAGACGCGCACGCTCATCTGGGACCTGGAGGACCTGGACAACCCCGTGCTGGTGACGCAGCACGCCGGCGAGACGCCTGCCATCGACCACAACCAGTACCTCACCGGCGACCTCGCCTACCAGGCCAACTACACCAGCGGCCTGCGCATCCTCGACACCAGTGACAAAGCCGCCCCCGTCGAGGTCGGCTTTTTCGACGTGTTTCCGCCAAACAACAAGTCCCGCTTCGAGGGGGCGTGGAGCGTCTACCCGTTCTTCGAGGACGGCCCGCTGGTGGTGAGCAGCATCGGGGGCGGCCTGTTCGTGCTCCGCGCGACCGGCGAGGCCGCGCGCTGAGCACGTCGCGGGGCGTGCCGATCCGTGTGTAGTAGGTCGGGACGCCCACACTTCCAAACGCCCACACACCAATGACAACGAACACGTACGCTCTCGGTCTCGACTTCGGTACGCAATCGGTGCGCGCGCTGGTGGCCGACACGGGCACCGGCGAAGAAGTGGGGGTGGGCGTGGCGGCCTACCCTTCCGGCACGGACGGCACGCTGCTGGACCCGGAACGTCCCAATCTGGCCCGCCAGCACCCCGGCGACTACCTCCGCGGCCTCACCGAGAGCGTCCGCGATGCGCTGGGCGAGGCCGCCGCAAATGAGGAAACGTTCGCTCCAGCGCGCGTCGTCGGCATCGGCGTCGACACGACCGGCTCCACGCCGATTCCCGTCGATGAAACGGGCCGGCCGCTGGCCCTGCGCGACGGCTTCGACGAGGCCTTTTCCGACCCCCTCGCGGCGCAGGCGTGGCTGTGGAAGGACCACACGGCCCACGCCGAGGCCGAGGAAATCACCGCCCTCGCCGAAGAGCGGCGCCCCGAGTACCTGGCCAAGTGCGGCGGCACGTACAGCAGCGAGTGGTTCTGGTCGAAGCTGCTCCATTGCGCGCGCACCGCCCCCGGCGTCTTCGAGGCGGCGCACACGTGGGTCGAGCACGCCGACTGGATGCCGGCCGTCTTGACCGGCGCCGAGCACCCCGACCGGCTCAAGCGCTCGATCTGCGCGGCCGGCCACAAGGCGATGTTCTCCGACGAGTGGGGCGGCTACCCCGACGCGGACTTCCTCGAAACGCTGGACGAGCGCCTCGCGCAGGTGCGCCGCACGCTCCCGGACGAAGCACACGACAGCTCCACGCCCGCCGGCACGCTCACGCCCGAATGGGCCGAGCGGCTGGGCCTGCCGGAGGCGATCCCGGTGGCCGTGGGCGCCTTCGACGCGCACCTCGGCGCGGTGGGCGCGGGCATCCAGCCCGGCACGCTCGTCAAAATCATCGGCACTTCCACATGCGACCTCATGGTCACGCCCACCGAGCGCGACCTGCCGGACATCCCCGGCCTCTGCGGCATCGTGCCCGGGTCGGTGCGGCCGGGGCACTACGGCCTGGAAGCCGGCCAGTCCGCCGTCGGCGACATCTTCAACTGGTTCACCGAGCTGGCCGGGAGCGACGACTTCAGCCACGAGGCGCTCACCGCCGAGGCGGAGCAGCTCCAGCCCGGCGAGAGCGGCCTGCTGGCGCTGGACTGGCACAACGGCAACCGCACCGTCCTGGTCGACCAGCGCCTCACCGGCGGCGTGATTGGGATGACGCTGCGCACCACGCCGGCGGAACTGTACCGCGCGCTCATCGAGGCGACGGCCTTCGGCGCGCGCGTCATCATGGAGCGCTACGAGGAGTACGGCGTCGAGGCGGAGCGCATCGTCAACTGCGGCGGCATCGCGGCCAAAAACGAGCTGGTGATGCAGATTTACGCCGACGTGATGGGGCGGCCCATTCAGCTTTCGCAAAGCGACCAGACGCCCGCCCTCGGCGCGGCGATGAGCGGCGCCGTCGCGGCGGGCGCAGGAGACGGCGGCCACGCGACCTTCGACGACGCCACCGCCGCCATGACGGGCGTGCAGGACACCGTCTTCGATCCGACCGCCAAGCACCAGCAGGTCTACGACCGGCTCTTCGGCCTGTACCGCCGCTTGCACGACGCCTTCGGCGTGGAAGGCCAGAGCGACGACCTCGCCGACGTGATGAAGACGCTGCTGGAGATTCGGGACGCGTGATGCGTGACTCGTGAGGACGCTGACCCCAACGATTCCCGTCCTGTTTTTGCCGCCGTACCGTTCCGAAGGAGCGCTGCTTTTTGGGCTTTCTTCCGCCGCTCTGGAGCAGAATCTATCAGCGGCGCCAATCAGAAAACGTCGCCGCCTCGCCCCCTTTCTCCGCGCGTATACAAAGAAAATTACGCCTCACGAAACACGCGTCACGTCATGTTCGCGGCGGGGGTCTCGAGCTGGAGGCGCCGCTTGCCGCTGTGCTCGCCGTTGCTTTCTCCGGCGGGCGTCTTCCTCCTGGCGGCGGCGTACCTCTTTCAGCCACGCGCGGTTCAGGAAGGCGTAGTCGCGGCGCTCGGCCTCTTCGTCGCCCGTGCGTACGCAGTGAAAGCCGTACGCCACCGGCGAGAGCGAGGCGCGCGGCGCGCTGCCCACGTTGAAGAGGCGCGCGCGCCCCAGCCCGGCGCGGAAGCTGCCGTGAAGCTGGCCCAGCACGCAACTCCGGCCGTCGTCGAGAGACAGCGCCCCCGCATCGAGGCGGCGGTGCCAGCCGGGATCGGCGTCGTCGAGGTAGGCGGCCCCGCGCCCGGCGCGGCGGCGGGCCCGCTCGGGCGTGACCTGCCGCGTGCGGCGGCGGCGGAACCAGGCGAGAACGGAAGCGAGCAGCGACTTCATGAGCGCTTCGGCTTTGGACGGCAGACGACGGGCAGCGGCCTTTCCCCCCTCGGGCGTCTCCTCGACGCCCCCGATAGAGCCTCCGCCTGACTCCTTCCCTTACGCTTACCCCCGGGAGCAGAAGGAGATCCGGCGAGTTTTTCACGGACGCCCGAATGAGAAAAGCCCGTTCTGAAGAAAAGCCCGTTCCGAATACGTGCCTCCGAGGGATGCTCGTCTTCGCAGTGTTCCGTCTCGATCAGCTCACGCAGGTCGCGGTCGGTGCGTTCGAAGGGGGCAAGCTCGTCTCCAATCGCCATTCGCCAATCGCTAAAACGGCGCGTCGCCGTCGGGGCGCGGGGCGCTGAAGTCGCCGCTGCCGTTTTCGCCGTCGCCCCCGCCGCTGTCGAAGTCCGGGAAGTCTTCGGCGCTCACGTTTTCATCGCCGGGGGACGGGCCGTCGAACCCGCCGGATTCGCCGCCGAAGCCGTCGCCGCCGCCGTAGTGCGAGGAGAGGTTCTCGAAGCGCGCGTACTGCTTCACGAAGGCCAGCTCGACGGTGCCCACCGGCCCATTGCGCTGCTTGCCGACGATGATCTCGGCGATGCCCTCCGTGGAGTTGCCGTCGGCGTCGACGGTGATGCCGTAGCGCTCGGCGCGGTAGATGAAGGCGACCACGTCGGCGTCCTGCTCGATGCTGCCCGACTCTCTAAGGTCCGAAAGTTGCGGGCGCTTGTCACCGCCCCGGTTTTCGACGCCTCGGTTGAGCTGCGAGAGGGCGATCACCGGCAGGTCCAGTTCTTTGGCCAGCGCCTTGAGGGAGCGCGAAATCTGGGCGATTTCCTGTTCGCGGTTGTTGGCGTCGGCGGTGCCGTGCATCAGCTGGAGGTAGTCGACGACGACGAGACCGATGTCGTGCTCGGCCTTGAGGCGGCGGCACTTCGCGCGCAGCTCGAGGATGGAGAGGCCCGGCGTGTCGTCGATAAAGATTTCCGCGTCGCTCAGGGTGCCGGCGGCGCGGGCCAGGCGGCGCCAGTCCTCGTCGTCCATGCGCCCGGTGCGGGCTTTCTGCGCGTCCACGCGCGCCTCGCTGGTCAAGAGGCGCTGCGCGAGCTGCTGCGCGCCCATTTCCAGCGAAAAAATGGCCACGCCCGTCTGGCGCCGGGGGTGCAGCCCCGCGTTCATGGCGCTGGCGAGCGAAAACGCCGTTTTCCCCATCGAGGGCCTTGCGGCGACGATGATGAGGTCGGAGTCCTGCCAGCCGCTGGTGAGGTCGTCGAGACGGCCGAAGCCGCTGGGCACGCCGGTGATGCCGCCCTCCTGGCCGTGGATGTTCTGGAGCTTCTCGACGGTGTTTTTGACCACGTCGTCGATGGCCGACGAGGAGGAGCGCAGCTGCGAGTCGCTGATGCCGAAGATCTGTTCCTCGGCTCGGTCCAAGAGGTCGAAGGCGTCGGCGCCCGGCTCGTAGGCTTCGCCCACCAGCCCGGTGAGCGACTCGATCATCTTGCGCAGGAGCGACTTCTCGGCGATGATGCGGGCGTGGTGCTCCACGTTGGCCGCCGAGGCGACCGCCGTCGTCAGCTCGGTGAGGTAGGGGGAGCCGCCCACGTCGTCCAGCTCGCTGCGGCGCTTGAGCTCCTCGGTGAGGGTGATGAGGTCGACCGGGTTGGAGCGGTCGAAGAGCGCGCGGATGGCCTGGTAGATGCGCTCGTGGCGCCGCTCGTAGAAGGCCTCCGGCGGCAGCACCTCGATGACCTGCGGGATCGCCTCGCGCTCGATCAGCATGGACCCGAGAACCGACTGCTCCACGTCGGTCGCCTGCGGAGGGACGCGCCCGGCCTTGCCGCTGACCTTGCGCATCTGCGGGCGTCCCCGCCCGGCCTGGCGCATCTTTTCGTAGGGGTAGCTGGGCCCCTCGTCGTCGATGCGAAAGTCACGCTGTTGGGAGTCGCCGTCGGGCATTTTCGGGTGCGGGAGTGTGGGGAGGCGGGAGTGTGGGCGTGGGAAGCGCGGTTACTCCCATACACCCACCCTCTCAGCCCCCCGGACGGCCGGAGGGTTTGAAGAGCGTTTTTCGTAGATGTCTTCTTTCAGGTCAACGTCATCGCTTATTTTCCACCGAGTTCGTCGTAGCGGGTGCGCAGGAGCTTGACGTCTTCCCAGGTGGGGCGCTTCCAGTTGGCGTTGCGCAGGAGGGCCGCCGGGTGGTACGTCACCATCAGCGGGAGACCGTAGAAGTCGTGGAATTTGTCGCGCAGGTTCTTGAGCGAGGAGCGTCGGTCCAGCAGCGTGTTGCCGGCCACCTTGCCGACGCACAGAATCAGCTTCGGTGCGATCAGGGCGAGCTGCTTGTAGAGCACCGGCAGGTGCGCCTCGACCTCGGCCTTGAGCGGGTCGCGGTTGCGCGGAGGGCGGCTCTTGAGAATGTTGGTGATGTACACATCCTCGCGCGCAAAATGAATCGCGTCGAGGATTTTGTCGAGCAACTGCCCGGCGCGGCCCACGAACGGCTCGCCGTGCTTGTCCTCGTCGGCCCCGGGCGCCTCGCCGATGATGACGAGGTCGGCGTCGGGGTCGCCGGTGCCAAAGACGACGTTCTGGCGCTCCTCGTCGAGGGGCACGAGGATTTCGTCGTCCATCCAGTCCCGCACCTCCTCTATCGTCTGCATGTTTTTGGTGGGATGGTCGTCGTCGATCAGCGAGGCGATGCGCTCCGGCGGGGGGCGCGAGGCGTCTTCGGCGGGATCGACCTCGTTCCCGAAGAGGTCCTGGTTGGGCATGTTCTCGGATGGGTTTTGGGTTTCGGGTTTTGGGTTGCGAGTTTCGGGTTTTGGATTTCGGGGTTCCTCGGGCGGCAGGGGCAGGAGGCGACCGTAGAGCGCCTGTTCGCGCTCGAAGACCCGGCGCAACTCGCGGAGGAGCGTGTTCATGGCGGGCCAGAAAAACGCCGGTCGGTGTCACACCGCATCGCGTGAAAAATGATGCGAAGCCACGCGGTCCAGCAGCCGGTCGGCGAGGGCGCGCTTGGGCAGCTGGGGGAAGGTTTCTTCGGTGCCGTCGCGCCCGATGAGGGTCACGCGGTTGGTGTCGGGGCCGAAGCCGCTTCCGTCCTGCGTGGGGCTGTTGAGGACGACCCAGTCGAGGTGTTTCTCGGCGAGCTTTCGGCGGGCGTTTTCGGGGCCGTCGTGGGTTTCGAGGGCGAAGCCCAGGAGGCGCTGGGGGCTGCGGTTTTCGCTGCGTTTGTCTTCGCCCAGCTCGGCGAGGATGTCGGGCGTGCGCTCCAGACGCAGCGTGAGGTCGCCAGTGTCGCCTTTTTTGAGCTTCGCGTCGGACGGGTCGGCGGGCGTGTAGTCGGCGACGGCGGCGGCCATGAGGATGAGGTCGGCGCCGGCGGCGTGCTCGCGAGTGGCGGTGTGCATCTCGGCGGCGGTTTCCACGTCGATGCGTTCGATGCGGCCGTTCGCGGCGGCCGGGGTGTCCAGCGACGTGGGGCCGGCGACGAGGGTGACGCGCGCGCCGCGCTGGGCGGCCGCCTCCGCCAGCGCGAAGCCCATCGTGCCGGTGGAGGGGTTGGTGAGGTGACGCACCGGGTCGAGCGGTTCGCGCGTGGGGCCGGCAGTTACGAGGACTCGCCTGTCGGCGAGGGGGCGGGGGGTTTCTCCCGCTTCCGTCTGCTCGGGACCGCCGGCGTTTCCATCTTCCGCGTCGTCGTGCTCCGAAAGCAGTTCGCGCGCGCGGGCGAAGATGGCCTCCGGCTCGGGCAGGCGGCCTTTGCCGGTGAGGCCGCTGGCCAGTTCGCCCTCGGCGGCGGGCATGACGGTGTAGCCGTAGTCGCGCAGGCGCTCCAGGTTGTCCTGCACGGCCGGGTGGGCGTACATGTCGCGGTCCATCGACGGGCACACCAACAGCGGGCAGCGCGCCGACAGCGCCGTGGCCGTGAGCATCGAGTCGCAGAAGCCGCCGGCCAGCCGGGCGAGCGTCTGCGCCGTGGCGGGGGCGACGACGAAGAGGTCCGCCCACAGGCCCAGCGAGACGTGCTTCGTCCACGCACCGCTGCCGCCGCCTTCGTCGCGCTCGGGGCCTTCGGGAAAGATCTCCGTCAGCACCTCGCGCCCGGAGAGCGTGCCCAGCGTGAGCGGCGAGATGAAGCGCGCCGCGCTCTCGGTCATGAGGACCTGCCCCTCCGCGCCCGCTTTTTCGAACAGGCGCGCGAGCGACGCTGCCTTGTAAGCGGCGATTCCGCCAGAGACGCCCAGCAGCAACGTGCGCCCGTTCAGCGCGTCGTCGCGTCCGGGGGCGTTGCCGGGCGAATCGTCAGGCACTTTGGATATAGCAGCGTTGTGGTGTCGAGGTGCTATGGTGTTTCAGTGACGTTCCTCGCACCGTAACACGTCAACACGAAAACACGACCCCCCTCAAAGCTCGGCCATCGACTGTTCTTCGCCGCCTTCGTCTTCGGGAAAGCGGTAGTAGATTTCGTCGTTCTTCACTTCTTCGATGGCAACCTCGGTGGGCTTGGGACGCTTTTCGAACTTGATGGAGGTGCGCGCCTGCTCTTCCTGCATGCGCACGTCTTCCATCTCGGGGCCGAAGCCCTCAAATTCGGAGAGCTTTTCTTCGAGCTCGGCCTTCTCGTTGGCGGCGTTCTGGCGAGCGCGCTTGGCGATGATCGCGACCGTCTCGTAGAGGTTGCCGGTCTTGTCGGCCAGGGCGTGCACGTCGAGCGTCTTGAGAGCCATGTTTTCGGTGGAGGGGGAAAGTTGGAGGGGGAAAGTGGAAGGGTGAACGTTTCTCGGCGGGACGAGGGACGTTCAACATCACACGTTCAACCGCTTACGAACGAGCGGGTGAGACGCAAGGTTTCCTCGACGGCCTCATCGAGATCGTCGTTGACGACGACGGCGTCGCAGGCGTCGGCGTGCTCCAGCTCCATGGCGGCGCGGCGCAGGCGCTTGTCGAGGTCTTCGTCCGCCTCGGTGCCGCGGCCCTTGAGGCGACGGGCCAGCGCCTCCCAAGAGGGGGGGCGCACGAAGAGGACCAGCGCGCGCGAGCCGTAGGCTTCTTTGATACTGGCGGCCCCCTTCACGTCGATGTCGAGCAACACCGGCGCGTCGCCGCGCTCCAGTTCGGAGCGGAGCGTGCCGTAGAACTGGCCGGAGTAGACCTCTTCGTACTCCACGAGGCCGCCTTCCTTGATGCAGTCGCGGAAGCGCTCTTCGGAAAGGAAGTGGTAGTGCGTGCCGTTTTCTTCGCCGGGGCGCGGGGCGCGCGTGGTGGCACTGACCGAGAAGCGCACCTCCGGCATCGCTTCGAGGACGCGCCGGGCGATGGTGGTCTTGCCGGCGCCGCTCGGGGCGGTGAGCACGATGAGGGGCGGGCCGCCGCTGTCGTCGGCGCCGGTGCGGGAAACGTCTGGGGGCGGGGACGGCGCGGACGCGGAGGAGCCTTGCTGCACGGGAGCGGGGCCTGGCAGAACGGAGAGCGATTTTCCCGGCCGCGCGCAGGAGGGGACCGGGAAAATCGTACTCGAACGACGGAAGATGTTTCCGTGGGCGTTCGGCACGAGGCGGGATGGTATCGGAGAGGCGACGAATCTTTTAAGAAACGCGCCGCGGCGCTCCCGCGATGCCTTCTGGCACGGGCGCACGACGCCCCCACGGATCGCCTGCCCCTCTCCCGCTCGCCCCCTTGACTGACTCGCCCCCGTCCTCCTGCTGACACTGCTGCGAATAGTCATGGCCGTGCTGCCTTCTCATTCGCCCGTCTTTCGCTTCAGGCGAAACGAGCGGCGGTGATGCACGGTGGGGCCGCGCTCGGCGAGGCCGTCGTAGTGCTCGGCGGTAGGATAGCCGACGTTCGTGTCCCAGCCGTAGCCGGCGTGTTCCTCGTGCAGGCGGCGCATGGTTGCGTCGCGCGTGATCTTGGCAATGATGGAGGCGGCGGCGATGGAGCGGACGCGCTGGTCGCCCTTCACGACGGCGCGGCAGGGGCAGGGCAGGTCGACGGGGGCTTTGTTGCCGTCCACCAGCAGGAAGCCGGGCGGCCCGGAAAGGGGTTCGGCGAGCGCCTCGGTCGCGCGGCGCATCGCTTCGAGCGCGGCGCGCAGGATGTTGATCTCGTCGATCTCGGAGGGGCTGCACCGCCCGACGCCGACGCCGGCGGCCTCGTGACGCGACGTTTCTTCGCGAATGGTGTCGGCCAGCGTCTCGCGGCGCTCGCGGGAGAGCGTCTTGCTGTCGGCCACCCCCGCGAGGGCGGACGGCAGCGGGCCGGGCGGCAATGCGACGGCGGCGGCCACGACCGGCCCGGCCAGGCAGCCGCGCCCGGCTTCGTCGGCCCCGGCGACGCGGCGGAAGCCCTCGGCGCGGAGGCGTTCTTCTGCGCTGGGCGAAGGGGATTCACTCGTCATGGTGCTCGTTCGCGAGGGTGAAGACACCGGAACCGTGCCCGTTCGGATCGTGTAGCGCACAGAGAAAGGCCTCCCGAGTTCACGTCTCGGCGAGAACCCTCCGAGAAGAACCTCCGCCGCCCGCCGGCTGCTCCCCGTCCTGCTCGAGAAGACGGCAACCGAAAACTGACAACCGAAAACTGACAACCAACCACACCGTAACGGTTGTGCGAAAGAACGAGGAAAGCGGCAGGCAGCGCGTGCAGCCGGAAACCCTCGGCGGGAGGTCTCGTTGCAAAGAAAGAAGTAAGCTTGCAAGGAAGTCGTCCTGCGGCTGCGCTACCCCCGGCGTCATCGACCGCGTCGCCCGTTTCCTTTCGATCTCGGGAGGCATCCGGGTTTCCTCTGGGAGGAGCGATGAAGGGGCGTGTGCGGTTCGCGCCGTGCGCGGGGCTTCACGGGCAGTCGCGCGTTCGCTGTTCGTCCTTCGCTGACCTG
Source organism: Bacteroidetes bacterium SW_4_67_19 (assembly GCA_003023275.1). Lineage (GTDB taxonomy): Bacteria > Bacteroidota > Rhodothermia > Rhodothermales > Salinibacteraceae > QS-8-64-10. Next base: position 11,931 of record PXTX01000077.1, read on the forward strand.
TGAGGGCGCTCTGTTTTTCCGCCCGCTCAAGCGGCGCGTTCCCCCGCCGGGCTGGGCTTGTGTGAGGACTGGGCTTCCGAACGGGGCGTTCCCTACCGCGGGAATGCTTTTCCAGCAGGAATGCTTTTCCAGAGATCCGGCGACCGCTTTACGAAGGCCCCTTCCCGAAGCGGCTCTCGCACTTGAAGCGGCTCTCGCGCTTCGGGTTGGCGTCGTATTTGCCCGATCGGTTTTCGCCCACAGGGGCGGACGTTGTCGTTGAACCCTTCCGTTTCCCAGCTCCCTGTCTGGTCGCACCCGTCTGGTGCCGCGCAGGGCGCTCGTCCCGCGCTTGTTTCCCACCCGTCTTTTCGTATTCGTTCGCGTTCTCGCCCGTGCGGCGTGCCTTTCGAGGGCTGCCGCCCGTGAGCGCCTTTTTCACACTCAACCCGCCCGCTTCTTTTCATGTCTTCTGACGACCGCTTTCGCGGAATGCTGGAGCTGATCGGGGACAAGAAGTTCGGCTTTATGCGCCAGCTTCAACCCGACCTCCCCAAGACCGACGAGGATCCCTTCATGCCGCCGCCGCACATCCGCAAGTTCAACCTGCGCGACGGCGTCGAAATCGAAAGCTCCCTCAAACCCGGCCGCAAGGACGGCATGCAGGTCGACTGGATCTATAAGGTGATGGGCATGGAGCCGCAGGAGTGGGCCCAGCTGGGCGACTTCGACAGCGGCGACATCATCTACCCCGAGGACAAGCTCGACCTCATCACCGGCCCCGACGACGTGGACATGCGCGTCGTCGACCTCGTGGCGCCGCTGGGCAAGGGGCAGCGCGCCCTGATCGTCTCGCCGCCACGCGCCGGCAAGACGGTGCTTTTGAAAAAGATTGCCGCCGGCGTCACGGCCAATCACGGGGAGGTCGACCTCGTGGCGCTCCTGGTCGACGAGCGGCCCGAGGAAGTGACCGACTTTCGCCGCACGACTGAGGCGCGCGTCTTCGCCTCCTCCAATGACCGGGGCGAGGACAACCACGTGCGCGTCTCGACGATGGCGCTCGAGTACGCCAAGCGCCGCGTGGAGATGGGCAAGGACGTGGTGCTGTTGCTCGACTCGATCACGCGCCTGGGGCGCACCTTCAACCTGTTCCTGGGCGGCAGCGGGCGTACCCTCAGCGGCGGCCTCGACGCGAAAGCCCTCCAGCAGCCGCGCAAGATTTTCGGCTCCGCGCGCAACATCGAAGGCGGCGGAAGCCTGACGATCGTCGCCACGGCCCTGATCGAGACCGGCTCGAAGATGGACGACGTGATCTTCGAGGAGTTCAAGGGCACCGGCAACTCCGAGATCGTCCTCGACAGAGAGCTGGCCAACAAGCGCATCTTCCCGGCCATCAACGTGCGCGACAGCGGCACGCGCAACGAGGAGCGCCTCATCGGGGACGGCCTCAAGAAGCACCACCAGCTCTTCCGCGCGCTCAACTCGCGCCCGCCCGTCGAGGCGATGCAGGCGCTGCTGAAGCACGTGCGCAACAGCCCCACCAACGCGCACCTCCTCAACGAACTGGTGCCCGCGTAGCGAAGGGCGTGTTTCGAAGGACGAACCTTCGCATTTCGCACTTCGACCTTCGCACTTCGCTCATTCGGGAATGTAGTCGAAGGTGTCCGGGTGCGGGCCGTTGCGCCCGTCTTCGCCCCGGTCGAGGGCCGCGAGACGTTCGACGTGAGCGGGCGCGAGTTCGAAGTCGAACAGGTCGATGTTTTCGCGCATGCGGGCGGGCGTCACCGTCTTGGGAAAGACGATGTCGCCGCGCTGCAGGTGCCACCGCAGCACCACCTGCGCGGGCGTCTTGCCCACCTCGTCGGCGATGGCCTCGACGGTGTCGTCGTCGAGGACCTGGCCCTGGGCAATCGGCGACCACGCCTCGGTGGCGATGTCGTGCTCCCGGTTGTAGGCGCGCACCGCGTCGTTGGTAAAGTACGGGTGGCCTTCGATCTGATTGACCGCCGGAGTCGTGCCGGTCGCGTCGAGGAGCCGGTCGAGGTGGTCCGGCTGGAAGTTCGACACGCCAATCGAGCGGGCGCGTCCGTCCCGCGCAAACGCTTCGAGCGTCTCCCAGGTCGAGACGAAGTCGCCGTCGTAGCGCGTGGGCAGCGGCCAGTGAATGAGAAAGAGGTCCACGTAGTCCGTGTCGAGCGCCGCGAGCGTATCGTCGAAGGCGCGGCGCGCGTCCTCGGGCCGGTGCACGTCGTTGTTGAGCTTGCTGGTGACGAAGACGTCCTCGCGGTCGAGGTCCGAGGCGTGAAGGGCTTCGCCCACCTCGGCCTCATTGCCGTACATCTGCGCCGTGTCGATGTGGCGGTAGCCGACGCGCAGGGCCTCGCTGACGGCCTCGAACGTGTTCTCCGGCTCGATCTGGTACGTGCCGAACCCGAGCTGGGGAATGGACGTGCCGTCGTTGAGGGAAAGCTGGGGAACGGGCGGGGTCGTCTCGCTCATGGGTAGCGGGAAGGGGGCGATGGGCGCTGAAGAGGGACCTCGTAGCAAACAACAGGCCCGCGGGCAAAAGTTCTTCGGCTCCGCCGCGCATTGACGACACGTTACGTCGCGGGGAACGCCCCCTCGCAAGAAAAGCCCCCACGAGTGCCATTGAACGTTTCGCCAGACAGACTCTCACGCTGCCACCCGCTCGGGCTGCTTCCGCCGCCGCTGGCGTCGTCGCCACGCGAAGGCCGCAGCGAAGCCCATGCCCACCACGACCAGCGCAATGCCGGCCCAAGCGCTCGCGCCGTAGCCCAGCCCCGCCGCGATGGGCAGACCGCCGACGTAGGCGCCGATGGCATTGCCGGTGTTGAAGGCGCTCTGGTTGGCCGCCGAGCCGAGCATCTCCGCCTTGCGGGCCGTACGGATCACGAGAATCTGCACCGGCATGGTGAGCGTGAAGGCCGCCAGCGCAAAGACGAAGACGCCGACGACCGCCATGGCCGGATGGGGCGCCAGAAGCGGCAAGAGCGCCAGGGCGCCGGCCAGCCCCACCAGGGCCAGCCCCATCCAGCGCACCGGGGCGCGGTCGGCCAGGCGCCCGCCCAGCAGGTTGCCCAGCGTCATGCCCACGCCCGCCAGCACCAAGATGAGCGAGACGCTGCCTTCCCCGAAGCCGGCCACCTCGGTCATCAGGGGGGCGATGTAGCTGAAGGCCGCGAAGAAGCCGCCGAACCCGATGGCCGCCACCCCGATGACGAGCCACAACTCGGCGCGTTTGAAGACGGCCAGCTGGTTCTGGACCGACTTGTGCGGCGGCGTCGGGAGCGCGGGTACCCAGCGCCACAGGCTCGCTACCGCGCAGGCCCCGACGAGGCTGACGGCCGCAAACGCCGCGCGCCAGCCCAGCGCGTAGCCGAGCCCCGTGCCCAGCGGCACGCCGACGACGTTGGCCAGCGTCAGACCCATGAACATCATCGAGATGGCCCGGCCCTCGTTGCCCTCCTCCGCCAGCTGCTTGGCTACGACGGCCCCCACTCCGAAGAACGATCCGTGCGAGAAGCCCGAGAGGACGCGCGCCCCCATGAGCACGCCGTAGCTCCCGGCCCCTGCCGAGAGTAGGCTGCCGCCGGTAAAAAGCAGCATGAGCCCCACGAGCGCCCGCCGCGGGGGGAAGCGCCGAGCGGCCACCGTGAGCAGCGGCGCCCCCACGACGACCCCGAGCGCGTACGCCGACACGAGGTAGCCGGCCTGCGGAATGCTGACGCCGAAGGTGTGGGCGATGTCGGGCAACAGCCCCATGATGACGAACTCGGTCATCCCGAGGCCGAAGCCCCCGACGGCGAGGGCGAGAAGCGAACGTTTTGCGATGGCGTCTTCCGCGTCTGGAGGAGAAAAAGGGCGAAGCATAATGCGCTTCGCCGTTCGCCCTCTTTAAGAGACGCGAGCCGGAGGCTTGTTCGTGGCGGTAAGTGCGTGTAAACGCTTACGATGAAAAGCTTAATGCGTTATTCGTCGCCGGGGATCTTTTCTCGCCCCGACGGCCCGCCGCGCCCTACGCGCTGGTAGACGCGCACGTCGTCCACGACCATGCGCGTCGCAGTGGTTTCGTAGGAGCCGTAGCCGCCGGGCGGGATGTCGCCGGCCCAGCAGTCGTCCTGCACCTCGGCGCTCGGGATGCGGTACTCCGAGCGGTGCGGAATGGGGCTGCGCACGCACCGCACCTGCGCATCGTCGTAGTTGAACGTCAGCGCGGTGGGGTGTTTGGTTGCACCTGCTCGTGCTTTTCGGCGCGCGGTCTTCACGAAAAGCCCGCCTCCCGGACGTTACGCCGCCGGGCGGCGCGGTGTCAATGGGGGCGAACGGGTTCCCCATCGCTTCCCCAGCCCCCCATGCCCCTTGATGAGCCGCCCGAAGACGCTCCCGCCCGCTCCCCAGCTGCTGGGGACGCCAGCGACGAGGCCCCCTCCGACGACGACCACACCGAAGAGCCGGCCATCGCCTACCATGCGCCCATCCACGCTTGGGACGCCGAGGACCGCCCGCGCGAGAAGCTGGTCCAGCACGGGGCGCAGGTGCTCTCCGACGCCGAACTCCTGGCGCTCATCATCGGCAGCGGGACGCACACCAGCGACGGTCCCGTCAGCGCCGTGGAGCTGGGGCGGGCGCTCACGCGCACCTTCGGCGGCAGCCTGCGCGGCCTGGCGCGGCGCGAAGAGAGCGCACTGACGCGCGTGGCGGGCGTGGGGCCGGCCAAGGCGGCCAAGCTGCTGGCGGCCTTCGAGATCGGGCGGCGCATCGAGGCCGAGCACGAAAACGGCGACCGGGCGCGCGTGCAGATCGCCGGCCCCGAGGACGTGGCCGCCGCCTACGGCCCGCAGATGCGCGGCCTCAAGCAGGAAGTCTTCAAAATCGTCCTGCTCAACACCGCCAACGTCGTCGAGGGCGACTACACCGTCAGCGAGGGCGGGCTGGCCGCCAGCATCGTCGAGCCGCGCGCGATTTTTCGGAAGGCGATTTTAGAAAATGCCGCCGCCGTCATCTGCCTGCACAACCACCCCAGCGGCAACCCCGAGCCCAGCCGCGAGGATAAAAAGATCACGCGCCAGCTCGCCGAGGTGGGCGACCTGATGGGCATTCCCGTGCACGACCACCTCATCATCGCCGGCAGTGGCTACACGTCGCTGGCCGAACGCGGCGTCTTGTGATCCGCAACCAGCGAAGCCTACCGCCACTCGAAGGCTTCTTTTTCCTGCCCGTCGGCGTCCACCGGCACGGGGTAGTCGCCGGTGAAGCAGGCCGTGCAGTAGCCCAGTTGCTCGTGGTTGGCCTTGTTGACCGCCTCCAGGAGCCCCTCGTCGGAGAGGTAGGCCAGCGAGTCGACGCCGAGGAAGTCGCGCATCTCCTCGACCGAGTCGAACTGGTTGGCCAGGAGTTCGTCGGGGTCGGGAAAGTCCATCCCGTAGTAGCACGGCCCCGTCACCGGCGGAGAGGTCACGCGAAAGTGCACGCTCGCGGCGCCGGAGTCGCGCAGCATGTCCACGAGATAGCCGGCCGTCGTGCCGCGCACGATGGAGTCGTCGACGACCACGACCGGGCGGCCCCGCAAGAGGCCCTCGACGGTGTTGAACTTGCAGCGCACCTTCATCTCGCGCTGGTCCTGCCCCGGCGAAATGAACGTGCGGCCCACGTAGTGGTTGCGAATCAGGCCGAGCTCGAAGTAGCAGGGGTGGCCGCGCTTGTTATTCTCATTGGCGTAGCCGAGCGTGGCGGTGTTGGCCGAGTCGGGCACAGGGATGACGATGGGTTCCTTCTCGCCCCCTTCCACCTCGGGCACGGGCGACTCGCGCGCGAGCTGGCGGCCGATCTCGCGGCGCACCTTGTCGACCATTTCGCCGTAGATCTTCGAGTCGGGCCGCGAGAAGTAGACGTACTCGAAGATGCACTGGTTGACCCCGTAGCGACGCCGCATCTGGACGCTCTCGAAGTCTTCGTGGGCGCCGCGCGCGGCGTTTTCGCGGTCGATGATGAGAATTTCCCCCGGCCTGATGTCACGCACGTAGTCCGCGTCGATCATGTCGAAGGCGCAGGTCTCCGAGGCGACGCAGTAGGCCGGGCCGCCGGGCTGGTCGATCGAGCCGAGGCGCCCGAGGGCCAGCGGGCGAAAGCCGCTGGGGTCGCGCACGGCGATGAGGTGGTCGTCGGTCAAGAGCACCAGCGAGAAGGCGCCCTCGATCTGCCCGAGCGCGTCGATGATCTGGTCGACGCGCCGCTCGCGCCGGCTCTGCGCGACGAGGTGGAGGATCAGCTCCGAGTCGCTGGTGGTCTGAAAGAGCGTGCCGCGCTCGGAGAAGGACTTGCGCAGCTCGCGCGCGTTCGAGAGGTTGCCGTTGTGCGAAAGCGCGAGGTTGCCCTTGCGGTCGTGCACCAGAAACGGCTGCACGTTGGTGCGGCTCTTCGACTCGCCGGTGGTGGAGTAGCGGTTGTGCCCGATTCCGCTGTCGCCCAGCAGGGTTTTCTCGAAGAGCTCCTCGTCGTCGAAGACATCCAGCACGAGACCGAAGTCCTTGTGGATCGGCATGACGGGCCGCCCCTTGGCCTCGTCGTAGGTGGAGGTGACGATGCCGCTGGACTCCTGCCCCCGGTGCTGGAGCGCGTGGAGGCCGAAGTACGTGTGCCGCGCGGCCTCCGGCGCGCCCAGGATGCCGAAGATGCCGCACTTGTCGTTGACGCTCATTCGTCGGAGGACGGCGGACCACGGACGGCGGACCGCCGCAGCCTCAAACCGAAGCGTTTTTTTTGAGAAAGGCGAAAGACTGAAACAAAAGCAGGCGGCGTCACCAGATGCGAGCAGCAACGCCGCCTCGTTTAACGAAAACCGCCGTCCGCCGTCTTCGGTCCGCGCCGTCCGCGAGGCCCGCACGCGGGCCGACCTCAAAGCAGCACCACGCCCGCCCCCAGCAGCAGCCCCAGCGCGTTGGCGGGA
>PXTX01000078.1 GCA_003023275.1 Bacteroidetes bacterium SW_4_67_19
GCAGTGCCGAAAGCGGTGACATCGACGGCTTTTCGAGCAAGACCGTCACCTTCCCGGCCGGCGCCCAGGACGGCGACACGCAGACCGTCAGCGTTCCGCTCACCGACGACAGTGAGACCGAAGGCAGCGAGGTCGCCAACTTCGACCTAACCGGCGCCACGAACGCCCAGGTCGGCTCCCCTTCCAGCTACGACCTGACGATCCAGGACAACGATACCCCCAACGCCTGGGTCAACGAGATTCACTACGACAACGACGGCAGCGACACCGGCGAGTTCGTCGAGATCGTACTCGAGGCGCCCGGCACGTACGACTTGAGCAACTTTACGGTCGTTCGCTACAACGGCTCGAACGGCGAGCTGTACGGGACGGAAACCGTGAACAACCTCAGCGCCGGGAATTCGCCGGACGGATTCACGACCTACACCTGGGAGCCGTCGAGCCTGCAGAACGGACCCGACGGCGTGGCGCTCTGCTACCAGGGCAATCCCGTATTCAGCGGCGGCACGCAGCAGTTTCTCAGCTACGAGGGCAACTTTACCGCCGCCGACGGATGCGCCAGCGGCGCGACCAGCACCGACATCGGCGTGTCAGAAACCAGCAGCTCTCCGGCTGGGGAATCGCTGCAACTCGCAGGAGACGGCTCGGGCGAAAACACGACCTACGATGACTACACGTGGGCCCAGCCGTCCAGCGAAACCTCTGGCGCGCTCAACGACAACCAGGAGATCAGCCAGACCATCCCCGTCGAGTTCGCCGGCGCGCCGAACGCCACGGTCGAAGGCTCGGGCGCGGTGACCCTGCGCTGGACTACGCTCACTGAAACGAACAACGCCGGCTTCTACGTCGAGCACCGCCGCGCCGGCGCCTCGGGGCAGAGCAGATGGACGACGGCCAACCCGGACGCGCGCATCGACGGAGCGGGCGCCAGCACCTCCGAGCAGCGCTACGCCTACACCGTTCGCGGGCTGGCGCCCGGCGCGCAGGTCTTCCGCGTCCGCCAGGTGGACACCGACGGCGACGCAACCTTCAGCCCGGTCGTCGAGGTGGAGGTCGGCAGCGGCGGCTTTGCGCTCGACGCGCCCGCCCCGAACCCGCTGCGCGCCGGCCAGACGGCACAGCTGACTTTCCACGCGCCGGAAGGCGCCGAGGTCGAGGCGGCCCTCTACAACAGCCTCGGGCAACAAGTGCGCACGCTCGACGCCTCCGGAGGACCCCGCCTCCTCGTCGAAGCGGAGGGCCTTTCGAGCGGTCTCTACTTCGTCCGCCTCACCGCCGGGGAGCGCACGGCGACGCAGCCGCTCACGCTCGTGCGGTAAACGCGCCTGGCGCTCGGCGCGGGGCGCTTCTCATCCCACACCCCGTTTGAAGAGACACTCGGAACCCTGCGGCGAATGCGGCATAGCCTTCATGAAGGGTTTGCTTCCGGGGTCTTCTTTTTCTCAAAGGGCCGTTGGCCATGAAGTACAGGCTACTGCCGAGCGTACTGGCGCTGTTGTTGGTCTCGCTGCCGGCGGGATCCGCGCAGGCGGCGTCCCCGGTGCAGCCGGTGGACGCCCTCTTGCTCGACGAGAGGACCTTCGGAAAGGCGGCCTTCGACGTCCCCGGCGCGAAGGATGACGAAAACGCGCCTTACACCCTTTCGGCGGCGTATCCGAATCCGTTCCGCACGCGCACGCAGTTCGATCTGCGCGTGAAGCAAACGCAGCGCGTCTCCGTCGAGGTGTACAACATTCTCGGCCAGCGCGTGCGCACCCTCTACGAGGGCCTGATGCGCAATGGCGACGCTCGCACCTTCACCATCGAGGCGCGCGGGTTGCCCAGTGGGTTGTACCTGTACCGCGTGCGCGGGGAGCACTTTACGGCGGCCCGCCGCGTGACGCTCGTGCAGTGAGATGGCGCTTCTTTCCGCGCGGTCGTGCTGTGTGGAGTTGGCCGGGCAGCCCATCGTGCAGAACGTGGACTTCGACCTGGAGGCGGGCGCGTGTACGGCGCTGCTGGGACCCAACGGCAGCGGCAAAACGACCCTGTTGCGCGCCGTCGGCGGGACGCTTCCCTACGGCGGGCGGCTCGACTTCGACGGGACGCCCGTGTGTGACTGGCCGGCGCAGGCGCGAGCGCGGCGCATGGCTTTCGTGCGGCAGGCCCCCTCCGTCAGCTTCGACCTGCGCGTCGACGACCTCGTGGCGCTCGGGCGCACCCCGCACAAGCGCCTGCTCGACGGCCGCTCCGCCGCCGACCGCGAGCGCGTCCGGCGCGCCCTCGACGCCGTCGACCTCGGCGGGTTCGAGAAGCGCTCCGTGCGCACCCTCAGCGGCGGGGAACTCCAGCGCGCCTTCCTGGCGCAGGCGCTCGTGCAGGAGGCCGACCTGCTCTTGCTCGACGAGCCGACCGCCCACCTGGACGTGCACTACCAGTACGCTTTTCTGGAGCGCGTGCGCCGCCTCTGCCGCGAGGACGGGCGCACCGTGCTGGCGGCCCTGCACGACCTGGAGCGCGCCGCCCGCTTCGCCGACCGCCTGCTCGTGCTCCACCGTGACGGCCGTCTCGCTGCCGCCGGGCCGCCCGCCGACGTGCTCACCCCCGCCCTCATCGCCGAGGTCTTTCGCATGGAAGCGCGCGTAGACCCGCCCGACGGCCCCCGGCCGCTCCGCATCCGCTACCTCGGGCCCACGCAAGACGTGGCGCATGACACGTGATGCGTGACGCCTGATTCGTGATGTTGCTCGTTTGCCGCGGGAAACAGCGAAAGAAACGACGCCGCCTTCTGAATGGCGTTGCCGGCTGAATCAGCTCCGAAACGGCGAGGACTGCTTTCATCAAGCAATACGCATCACGCATTACGCATCACGCATTACGCATTACGCATTACGCATCACGCATTACGCAACACTCTTCTCTTTTAGCCCACTACTTCGACGCGAAGAATACCTCTTCTCCAACGACCCCTCCAAACGGAATGAAGATCTACACCCGAACCGGCGATGACGGCAGCACCGGGCTGTTCGGCGGGGACCGTGTGCCGAAAGACGACCCGCGCATCGCCGCCTACGGCACCGTCGACGAAACCAACTCGCTCGTCGGCGTGGCGCGCGCGCACCTGAGCGCCGCGGACGCCGAAGCCGACGCCCCAGCAGGTCGCTCCCGCCTCGACGACGTGCTCGGACGCCTCCAGGAGAACCTCTTCACCGTCGGCGCGGACCTGGCCACGCCGCTCGACTCCAAGCCCGTCGTGCCGCGCATCGAGGCAGCGCACGTCGAACGGCTCGAAGCCGACATCGACGCCTTCCAGAACGAACTGCCGGAACTGAAGCAGTTCATCCTGCCCGGCGGCGCCCCCGGCGGAGCCACGCTGCACACCGCGCGCACCGTCTGCCGCCGCGCCGAGCGCCTGACCGTGCGCGCCGAGGCCGAGGGCGACGCCTCCATCAACCCCCACGCCGCCGTGTATCTCAACCGGCTCAGCGACCTGCTCTTCGTGCTGGCGCGCTGGGCGAACCGCCGGGCCGGCGCGCGCGAGGATCGCTGGTCGCCCGGCGAAAGCGACGGCGACAACGGCGACAGCGAAAAGGGCGCGTCGGGAGGCGCGCGGTGAACGAAGAGACCGCTCCGAAAATTCGGATCCTCAATCCCTTCTTCTTAAAAACACAATCCGTTGCTGCACAGAAGCTTGGTGCTTTCACTTACATCCATTACTTGAGGTGGATTCTCTGCAGGGGCATGTCTATGTTGCATCTGTCTTGCCTTCCTCCTCTCGTCGAAAACCGTGCGCACGCCGCCGCTCATGTCCTCAAAGAAAAACGCTATTCCCTACGTCGAACTGCTGGGCCTGGCCTTTTTTCTGGCGGTGCTGGGCTACCTCTTTTTCACCACCACGCCCAAAAAGGCGCTCCAGTTGGCGACGGTGCGCTCGGGCCTAACGGAGACGCCCGAAGAAAAAGAAAAAACGACGGACCGGGAAGCCTTCGCCGCTCCGTTTTCGACGCAACCGTCGCCGGCGCGAAACGTCATCGCCCCCGGCGAAAGGCCCGCGCGGGACGACTTCGGCTTCGTCAAAGGCGCGTTTCAGGTAAAGAAAGGACGCGTCCGCTCCGCCCAGACCTTCGCCGACCTGCTCACCGGCGCGGGCGTGCCCTACACGCAGGTCGTCAAGCTGGCCGAGAAGGCGCGTTCCACCTTCGACGTGAGCGCGCTGCAGGCCGGCAAGCGCTATCGCCTCTACCGCGACGGCACCGGGGTGCGCCACTTCGTCTACCAGCGCGGGCCCGAACGCTACGTCGCCTTCGGGCTGGGCGACTCGCTGACGGTGCGCACCGGACGGCGGCCCGTCACCACCGTGCGGCGCACCGCGCGCGGCACCATCGAACACTCCCTCTACGAAGCCCTCGCCCGCGCCGACGCCGACCCGGAGCTGGCGCTGCGGCTCTCGGAGGTCTACGCCTGGCAGATCGACTTTTTCCGCCTGCGCTCCGGCGACCGCTTTCGCGTGGTCTACGAGGAAAAGCGCGTGGGCGGCGAGGACGTCGGAGTCGGGCGCATCATCGGAGCACGCTTCGACCATCGCGGCGATTCGTACTACGGGCTGTACTTCCCCCCCGAGGACGAATACTTCGACGAAACGGGCGAGAGCCTGCGCAAGTCGCTGCTGCAGACGCCGCTGAAGTTCGCCCGCATCAGTTCGCGCTTCCAGAAGAAGCGTTTCCACCCCGTGCAGAAGCGCTGGAAGGCGCACCGCGGCACCGACTACGCCGCCGAAACCGGCACCCCCGTCTACTCCGTCGGCGACGGGCGCGTCGTGGAGGCCGGCTACACGCGCGGCAACGGCAACTGGGTCAAGATCCGCCACAACGACACGTACACGACCGGCTACCTGCACTTCTCGGAGATCGCCGAGGGCATCGAGCCGGGCGTGCGCGTCGAGCAGAAAGAAGTGATCGGCTACGTCGGCGAAACGGGGCTGGCGACGGGGCCGCACGTGCACTACTGCTTCTGGAAAAACGGAACGCTGGTGGACCCCTACGATCAGGAGATGCCCTCCGCCCCGCCGGTGCCCGACTCGCTACGCACGCGGTACGATCAACTCAAAAGCGAGCTTCTGCCAAAGCTACGCCCGGTGGAACCGCAGGTCGCCTCGGCTTCAGAGGTCAGCGCGGACATGAGCGAGGCCGCTTCGGCTTCGGGACGGTGACCCCGCAGGAGTCAAATCGAGTCAAATTGAAGTGCTGGCAAAGCGGGCCGCCGCGTGTTGGACACAGCGGCATCGTGTCTCTACCTTTCGTTAAACAACACTGTTGCGCCGTGTAACGTGGGACTGTGGAAGCGGCCCACCGCACGCTCTTTCCCCTCTTCCTGTTTTTCGTCGCCGCGATGTTCGCTTTCGTCTTCGCCGCGCTGCTGGTGGCCGGCGCGCTCTTTTACGCCGGCCTGCTCGGCGCGTTTGCATGCGGCTTCCGGCACGTCTTCTCCGCCCCCGGCTCGCCAACGCCCTCCGACGACGAAGACGCCGAAGCGCTCCCGTTCGTCTCGGTCGTAATCGCCGCGCGCGACGAGGCGGACAGCATCGAACGCTGCCTCGAGGCCATCCTCCAGAGCGACTACCCCTCCGAGCGCTTCGAGGTGATCGTCGTGGACGACTTCTCGCGCGACGCCACCGCCGAGCGCGTGCGTCATTTCTTGAAGACGCGTATCGCAGCGCGCCGGAAAGCACACCGGCGCGTGCCTGCCGGCGCCGCAGGCGATAACGCGGCCCGCGAGGCGGAAACCGCCCCGACCGAAGCACCGCCGCGTCTTCGACTGCTCCAGATGCACCGCGTGATGGAGGAGAGCACCGGCCACAAGCGCGAGGCGCTCAACCACGGCATCAGCGCGGCGCGCGGGCCGCTCATTCTCACCACCGACGCGGACTGCACCCCCGCCCCCGGCTGGATCGGCGCGATGACGGCCCCGCTGCGCTCCGCCGACGTCGCCTTCGTGGCCGGCCCCGTGCGCTACCGGCTCGGCGCCGCCGGCGACGAGGACGGCGCACGCAAATCTTTCGGCGCGCGCCTGTTCGACCGGGCGCAAGCGCTGGAGTTTCTGGCGCTTCAGGCGGTGGGCGCCGGCAGCATCGGCCTCGGGCGGCCCACCATCTGCAACAGTGCCAACGTGGCCTACCGCCAGTCGGTCTATCAGGCGCTCTACCGCCCCGAGACGCTCGGCGCCGCCGACGACGAGACGCTCATCCAGCGCATCGCCGACGAAACCGACGCGCGCGCCGCCTTTTGCGCCGCCCCGGACGCCTGCGTCGAGACGCCCCCCGCCGACGGGCCGCGCGCCTTCTGGCGCCAGCGCCAGCGCTGGGCCTCGATGACACCGCGCTACCCCGACACCGGGTTCACCTTCGCCCTCGGCGCGCTCTACGGCTTTTACGTCATGCTTCTGGCCGCTGCGCCGCTCTCCTTCTGGATGCCCGCGCTGCTGGGGCCGCTCGCGGTCGCCGCCGGGCTGAAAGTCGCCGCCGAGGCCGCCCTCCTCGTCCCCGCCTGCCGTCGCTTCGACCAGACGGAACTGCTCGGGGCGCTTCTCCCCTTTCAGCCGGCGCACGCGGCCTACATGGTCGGCATCGGGGCCGCCGGCGTCCTCGGCGCCACGCAGTGGAAAGGGCGCACGGTGGATTGACGATTGACGCGTTTCGAATGTCGATTGGCGATTGGTCGCCGCGCCCGTGCTGCAACGCTTCGTTCCCTACGCTGCGACGTACCTGCCGCGCCTCCTCGGAGGGCTGTTTCCGGATCTGCTGTGGCGCCGCGAGCCGGAGGCGAATGAGCGCACGCTCTACCTGACGTTCGACGACGGGCCGACCGCCGCGATGACGGACCCGATCCTGCGCGTCCTCGACCGCTTCGACGCGCGGGCCACCTGCTTCCTGGTCGGCGCGCAGGCCGAGGGCGACCCCGAGCGCGTGCGCCGCATCGCCGACGCCGGCCACACCGTCGGCAATCACACCTTCACCCATCCCGACCCGTGGCGCACCTCTGACGAAGCGCTCATCCGCGAGCTGGAGCGCACGACCGACGTCCTCCAGTCGATCACCGGCCAATCGGTGCGGCACCTGCGCCCGCCCTACGGCCGTTTCACCCGCGCGATGCGCCGCTGGGGCCGCCGGCGCGGGCAGCGCGTGGTGATGTGGGACGTGATGCCCGGCGACTTCCTCGGCATGGCCACGCAGGCGTCGGTGAAGCGGCACGTGTTGCGCTTCGCGCGGGGCGGCTCGGTCGTGGTGCTGCACGACAACCCCATCGCCCCGATGACGCCGGCGGCGCTGGAGACGGTGCTGCGCCACTTCTCGAAGCGCGGCTGGCGCTTCGCGGGGCTGTGAGTGCGCGGGGCGCCGGACGCCCGGCGCAGGGCGTTGCTTTGAGGCGCGTTCCGCGAGCGTTACGAGGATAAACATTTGCAGGAAAACCGTCCGCAATGGAGCAGAGGATTTCCCGAAGCATTTCACCTCCTCCCTCTCACGTCGCCTTCCGGCGTCGTCTTTTCTCTCTTCTCTTTCCTCTCTCCGCAGATGCTTCGCAAACTCGCAGCTCCTCTCCTCCTTTCTCTGTTTCTGGCTCTTCCGGCTTCCGCGCAAGGCCTCCCCGGTCTGACCAGCGTCGGCGTCAAGGGCGGCGCCAGCTTCGCCACACTGCGCGGCGACGCCCCGGACCAAGACCTCGGTTACAAGACCGGTTTCGTCGGCGGCATCTACGGCCAAGCGGAGTTCATTCCGTTCTTTACCCCCCGCATCGAGGTGCTCTACGTGCAGAAAGGGGCCTCTACCGATGTGCAACCCGACCCTAACCTTCCCGGTGGACTCGAGGGCAGCTACAACATTGACTATATCGAGATTCCGGTGCTCGCTAAAGTCAACCTGCCCATCGTCAACCGTGTTTTTCCGAGCCTGTACGTCGGTCCGTACATCGGTTTTCCCGTCAGCCAAGGCTTTGAGGTAGACGATGGGGATGAACAGCTTGAGGATGACTTCCCCGACGACTCCTTTTCTACCGACTACGGTCTCGTGATCGGTACCGACGTGGACTTCACGTTCGCCGGCAAGGCGCTCACCCTCAGCGGGCGCTATGACCTCGGCCTCGCCAACATCGCCGACGACGACATCTTTGCCGGAGATGACGACATCCGAACCGGCACCTTCATGGTCACACTCGGCTTCGGAATCTGACTGCCCGCGTCCCACTTGCGATCCCTGCCAAGGGGGCAACGCCGGCGTCACGGCCGGGCGTTGCCCCTTTGTTTTTCGGCAAACGCGCCCGGCAGCACCTCTTCCAGAAAGCCCCCCAGCACCCCCTCGTACGCCGCGTTGCCGTGCGGAATGTTGTGCCCGACGCTGTCGATGACGGCGAGCGTCGTTTGCCCCTCGGGCGCGGCTTCGTGGAGACGGCGCGCCATCGCGGGGTCGGTGATGTTGTCCTGCGCCCCGCCGATGATGAGGAGCGGCTCGTCGAGGTCGCGCACCTGCTTCAGGTTGTTGATCTCCCGGAGCGGCGCGCTCGGCTCCAGCGTCAAGAACAGCTCCAGGTACCACGGCGTGAGGTGATCGGTCCACTGCTCGGCGGTGGTGGCGGGGTTTTGCAAAATGACGCCCGCCGCCCGGCGCTTCTGCCCGACGCGCGCGGCCATGAAGGTGCCCATCGAGTGGCCGTGCACGACGGTCGACCGAGGGCGCGCCCCGGCAAGGCTGTCGACCACGTAGTCGAAGACGACCAGCGCGTCGCGGCGCAGCGCCTCGACGCTCGGCTCGCCGGCGCTCTTGCCGTAGCCGCGGTAGTCCACCAGAACGAGGTTGACCGGAAAATCGGTCATCGCCTCGATGTAGTCTTTGGAGTGGACCAGAAAGAACCCGTTGCCGCCGAAGTAGAGGACGGTTCCCTTCGCCTCCGGCTGGGTGAGGTGCCAGGCATTGAGGTGCACGCCGCCGGCCCCTTCGACGAACAACTCGTCGAGCGTGACCCCTGCCTGCTCAAAATCCGCCGGCGTCACCGTCGGCTTGTCCTGGAACAGTTCGTCCTCACCGACTTCGATGTTGGAGCAGGCCGGCAGGAACAGCAACAGAAGCGCGGCGGCAAGCAGCGCGGGGAACGGTCGTGCCATGCAGCGACGGGGTCCTTCTCTGGTAAATGGTAAGTGGGGGATGGTAGATGTTTTTCAGCCAGCAGGCGCGTTGCTGTTCGAAAACCATTCGCCAGCCACCATCTCCTATCCACCAACCGCCCGCTACCGCTCCCGTTCGGCCCGAAAGTCGGGGCCGACGACGACCGGGAGCGCGCCGGGCAGGACCTCGAAGGTGAGCGGCTCTTTCGTTTGCAACTCGCCGTCGACGTTGAACCACATGCCCGGATCGCCCTCGACGCGCACTTTACGCGCGCGGCGGTGCACCACGTGCGGGCTGTCCAGCCAGTCGCCGGCCATCAGGCGCGCGCCCACCGCTGCGAAGTCGACCATGCCCCCCCATTTGACGATCACCACGTCGAGCAGGCCGTCGCACGGGTTCGCGCCGGGGGCCACGCGCTTCCCCCCGCCGATGGTGCGCCCGTTGGCGACGATCACGTTGAGCGCATCGATGGCTTCCGGCGCTTCGTCGTCGAACGAGACGTGCGTGTCGTACTCGTGCAGGTCGGGCACGGCGCGCGCGGCGCCGACGAGGTAAGCCAGCGGCCCCCAGGTTTTCTTCAGTTCGGTCGTGACTTCCTCGTCGACCTCCCCGCTGAAGCCGCCCGCCGCCGCGTTGATGCCGTAGAGCACGTGCTCATCCCCCGTCGGGTCGTCGGTCGCCACCGAATTGTCGAGCGTGCCGGTGATGCGAAAGAGGTCGAGCGCGCGCGGCTGCTGGCGCACCAGGACGGCCACCGCGTCGCGCGGGTCTTCGGGAAGCGCGAGGGTGCCCGCCAGGTCGTTGCCCGTCCCCAGCGGCACGACGCCGAAGGCGACTTCCGGCGCCTCTTTTCCCGTGTCTTTTATCGCCTCGCGCGCCTGCACGATGCCGTTGGCGACCTCGTGGGCGGTCCCGTCGCCCCCCGCCGCGCCAATGCGCTGGAAGCCCTCGCGCACCGCCTCGCGCGCCATCGCGACGCCGTCGCCCGCTTCGCTGTTGGTGCGGCAGACGATCCCGCCTTGCCGCGCGACGGCCCGCTCCAGCAGCTCCGACTGCTCGCCGGTGCCGCTGTTTTCGTTGATGATTAAGAGCGTTTGGTTCAAGGTGGAAAGTTGAAAGTTTTTCAGGGCGCAACGTTACGTCTTCGATGATTCACGTGTCTGCAAGGCCGAACGCTTCTTCCCTCATTCTGCTATCTCTGCACACAATGGCTACGTTTCATCGGTTTGAAGACATCGAATCCTGGCAAAAAGCGCGGCGGCTCGCGCGGCGCATCTACGAACTGACGGGTAACGGCGACTTTGCGCGTGACTTCGGCTTGCGAGATCAGATTCGACGAGCCGCCGTCTCGATCATGTCCAACATCGCCGAGGGATTCGAGCGGGGAAGCCGCCGCGAGTTCGCCCGGTTTCTCGACATCGCCAAAGCCTCGGCCGGTGAGGTGCGCAGCCCACTCTATGTCG
>PXTX01000079.1 GCA_003023275.1 Bacteroidetes bacterium SW_4_67_19
GGTGAACTCTTGGAAGACAGAAAAAAGTGGGGTCATGAGTGAGCGAAGCAAGTATCTCGACACGGTGCTCAAGTTGAATCGTCTTACACAGGACGATGTCATTTCTTGGGAGCACCGCCCTGATCAGCCGCCCCCGGAAACACGAGGCGGGTGGGCGGCGGGCGTTTCTCCCGACGAGTACGTGACCGAGCAAAAAGGAAAGCATTTCGTTCTGTATCGAACCCCGGACGCGCGTAAGTCAGGCGTCATCGGGCAACGTCCGAAACGGGCGGCGCTGGAAATCCGCGATCCCGCTTCCCAAAGGGTGCTGTTTGAGTTTCCGCCGATGGCAGCCGTCGAAGACCTCTACGACACGGTGAACATCAAGGAAGCCGACGAAGTGGATGCGTTCCTCGACGAATTTCTCAGCGAAGAGACGTAGCGCCATGCCCCGCACCGCGACGGCCATTCACCAACTCCTCGCTCCCGAGCGCGTGCGCGTCGGGCTGCCGGGCGACGGCAAGGAGGACGTCGTCAATGCGTTGCTGGACCTGCTGGAAGGCCACCCGGCCATTGCCGACCTGAAGGAGGTGCGCAAGGCCGTCTGGGCGCGCGAAGAGGATCTGAGCACCGGCGTGGGCAAGGGACTGGGGCTGCCGCACGCCAAGACCTCCGCCGCCACGGGGACGGCCGCTGCCTTTGCCATTACCGAGACGCCCGTCGACTTCGCGGCCATCGACGCCGAGCCGGTCCGCCTCGTGTTCCTGCTGGTCGGCACCGAGGCGGCCAAGTCCGAGCACATTCGCATCCTCAGCCGCATCTCGCGCCTCGTCAGCCGCCGCGGCCTGCGCGAGGAGCTGATGCAGGCCGAGACGCCCGAGGACGTCCTCGCCGCCTTCGCCGAGGCCGAGCGCGCGCTGGCGTGACGAGGGCGGCGCGGCGGTTACGGTAAGGGCACGATGTATCGCGCCGCTGCGCACTGGGGATGGACGTTCCCCGCGACACCCAAACACCACAACACCCAAACACCACAACACGAAACCACCGTGTACCAGAACATCCCCGGCACGTTCGACGTGCTGCCCGCCGGCACCGAAGGCGCCAAGATGCCGCCGAGCCCGACGTGGCGCCACGTCGAGCGAACCGTGCGCGGCGTGATGCAGCGCTACGGCTTCGAGGAAATCCGCACGCCCATTTTCGAACCCACCGAGCTGGTGGCCCGCGGCGTCGGCCAGGCGACCGACATCGTGCAGAAGGAGATGTTCGCCTTCGAGCGGAGCGACACGCAGTACGTGTTGCGCCCCGAGGTGACCGCCCCGGTGATGCGCGCCTACCTCCAGCACCACCTCGGCCAGCGCGGGGGCGTGCAGAAGCTCTTCTACGTCGGCCCCTGCTTTCGCGCCGAGCGCCCGCAGAAAGGGCGCTTCCGCCAGTTTCACCAGTTCGGCAGCGAGACCATCGGCGCCGCCGACGCCCGCGCCGACGCCGAGACCGTCGCCCTGATGACGGACGTGTACCGCGCCTTCGGGATCAGCGACGCACGCCTGCGCCTCAACTCGCTGGGCAGCCCCTCGGACCGCGAGCGCTACCGGGCTGCGCTCGTCGACTACTTTGCGCCCTACGAGGACGACCTCTCGGACACCAGCCGGCGGCGCCTGAAGGACAACCCGTTGCGCCTGCTGGACACGAAGATCGAGCACGAACAGCGCCTGCTGGAGGACGCTCCGCGCCTGCTGGACTTCATCGACGAGGAAAGCCAGGCGCACTACGACGCGGTCAAAGGCTGGCTCGATGATCTGGGGATGCCCTTCGAGGAAGACCCGCTGCTGGTGCGCGGGCTCGACTACTACACGCGCACCGCCTTCGAGCTGGAATCCGACGCGCTGGGGGCGCAGAGCGCGCTGGCCGGCGGCGGGCGCTACGACCTGCTGGCCGAGGAACTCGGGGCGGAGCAGACGGTGCCGGCCGTCGGCTTCGCGGCGGGCTTCGAGCGGCTTTTCCTCGCGCTGGAGGCCGCCGGCTACGATGCGCCGGTCGCTCCGGCGCCCGACGTCTTTCTGGCCGCCATCGGCGAGGAGGCCGAGGCGTTTGTCTTCAAAAAGGCGCGCCGGCTGCGCGGCGAAGGGCTGGCCGTGGAGTCGGATCTGATGGGCCGCTCGCTCAAAGCCCAGATGCGCGAGGCCAACCGCTCGGGCGCGCCCTACGCGGTCGTCATCGGCGGGCGCGAGCTGGAGGCGGGCCGCGTCGACGCCAAGCACATGCCCACCGGTGAGGAAACGGAGGTGGCGCTCGACGGCCTCACCGCTTTTCTTTTCGAGCAACGCGCAGGCGGGCAGCCCGCCGAGGCCGAAGCCGCGCAAGACACGTGACGTAATTCGTGGTTCGTGTCTCGCTCGGCAGGCGCGTTGCCCATCGAACCACGAACCAGCGAGCGAAGCGAGCGAACGAACCCCAAACCTCAAACCCGCAACCGCGAAGCCATGTACCCGCGCATCGTCGACATTCCGCTGCCGTTCGAGATCGGCGGCCTCGACTCGCTGACGGTCTACTCCTACGGCCTCATGGTCGTCCTGGGCGTGCTGACGGCCGCGTGGCTGGCCGCGCGCGAGCTGGACCGCCTCTTCCGCATCGGGCGGCTGCCGGCCGTGGAGGTGCCCGACGAGAGCGAAACCGATAGCAAAAGCCGCCGCCGCGGGCGCAATCGCCGCAAGCAGCGAATGCGCCCGGCCAGCCCGTCGGTTCTGATGGGCACCATCGCCACGCTCGCCATCGTGGGCGGCATCGTGGGGGCGCGGCTCTTTTTCGTGCTGGAAAACATGGACCAGTTTGCCGCCGACCCGCTCGGCACGCTCTTCTCCAGCGGCGGGCTGACGTTTTACGGCGGCTTCCTGCTGGCCGCCGGGCTAATCGTGTGGTTCCTCAAGCGGCACGACCTTTCGGTGCGCACCTTCGCCGACGCCATCGCGCCGGGGCTGATGCTGGCCTACGGCATCGGGCGGATCGGGTGCTACCTCGCTGGCGACGGCGACTGGGGCGTGTGGCAACATTCTGGGGCAGCCGGCGACCGCGCTGGAAAACTGCCCGCCGAGCGCGACCGGGGTCTACCCGACGATGCTGTACGAATTCGCCGCGTCGGTCGCTATCTTCGCGGCGCTCTGGGTGCTGCGCAAGCATCCCTACAAGAGCGGCTGGCTCTTTTCGCTCTACCTCGTACTGAGCGGCGCCTGGCGCTTCGTGATCGAAAAGATCCGCGTCAATCCGTCCTACGACCTGCTGGGCTTCACCGTCACGCAGGCGGAGGTCATCGCCGTACTGATCGTCCTGGCGGGCGCGGCGGGGCTGTTTTTCTTCTGGGAACCGCGCGACCGCGCCGCCGAAGAGGCGCAGGCGGAAACGAACCGCGAGCGGATGCGGCGGTGGCGGGGGCGTCGGGGGAAGTCGAAGGAGGAAGAAGGACAGCAGGAAGAGACGGCGTCAGCGGCGTGAGGATCGTTGCGTGATGCGTATTGCGTGATGCGCGATGCGTGAGGACAGCAGTTCGAACCGCGCGCATCGGGAAGCCAGTGGCAATGCCCTTTGGCAAGCGTCGACGCTCGCATCTTCTTTTCAGCGTCTGCAGCAAGCAGCATCACGAGTCACGCATCACGAATCACGCATCACGAATCACACAAATGAGCGACGGACACGAGCAAGACGCGGCCGAGGGCACGCGCCGCATCGCCGGGCGCAAGCCGGTGCGCGACGCGCTCGACGGCGAAAGCGCCGCGCTCGAGAAGGTCCTCATCGAGCAGGGCGCCGGAGGGCGCGCGATCCGCCGGATCGAAAGCGCCGCAGACCAAGCCGGCGTGCCGGTGCAGCACGTGCCGCCGGAGCGGATGCGCCACGAGGCGGCCGAGTTGCATCATCAGGGCGTCCTGGCGCTTGCCGCGCCGGTAGCCTACCGCGCCCTCGACGACGTGCTTTCCCAGGTGGCGCCGACGTTCGACGACGTGCAGCAACGCCGACCGCTGCTTCTGGTGATCGACCGCATCACCGACCCGCGCAACTACGGCGCGGTGCTGCGCAGCGCCGTGGCCGCCGGGGCCGCCGCCGCCATCGTGCCGAGCCGCCACATGGCCCCGCTCAGCGCCGTGGCCCTGCGCGCCAGCGCCGGCACCGCGCGCCGCCTGCCCATTGCCCGCACGGGCGACCTGCCGCGCGCCCTCCAGCAGCTCAAGGAGCGCGGCTACTTCGTCTTCGGCGCCGACCCTGCCGCCGACGAGCCGCTCTGGAACGCCGACTTCGCCCGCCCGCTCGCGCTGGTCGTGGGGAGCGAAGGCGAGGGGCTGCGCCCAAAAGTGGCCGAGGCCTGCGACGGGCTCGTCGAGATCCCGATGCGCGGCCCCGCCGAGTCGCTCAACGCGTCGGTGGCGGCGGGCGTCTTGCTCTTCGAGGCGGTGCGCGCGCGGGGCGGGGAAGGGGAAAGGGGGAAGGGGGAAGAGGGCGTGGCAACGCGTACCGAAGACGCGTAGCACGCGGCGCAACGCTTCACGGTGCAGGGGCTTCGCATTGCTGCGTGCCAGCCCGCGCGTGACCGCTCGACGCCGAAAGTCCGCCGTCTACGGTCCGCCGTCGAATCTCAAATCTGGGATTTGCGATTCACTCAAAAGCTCCAGCGCCACGAGCGCGGGCCGCACCGTCGGCGTGGTCGAAACGCGGCGTTCGCTCTGCACGACCGTCGGATCGTCGGTCGGATCGTCTTCCTCGCCACCGTCGTTCTCGGGGGCGTCTGCCCGGCTGTCCGAGCGCAGCAGTTGCCAGCCGCTGAGGAGCAGCGACGCGCCCGCCAGTGCGTAGTCGACCGCCGCGAAGTGGGCCTCGCCGGAGAGGCCGACGGCCAGGCTTGCGCCGCCCGTCACCAGCCCCGCCCCGGCAGCCACGCGGCTGCGCCGCTCCGTGCCGATCAGGTAACCGTTGACCAGCGCGGCGGAGGCGCTCAGGCCCATGCTGGCGACCTCGACGCCTTTGCGCATGTTTTCGTCTTTATCTTCTTCGCATCGAGAGCCGCCGTACCTAGGGTCGCTGGGATCCAGGTGGCAGTACCTCGGCTGGATCATCGCCAGCTCGCGCAGGGTAAAGCCGTGCCGCTCGGCCCATTTTTCGACCGCCGGCGCGTCCATGTCCGCGATGCGGTCGAGCCCGGAGAGCTTTCCGACCCAGGGATTGTTCGAGAACCCGGCCGTTGCGTACCCGCGATCGGACAGCACCTCGGCGATCGTCGAGAACTCGGACGGGAGTTCCAGGTTCCGGTCGGTAAAGCCGTTGGTGATCCCGTGTTCGGACGGGAGACGTCCGGTGAACATCGAGCAATGCGACGGGAGCGTCCAGGGGGCGGGCACGAACGCGTTCTCGTAGACTGTGG
>PXTX01000080.1:0-3938 GCA_003023275.1 Bacteroidetes bacterium SW_4_67_19
CTCGTCAAGCTCGAAGTCATCGGCGACGACGAGACGCTGCTGCCCGACACCGAGCAGCTCTTGAAGGCCGCGCGCCAGCTCGTCGACGACGGCTTCACCGTGCTGGCCTACGTCAACGACGATCCCATCGTGTGCCGCAAGCTCGCGCGGCTCGGCTGCGCGGCGGTCATGCCGGGGGGCGCGCCCATCGGCAGCGGGCAGGGGCTGCTGAACCCGTACAACCTGCGCCTCATCCGCGAGGAAGTGCCCTCGGACGTGCCGCTGATCGTGGACGCCGGCGTCGGCACGGCCAGCGACGCGGCGCAGGCGATGGAGCTGGGCTACGACGGCCTCCTGGTCAACACCGCCATCAGCGGCGCAAAACATCCGGTCAAAATGGCCGAGGCGATGCGCAAGGCCACCGAGGCGGGCCGCCGGGCCTACGAAGCGGGCCGCACGCCCCGCCGCCGCTACGCACAGGCGTCCTCGCCGGACGAGGGACGCGTGGAGATCGATGATTGACGCTTTTTGACCGATGATTTTCGGTCGCTAACGAACTGCCAATCGAACATCCGCAATCGAAAATCGTCAATCGCCTGCCCCGCCTGGCGCTCATCGCGGAGGGCTTCACCGACGCCGCCGTCGCCGAGCGAACGGCCGAAGCGGTCCGCGCCGGCGCGCCCTGGGTGCAGTTGCGCGACCACCCGGCGAGCGAGGCGGCCTTCGCCGAAGCGGCGCGCGCGCTGGCCGAGCGGCTGCGTCAGGAAACACCGGACGTGCTGATTTCCATCAACAGCCGACCCGGCGCGGCCGAAATGCTCGACGCCGGCCTGCACACCGGACGGCACGGCCCTTCGGTGAAAGAGGCGCGGGAGCGGCTGCCCGAAGACGCACTCGTCGGCGCCTCGGCGCACGACGCAGGCGAAGCGCGGGCCGCCGCCGGCGCAGACTACCTCTTTTTCAGCCCCGTCTTCCCCACCCCCAGTAAGCCCGACCATCCCGGCGCTGGCCTCGACGCGCTCCAGTCATTTTGCGAAACGTTCTCTAACACACCCGTCCTCGCCCTCGGCGGCATCACCCCCGAACGCACCGCGCCCTGCCTTGACGCCGGCGCGCACGGCGTGGCCGTTCGGTCCGGCATCCTCCACGCCGACGACCCGCCCCACGCCACACGCCAGTACCTCCACGCCCTCCGCCGCGCATGAACCCTCGCGTGCTGGTGGCCTCCACCGCGCAAAACACCCACGCCGTCACCGACGTGCACGCCTTCCCGACCGCCCACATCGAGGCGCAATGCGATGCCGTGGCCTCCGACCTCGCCGTCGGCGCGACCAAGACGGGCATGCTTTTCTCCGAGGAGATCGTCCGCACCGTGGCGCGGAAGGTCGAGGAGCACGATCTTTTCCCGCTCGTCGTGGACCCGGTGATGATCTCGAAAAGCGGCGACACGCTCCTCCAGGACGACGCCGTCGCGGCGGTCCGCGAGGCGCTGTTGCCGCTGGCGACGCTCGTCACGCCCAACAGCCACGAAGCCGCGTGCCTGGCGGGGCGCGAGAAACTGCGGACCGAAGCCGACGCTCGCGAGGCGGCGCGCACCCTTCACGCACGGGGGCCGGAACACGTCCTCGTCAAAGGCGGCCATCTCGACGACGAATCCGAGGCGGTGGACGTGCTCTTCTCGGGCGGAACCGAGATGCACACGCTGCGCGCCGAGCGCCTCGACACGCCGCACACGCACGGCACCGGCTGCACCTACGCCTCGGCCATCGCGGCGGGGCTGGCGCGCGGGATTGCTCTGGGCGAAGCAGTCCGTCGCGCCAAGCGCTACGTCACCGACGCCATCCGGCACGGATTCGCCCTCAGCGACGCGCCCGCCGAGGAGAGCCACGGCCCCACCCACCACTTTTATTTTTTAAGCGAAACGGAGCCGTTTCCAGCGGAGGAATCCCGTCCTGCCTGACCCCCCCGTCGCGCTTGCATTTGTCGAAACGTCCTCGTTTTTCTGAAAAGCACGTTACGTCCGCCCCATACCCGTCGCCACTCGTTTCGCTTCTCACGCGCCGGGTAAAGACGTAAACTCGCTGGTGAAAGGCTCCCGCTGCCCGGATGGCGTCCGCCGGGTTCTCCTTCGCTCGAAGGCGTCTGGCCCGCCTGGAATGCACGTCGTGCGGAAGCGAAACGGAACGCCGCGTTCTGCTCTTTTCGTCGAAGCCGTTCCCTCCCCTCTCTTGAAACGCTCTTCCTCGCTGTACGCCGCCGCCGCTGCGCTGACGCTTTGCGTCCTGGCCGTCCTGGTCGCCGCGCTGCCGCGCTCGTTTCGTGCGCAGGCGGGCCTGCAAAACGCAAGACTCCCCTTCTCTGCGGAATCCACGGAAAGCGCGGAATCCACGGAAAGCAGCGCGCTGGCTGCTCTTCCCCCGAGCGTCGCGCGCGGCCACTCGACGCTGAGCAGATTGGTCGGAACGAGCGCACGCGCCTCGGACGACCCTTCCTCCGCCGGCAACGCGATGACGCGAACGCAGGTGCTCGAACGCCTGGGCCGGCTCTACCGCTACCAGGCGCGCCTGATGGAAGCCCGCGCCGCCGGCAACGAGAAGCGCGTCGGCAACGTGCTGGACCGGGCGATGCGCGCGCTCTCGGCGCTGGCGCGCCAGCCGGGCATGTGGAAAAACGCGCAGTTTCAGCAAGTCTACACGCCGCTCGCCAGCGCCTACCGCGCCCACTACGGCGCCCCCGACACGCTCTCGGCCACGCGCGGGGACATCTTCGCCACGCGCGACAGCCTCTTTGCCGCCGTCGAGGCCGCCCGCGTCGAACGCGCCTTCGGCCTCTCCGACGCGCCGCTTTTGAGCCAGGCCAGCGCCGACGCGCTCGCGCCGGAGGATACCGCCGTGCCCCTGCCGGTCAACGACCTCACGCGCGGGGCCATGCGCTTTTTGCAGCGCCAGCCGGGCGAGCACGTCTACCGCTGGATGCGGCGCAAGGCCACCTACTTCCCGATGATCGAACACGTCTTCGCCGAGGCCGGCGTGCCCGACGAGCTGAAGTACCTGTCGATGGTCGAGAGCGGCCTCAACCCGCAGGCCGAGAGCCGGGCCGACGCCGCCGGCATCTGGCAGTTCACGCCGGCCACCGCGCGCGCCTACGGGCTGAAGGTGACCCCCTGGGTGGACGAGCGCATGGACCCGGTGAAGGCCACCCGCGCCGCCGCGCGCCACCTCAAAGACCTCTACCAGATGTTCGATGGCGACTGGCACCTGGCGCTCTCCGGCTACAATTGCAGCCCCGCCCGCATCCGCCGGGCCATACGCAAGGTGCGCAGTCAGGGCCGCGCGCCGACGTTCCGCAACATCTCCCCCTACATCCCGCGCGAGACGCGCAACTACGTGCCCACCTACGTGGCCACTGCACTGATGCTGTCGAACCCCGGCTCGTTCGACCTCGAGCACGTGCAGCCGGGGCCGCGCTACCGCTTCGACCAGGTGCCCGTCGAGGGAATGCTCCCGCTCGAAACCGCCGCCCGGCTGGCCGGCACGACCGTGGAACAGATCCGCGCGCTCAACCCGTCGCTGCGCCGCGACGTGCTCCCGCCCTCCGCCGAGCCGTTCGGGCTACGCCTCCCCTACGGCACGTACGAGACCTTCTCGGAGGGCTACCGCGCCCTGCCGGACTCGGCCAAGGGGCTGACGCTGACGCACCGCGTCAAGGACGGCGAGACGCCCGGCGGCATCGCCGAGCGCTACGGCATCTCCCTCGACGCGCTCCGCAAGGCCAACCAGCTTTCGGGCGACCTCGCCATCGCCGCCGGCGACCGCCTCGTCGTGCCCTCCACCGGCAGCGACGTCGCTTCGCCCGGCGCGCTCGCCGACGCGCAGCAAGGGCCGCGCCGGGTGCAGTACGGCTCGCGCACGCTGCGCCCACTGGCCGCCAGCAGTGGCACGCTTCCCGGCACGCCGACT
>PXTX01000080.1:4072-8075 GCA_003023275.1 Bacteroidetes bacterium SW_4_67_19
GGCCGACAGGTCATCCCCTCGCGGGGGAAGTGCTCTTGGAGTGCGCCCCGAGCGGAGCGAGCGCCCCGACCGAAGGGAGGAAGTACTCTCCGGGGTGGAAGTGCCCTTGGGGTGAAAACCGCCAATCGAAATTCGCCAATCGAAATTCGCCAATCGAAACTCCCCAATCGCTCGACGCCGAAACGACGCTCGTCGCTCTCCTGGGCCAGCCGGTGGCGCACTCGCACTCGCCTCTGATGCACAACACCGCCTTCGCCGAGCAGGGGCTGAACGTGGCGTACGCCGCCTGCGCCGTCGCGCCCGAGGCCGTGGGCGACGCCGTCGCCGGGCTGCGGGCGCTGGGCTTCGCCGGAGCCAACGTCACCATCCCGCACAAGGAGGCGGTCATTCCGCACCTGGACGCGCTCACCGAGCGGGCCCGGGCCATCGGGGCGGTCAACACCCTCTTCTGGGACGAAGACGGCCGGCTCGCCGGCGACAACACCGACGCCCCCGGCTTCCGCGCCCCCCTGGAGGGCCACGCCGAGCACCTGCGCGGCGGCGACCTGCTCATCTTCGGCGCGGGCGGGGCGGCGCGGGCCGCCAGCTACGCGCTCCTTACCGGGTTTGCGCCGGCGCGTCTCACGCTGGCGGCGCGCACGCCCGAAAAGGCCGAGGCGCTGGCCGCCGACCTCGCTCCCTTCGACGAAACCGATACGCTCAGCGTCGTGCCCTTCGGCGAAGCCGGCCCCGCCGTGCGGTCGGCGCGCCTGCTCGTCAACGCCACGCCGCTGGGCATGCATCCCGAGACCGACGCGACCCCGTGGCCGCACCTGGAGGATTTTTCCGAGGACCAGATCGCCTACGACCTCGTCTACGCCCCGCCCCGGACGCGCTTGCTGCGCGAGGCCGAAGCGCGCGGGGCCACGCCCATTGGCGGGCTGGACATGCTCGTCGGCCAGGCGGCGGCCAGCTACCGCCGCTGGACGGGCCGCCCGATGCCGACCGAGGCGGTGCGGCAGGCCCTGCGCGAGCGGCTGGACGCCTGAGGACGGCGGAACGAAAACCCCTGGCGCCAGGTTGATTTTTAATACATTTTCCTACACGAAAAGGTAACCTATGGCGGCAACGAAAACAGTTAAAATGAGACCGCAGGCGCACGCCGCCTTGAAGGAAATGGCCGACGAAGACGGGCTTTCACTCGCCGAAAAAGTGAGCCGGCTGGTGGAAGAGAAACGTCGCGAGCGCTTTTTGAAAGGAGCCAACCGCGACTACGCCGCGCTTAGAGAGGACGAAGAGGCCTGGCAAGAAGTGCAGCAGGAGCGAGAGGAACTCGAAGGCACGCACGCCGACGGCCTGAACACCCCCGATGAGTGAATCCGCCCTCCAGCCGCGACGCGGCGACATCTGGTTCGCCCAGCACAGCCCGACGCGCGGACGCGAGCAACGCGGTGACCGTCCGTGCCTCGTCGTCAGCCACGATCTCTTCAACGCCGGGCCGGCCGATCTGGTCGTGGCCTGTCCGATGACGACGACCGAACGCGGGGTGCGATGGCACGTGGAAATTACCCCTCCGGAAGCCAATCTGGACCAGCGTGGGTTTGTAATGAGCGAGGCGGTGCGCTCGATGGCGAAGGGACGCTTCCGCCGGCGCGTCGGGGCAATCGAGGCAGGGACGATGGATCGCGTGGAGGAACGCCTGCGCATCCTGCTGGATGTGTAGCATCACCGGCGCGGCGGCCAGCTACCGCCGCTGGACGGGCCGCCCGATGCCGACCGAGGCGGTGCGGCAGGCCCTGCGCGAGCGGCTGGACGCCTGAGGACGGCGGAACAGCCGGGGCGTCCCGGACCGCTCGTTGAACGGCAGGGCCGGGCTTCTTTTCTTGAACGCCCCACCGGCCTCGCCCCTCGCCCGCTCCCCCGCTCATGCCCGACGACGCCCAACCCGAAGCCCCAAACCCCAAACCGAAAACCGCGCAGCGCGACCTCTTCGACGACCTCGACCAGCGCCGCGCCGACGCCGAAGCCGGCGGGGGCGAAGAGCGCGTCGAGCGCCAGCACGAGAAAGGCAAGCTCACCGCCCGCGAGCGCCTCGACGTGCTTCTCGACGACGACACGTTCGAAGAGCTGGGCACGTTCGTCCGCCACCAGGAGCAGCACTTCGGCCTTTCCGAAAACCGGCCCTACGGCGACGGCGTCGTGACCGGCTACGGGCGCATCGACGGGCGGCTCGTCTACGTCTACAGCCAGGACTTCACCGTCTTCGGCGGGTCGCTGGGGCGCGCGCACGCCGACAAAATCGTGCGCGTCATGGAGCTGGCGATGGAAAACGGCGCGCCCGTGATCGGCCTGTGCGACAGCGGCGGGGCGCGCATCCAAGAAGGGGTCGTCTCGCTGGGCGGGTACGCGGACCTCTTCAAGAAAAATACTGAAGCCAGCGGCGTCGTCCCGCAGATCAGCGCCGTGATGGGGCCGTGCGCGGGCGGGGCCGTCTACTCGCCGGCGATCACGGACTTTACGTTCATGGTGGAGGGCACGAGCTACATGTTTCTCACCGGACCCGACGTGGTCCAAACCGTCACGCAGGAGGATGTGACGAGCGAGGAGCTGGGCGGCGCGCGCACCCACACCACCACCAGCGGCGTCGCCCACCGTCGCTTCGACAACGACGTGGCGTGCCTCGAAGCGATCCGTCGCCTGTTGAAATTCATCCCGCAAAACTGCGAAGATCCGCCGCCGCAGCGCTCTTCCGAGCAGGTCGAAGCGCCCTCGGGCGAGGGACTGGACGACCTCGTCCCCGCCGCGCCGAACCAGCCCTACGACATGCACGAAGTCATCCGTCGCATCGTGGACGACGGGGAAAGCGATGGCGAACGGGCGCATTTCTTCGAAATCCAGCCCGACATCGGCGACAACCTGCTGACCGGGTTCGCGCACCTGGGCGGGCGGCCCGTCGGCGTGGTGGCCAATCAGCCGGCGGTGCTGGCGGGCACGCTCGACATCGACGCCTCGGTGAAGGGGGCGCGCTTCGTGCGCTTCTGCGACGCCTTCGGCGTGCCGCTGGTGGTCTTCGAGGACGTGCCGGGCTTCCTGCCCGGGACCGAGCAGGAGCACGGCGGCATCATCAAGCACGGGGCCAAGCTGCTCTACGCGCTCTGCGAGGCGACCGTCCCGAAGATGACCGTCATCACGCGCAAAGCCTACGGCGGAGCCTACGACGTGATGAACTCGCGCCACATCGGCGGCGACCTCAACTTCGCGTGGCCGACCGCCGAGATCGCCGTGATGGGGCCGAAAGGGGCGGTCGAGATCATCCACCGCCGCGAGCTGGCCCGCGCCGAAGAGGAAGGCGACGGGGATCCCCAGCAGCGCAAGGACGAGCTGATCGAGGCGTACCGCGAGCGCTTCGCCAACCCGTACGTCGCCGCCGAGCACGGCTACGTCGATGACGTGATTAAGCCCCACGAGACGCGCCGCCGCCTCATTCGCGGCCTGCGGATGCTCAAAGACAAGGTGGTGAACAACCCGGCCAAGAAGCACGGCAATTTGCCGCTCTGAGCGCGTGGCGAGCCCCGTCAATCGAACGGGTCCCGGTTTTGTGGGAAGAGGAAAAACAAAGGGTGGGGCCAGAGAGTTTGTCGTTCCAAATGTCGCGCTCTCGAGTCTGACAAACGTAACCGTGGAGGTCTTCTCATGAGCCAACTCAAAAGCGCGCAACGCGAAAGCGTCCTTCGCGGGGCCGACGCCCTAAAGTACGCGGAAACGCACCTGCGTGAGGTGCAAAACGATCCGGTCAACTGGGAAACGGAGTTTGTGGATCCACGCTCCGGCGAGCGGTGGATGCTCGACTATCCACAGGCCGAGCGCCACGGCGGCGGCTCCCCGCGCCTGCGTCGGATCGAAGACGGAGCGGATTGAAACCGCCGCCCCATCGCCTGCCCCCCTGGCGGACGGCGCAAACGCAGCCGCTCCGCGAATGGCTTGCCCGACCGCAAAAAAGCTATGCCCGTCAACGCCGACGAGC
>PXTX01000081.1 GCA_003023275.1 Bacteroidetes bacterium SW_4_67_19
GTCGCCGGCGAAGCCCTCGAAGCCGACGTCGCCGGAGAGCGTCGTGGTGTCGGCCGAGACGTCGCGCCCGCTGCGCTGGTCTTCGTTGCCCTCGAAGCCACCGTAGATGCCCACGCCGTCGCGGAGGGCGAAGCTGCTGTCGCGGGCGGCGTTAGAGGAGTTGTCGGGCACGTAGGTGCCGTAGGCGACCCACACGTCATCGCCAGACTGCGCGTCAGCGAGGCCGTCCTGGAGCTGGGTGTAGGCGTCATCCCACGAAGAGCCGTCGCCGGCCCCGCCGGCGTCTTCATCGACGTAGACGACGTCGGACTGCGCGCTCGCCGGCAGCGACTTCGGGGGAAGGGGCATTCTCACTACGAAGCCTGCGGGTCGGACAACCCCAACTGCAACTGTAGGGAGCAGGTACCGCCAAAGACCCCTTTTTCGACTTCTTTTGCTCCCCGCCGAGTTTCGCTGGCCGGTCCTTCTGCGAAGCCGAGGACCACAGACCGATGCACAGCAACGGGGTTTCCGATCCGCTGTGCGTCGGCTGCGATCCGTCTGCTCCGCCGGGGCACTTGCCGTCAGCCCAACCGACCGGTGTTGCTCCAGCGTTCGCTTCCTGCCCCGCGCGGGCAAGGGGCGGCGGTGGGCCTTCGGTAGGGGAAGGGCGAACATTGCCCGTTCGAAAACGAAGAACCCTCGACAGTCGAGGGCATCGACGAGCTCACCTCGCACGACGCGCGATCAGTTCGTCGAGTTCGCCGGCCCCGAAAAGCCCGACGGACCAACCGGGCGAGGTTGCTTCGGGCGAGGGGCGCGCGGGAGACGAGTCGGGCATCGCAGCATCGGGCGTGTTGTCGCTCGAAACGTGTCATTTGCATGACACGGGAGCCGAACGCCCCGTTCCGCAATTCGGCGTCATGCGCCTTCGGCAACGTCTTCCATCACCACCGCTGTCTCGGGAAACTGGCGAGTGAGCGCGCGGTCGCCGGTGACGAGCGGGACGCCCAGCGCCTGCGCCAGCGCGACGTACGCGGCGTCGCGGGCCGAGCACTCCGTCTCGTCGATGAGGCGGAGCACCGCGGCCGTCTCCACGTCGTGCTCGGCGCCGGGGCGGAGGTCCGCCTCGGCCTGCTCGGCGAAGCGAAGCGCCTCTTCCTGCGTCATCAGTCCGGTGCGCAGGTGCTCGCGCAGAATGGACCAGAACGCCTCGCGCCACAGCGGCGGCACTACCCAGGCAGCGTCGCGCCGGCGCACGCGCCTCGCGGCCGCCGAGCGCGTCTGCTCGATCCAGAAGTAGGCCACGAGGTCGGCGTCGGCGACGAGCACGGGGGGCGTGATGCGTATTGCGTGATGCGTATTGCGTGATGCGTGTCGCGTCCCGATTTCGATTGACAGCTCATCCCCCTCTCGAATCGGGATAATTTCCCGACGATGCAGAAACGCAGGCGAAACCGCTCCTCGACGGCCTTCGAACGCACCGCGCCGTCTCACGCTTGGCCGTCCTCCGCGTAGGCCTCGACTGGCGGGCAGGCGCACACGAGGTTGCGGTCGCCGTAGGCGTCGTCGACGCGTCGCACGCGCGGCCAGAACTTGCGCTCGCGCACGAACGGCGCGGGGTAGGCCGCCTCCTCGCGCCCGTAGTCGAAGGGCCAGTCGTCCGCGCAGACCAGTGCGGCGGGGTGCGGGGCGTTCGTCAGCACGTTGTCGTCGGCGTCCGCGTCGCCGTCCTCGACGGCGGCCAGCTCCTGGCGGATCGACGCCATCGCCTCGATGAAGCGGTCCAGTTCGGCCCGGGACTCGCTCTCGGTGGGCTCGACCATGAGCGTGCCCACGACCGGCCAGCTCATCGTGGGGGCGTGGAAGCCGTAGTCCATCAGGCGCTTGGCGACATCCTGCTCGCTGACGTGCAGCTCGGAGCGGAAGTGGCGCAGGTCGAGGATGAACTCGTGCGCCACGCGCCCCTCGGCGCCGGTGTAGACGATGTCGTAGTGCTCCGCGAGGCGCTCCTTGAGGTAGTTGGCGTTCAAGATGGCCGCTTCGCTCGAAGCGGTGAGGCCCTCGGGCCCCAGCATCTTGATGTAGGCCCACGAGATGAGCAGGATCAGCGCGCTGCCGTGCGGGGCGGCGGAGACGGCGCGAATCGTCTCGGTGTTGTTGTTTGCGCCGCCGTCACGTCCCAGCGGGTGGCCCGGCAGGAAGGGCGCGAGGTGCTCCGCCGCGCAGATCGGCCCCACGCCCGGGCCGCCGCCGCCGTGCGGGATGGAGAACGTCTTGTGCAGGTTGAGGTGGCACACGTCGATGCCGTACTCGCCGGGACGGCACAGGCCGACCTGCGCGTTCATGTTGGCCCCGTCCATGTAGACCTGGCCGCCGTTGTCGTGAATGACCTCGGTGATCTCGAGGATGTCTTCCTCGAAGACGCCGTGCGTGGACGGGTAGGTGACCATCAGCGCGGCGAGCCGGTCGGCGTTCGCTTCGGCCTGCTCGCGCAGGTCGTCAAGGTCGATGTTGCCCTGCTCGTCGCAGTCGATGGTAACGACGTTCATTCCGGCCATCGAGGCGCTGGCGGGGTTGGTGCCGTGCGCGCTCTCGGGGATGAGGCACGTGTTGCGTTCCGTGTCCCCGTTCGACTGGTGATAGGCGCGGATCATCAGCAGGCCGGTGTACTCGCCCGCCGCGCCGCTGTTGGGCTGCATCGAGACGCCCGGCAGGCCCGTAATCTCGGCCAGCGCGTCGGAAAGCTCTTCAATAACAGCGTGATAGCCGTCGTTTTGCTCGGCAGGCGCGAAGGGGTGCTGCCCCGCAAACGCCGGCTGCGTAATGGGCATCAGCGCGGCGGTGGGGTTGAGCTTCATCGTGCACGAGCCCAGCGGGATCATCGAATGCGTCAGCGAGAGGTCCTGCTCGGCGAGGGCGTGGATGTAGCGCATCATCTCGGTCTCCGACTGGTGCTCGTGGAAGACCGGGTGCTCGAGGAAGTCCGTCTCGCGCGGCTGTGCGCCCCCGTATCCGACGGCGACGTCGTCGGCCAGGTCTTCGGCGCGCAGCTTCCGGCCGTTCTGCGCTGCGCCGAAGATGTCCAGGAGGTCGTTCACGTCCTCGGGGCCGGTCGTCTCGTCGAGCGCGACGCCGACCGAGCCGTCGTCGTAGTAGCGCAGGTTGACGTTCTCGGCCTCGGCGCGGCGGCGCAGGTCGTCTTGCGTCTGTCCGTCGGGCAGGTCGAGGCGGAGCGTGTCGAAGAAATCATCGGCACGCGGCTCCACGCCCAGCGCTTGTAGCCCCTTCGCCAGGATGCGCGTGAGGCGGTGAATGCGCCCGGCGATGTTCCGCAGTCCCTCGGGGCCGTGGTAGACGGCGTACATGCCGGCCATGATGGCCAAGAGCACCTGCGCGGTGCAGATGTTCGACGTAGCGCGCCCGCGGCGGATGTGCTGCTCGCGCGTCTGGAGGGCCATGCGGAGCGCGCGGTCGCCGTCTTCGTCTCTGGTGACGCCGATCATGCGGCCGGGCACTTGGCGCTTGAAGTCCTCGCGGCAGGCGAAAAACGCCGCGTGCGGCCCGCCGTAGCCCATCGGCACGCCGAGGCGCTGGCTGGAGCCGACGGCGGCGTCGGCGCCCCATTCGCCGGGAGCTTCGAGCAAGGTGAGCGCCAAGAGGTCGGTCGCGCAGGCGACGAGGGCGCCGCACGCGTGCGCGCCGTTGCAGAACGCCTCGTAGTCGCGCACGGCGCCGTCGGTGGCCGGGTACTGCACGAGCGCGCCGAAGACGTCTTCCCCGAACTCGAAGTCGCGGAAGTCGCCGACGACGACCTTCACGCCGATAGGCTCGGCGCGGCCTTTGACCACCTCGATGGTCTGCGGGTGGCAGCTTTCGTCCACGAAAAAGGTGTCGCCCTTCGCGCTGCGCACGCGGTCGAACATCATCATCGCCTCGGCGGCGGCGGTGGCCTCGTCGAGCAGGCTGGCGTTGGCGATCTCCAGGCCCGTCAAGTCGATGGTGACGGTCTGGAAGTTCAGCAGCGCCTGCAGGCGCCCCTGGCTGATCTCGGCCTGGTAGGGGGTGTACTGCGTGTACCAGGACGGGTTTTCGAGAATGTCGCGCTGGATGACCGGCGGCGTGACCGTGCCGTAGTAGCCCATCCCGATGAAGGAGCGCGCGTCGTCGTTTTCCTCGCCGAGCGCGTGGGCGCGTTCCAGCAGTTCGCTCTCGGTGAGCGCCTCGGGCAGCTCGAGCGGCCGCTCGGTGCGGATCGCCTCGGGGACGGCCTGCGCGGTCAGTTCGTCGAGCGAGTCCAGCTCCAGCACGTCCAGCATGTCTGCCACCTCGTCTTCGGAGGGGCCGACGTGGCGCGGCGTGAACTGATCGGGGGGGGCGAGGGAGGAGGCGGTTGCTTCGGAAGCAACGGGCGCGTCGTGAAGGTCAGCGGGCATGAGCGCGCGGCGGGTAGAATACGGAGGAAAAACAACCGTTTGGTCGAACGAGAGGGCGGGGCGGCGGTTCTGCCAAGATGGTGTTAGGGTCGTTGGTCTTTGTCGAAAAATGCGCCGGCGTTCCCTACCGGGTCACGGGCCGCGAGCCGGGGGAGAAGTCAATTTTGCTATTCCGTGCGCCGGCAGGGCCCGAACGGCAGCGGCAGTCGCGGCGTTTGTCAGTCCCTGCCGTCGCTCCACGCGTTTTCTCTCCCCAGCCCCCATGCCCTGCCCCGACGACGCTTCTCCTTCGCGCCGCCGCTTCCTCAAACGCACCGCGCTGGGAGCTGCCGGGGCGGCGTTGTGGCCCGGCGCGGCTTGCGCTTCGCCCCAGCAGGACGAGCGCGCCTCCGGACGCGAAGGACGGCTCCCGGAAGGGCTGCCTCCAGAGGAGCAGCTGGGGATCGCGCTGGTGGGGCTGGGCAACTACGCCACCGGCCAGCTCGCCCCCGCCCTCCAGGAGACGCGGCGCTGCCACCTGTCGGCCATCGTCACGGGCACGCCGCGCAAGGCGAAGGCGTGGCAAAAGAAGTACGACCTCTCCGAAGCGCACACGTACGACTACGAGACCTTCGACCAGCTCGCCGGCGACGACGCCGTCGACATCGTCTACGTCGTGCTGCCCAACGGGATGCACGCGGAGTACACCGTCCGCGCCGCCGAGGCGGGCAAGCACGTCATCTGCGAAAAGCCGATGGCCACCTCGGTGGCGGAGGGCGAGCGCATGATCGGCGCCTGCGACGAGGCGGGCGTGAAGCTCTCGATTGGCTACCGGCTGCACTTTCAGCCGCACCACCGGCGCGTGATGGAATGGGGGCAAGAGCGGGTCTTCGGCCCGGTCGAGCGCATGAACAACGGCTTTGCCTTTCCCATCGGCTCGCCGGAGGGGAACCCGGCGGTGCAGTGGCGGCTCGACAAAGCGATGGCCGGCGGGGGCGCGCTGATGGACGTGGGCATCTACGCGGTGCAGGCCGCGCGCTACACGACGGGCGAAGAACCCGTCGCGGTGACGGCCGAGGAATTCAAAGAGCACCCCCAGAAGTTCGACGAGGTCGACGAGACGATCCACTTCGAACTGGAATTCCCCGGCGGCGCGGTGGGGAAGGGCCGCACCAGCTACTCCGACAGCTACAACCGCCTGCGCGCCGAGGCCGCCGACGGCTGGATGGAGTTGGAGCCGGCCTACGGCTACGGCGGCGTCGATGGGCGCACCCATCGCGGCCCCATGCAGATCGAGAACGTCAACCAGCAGGCGCGGCAGATGGACGCCTTCGCCGCGTGCATCCAGGAGGGGCGCGCGAGCCGCGTGCCCGGCGAGGAGGGCCTGCGCGACATGAAGGTGATCGAGGCGATTTACGACTCCATCGACGCGGGGCAGCGCGTGCAGATCTCGTAGCGGGAGCACGAGGGGCGGGGGCGCCGAACGGGTACGCGTCTTCGATCCGATCGAAAAGCGGCGCGCAGTGAACCGCTTCGCTCATTCCATTTGCCGTTCGGCTTCAACACCCACGCCCCGAAACCCCCCAACACCGAACTACCGTTTCCGCGCCAGGGTCAGCCCGTCGGCCACCGGGATCATCGACAGGTCGACGCGCTCGTCGTCGTGGAGCTTGTCGTTGAGCCGCTGGATGGCGCGCACGCTCTCGTCCACGTCGCCGGGCGCCTCGGCCACCTTGCCGCCGCGAAAGACGTTGTCGAGCAAGATGAGGCCGCCGGGGCGCACCAGTCGCAACGCGCGCTCGTAGTAGGCGTCGTACTGCTCCTTGTCGGCGTCGATGAAGGCGAAGTCGAACGTTTCGGCAGCGTCTTCCTCGCCCAGCAGCGCGTCGAGCGTCTGCCGGGCCGGGCCGATGCGCAGGTCGAGCGTCGAGCGGATCCCGGCTTCCTCGAAAAAGCGCTCGGCCACCGAGGTGTAATCGGGCGACACGTCGCAGCCGACGACCCGGCCGCCTTCGTCCGGCAGCGCGAGGGCCACACTGAGTGCGCTGTACCCGGTAAAGACGCCGATCTCGAGGGTGCGCTCCGCGTCGATGAGCGTCGCCAGCAGGCGCATGAACTGGCCCTGCTCGGGGGCGCTCTGCATCTCGGAGCGCGGGTGCTGGCGCGTCTCTTCGCGGAGACGCTCCAAGACCGGCGGTTCGCGCAGACTCACCGACAGCAGGTACTCGTGAAACGCTTCGGAAAGGCCGTGGGAACGGTTGGACATTTAAAGAGCTCGCTTCGCTCGCTGAAGGAAAGAGGGGGCGAGGATGGGGAAACCAACGTGAATAGCCCAACATCCTTCCTTCTCACCTGCAAGGCCCCCAAGCCCGTGGCCGTGAAATGCCAATCCTTTCGGAAACGGGGTCGTGCTTGCGCACCGCGGCGGTGGGATCAAACCGAGTAAGGCACGATATATCGTGCCCCTGCATTTCCCCAACAGTCAATGAGGTCATGCCCGACGACGCCGCGCGCATCCTGTGGGTGGACGACGAGATCGAGATGCTCCGCCCGCACCTGCTCTTTCTGGAAGAAAAAGGCTATGCCGTCGAGAGCGCCGCCAACGGGGCCGACGCGCTCGACGAGGTGCGCGCGCATCCCTACGAAGTCGTCTTGCTCGACGAGCAGATGCCGGGCATGGACGGCCTCCAGACGCTCGAGGAAATCAAGGAGGCGCGGCCCGGCACGAAGGTGGTCATGGTGACCAAAAGCGAGGAGGAGCGCCTGATGGAAGAGGCGCTGGGGGAGCGCATCAGCGACTACCTCACCAAGCCGGTTAATCCCAGCCAGATCCTCTTGACGGTCAAGCGGCTCCTCGAGCAGGGGCGCCTGCAGGACGAAAAGGTGTCGCAGGAGTACCTCCAGTCCTTCAACGAGATCTCGCGCCGCCTCTCCGCGCCGATGCAGCACGCGGAGTGGACGGACCTGTACCGCGAGCTCGTCGGCTACGACTTGGAGTTGGGCAGCGGCGACGAGGGGGCGCGCCAGATCTTCGACGACCAGCGCCAAGAGGCCAACCGCGCCTTCGGGCGCTTCGTGGAGAAAAACTACCCGCAGTGGATCGAAGAATCCACCGAGTACCTGCCCGACGAGGAGCGCCCGCCGCTCTCCCACGAAATCGTTCCGCAGTTCGTGTTGCCGGAAACCGAAAAGGGCGATCCGGTGGCCTTTTTCATCATCGACTGCATGCGCTACGACCAGTGGCTGGAGTTCGAGGAACTGCTGCGGCCGCTCTTCGAGATCGAGACGGACTGGCACTACGGCCTCCTGCCGACGGCCACGCCCTACTCGCGCAACGCCCTCTTCAGCGGCCTCCTGCCGATGCAGATCCAGCAGCGCTACCCCGAGGTGTGGGCCAGCGGCGAGGAAAGCGAGCACAGCCGCAACCAGCACGAGGACGAACTGCTTCAGGACCTCCTGGACCGCCACAGCACCGGCTTCGACGCGCGTTACGACAAGCTCATCACCGCCGAGGACGGCCGCGCCTTCGCCGACCGCGCCACCGAGCTGTCCCAGCAGCGCCTCTCGGCGATCGTGGTCAACTTCGTGGACATCCTTGCCCACTCGCGCTCCGACTCGGACGTGCTCAAGGAAATCGCCCCCGACGAGCGCGCCTACCGTGCTCTCACGCGCACCTGGTTCGAGCACTCCTGGTTGCTGGATACCTTCCGTACGCTCGCCGACGCCGGCGTCACCTGCGTGGTCACCACCGACCACGGCGCCATTCGCAGCCTGCGCGACACCAAGGTCATCGGCGACCGCGAGACGTCGACGGCCCTGCGCTACAAGTACGGGCGCAACCTCAAGTGCAACGCCGAGCACGCCATCTTCGTCAAGGAGCCCGAGGACTACGGCCTGCCCAGCCAGGGGATGAACACCAACTACATCATCGCCAAGGAGGACTACTACTTCGTCTACCCGACCAACTACCACCACTACCAGCGCAAGTACCGCGACACGATGCAGCACGGCGGCGCCTCGATGGAGGAGATGATTCTGCCGGCGCTGACACTTCGCTCGCGCTCGTGAGCGCGGGAGCGCGGGAGTGCGGGGTGCGGGTTTTTGTGCCGAGGCGGCGTTGCTGATGGAAACCAATCCAAAATCCGCAGCCCAAAATCCAAGACCGCTCTCGGTCCTGCTCGCGGCATTGCTTGCGCTGACGGGGCCATCGGTGGCCCAGACGCAGCAGCGCGCGCAGGAGACGCCGCCGGTGCGCTACACGCTCACGGCGGATCCCCGTTTTTCCGCCCGCGCCGGCGCCGAGAGCCTGATCGCGCTTCACCGGGGCAGCTACGCGCTCACCGACCGCTTTCTGCCGCCGCGCCTCTTTCCCGAAGACACGTTCTGGTGCAAGGGCGCCGGCGTGCTCTACCGCCTGGGCAAGCTGTGGCTGCTGGAAGGAACGTTCGACTACACGACCGGCGTGGTACAGCACGAAGTCTTCGGGCACGGGGCACGGGTGCGCGAGTTGGACTTCCGAACGGAACAGTACTACATCGGCGTGTTGCCGCCTTACGGCTCCGGCGGCGGCTTCATTCGCTACGACGACCAAGGGGATGCGTCCACCCTGGAAAGCAACGCCGTCACCACCGGAGGTGTGACGTCTATGCAGCTACTGGCCTCGGGGCTGCGCGACCGGGGATTTTTGCGTGGCCGGCTGCACTACCGCGAAGCCGGGCTCTACCTCGGCGCCTTCCATAACTTCACCGAGTACGTCCTGAGCACCGAAGAGCCGATTGCGGTGCGCGGCAACGACATCGCCAGCTTCCTTCGGCGCACGCAGTGGCTCTACGACCGCGCCGCCGCACGCGGGGCCGCCGGCAACCGCCTGACGCTCGACGCCCTGAAGCGGCAAGTGCTCGTCAATTTTCTCGACCCGTACCAGTGGTACGCGCTCTACACGCTGGCAGTGCGCTACGCCTGGCAGGGGCGTGCCGCGTTGCGCGTGCCTGCGCTGCACGTCCTCGGCGGACGCTACCTGGCGGCTCTTCGGGGTCTACGGGCGTTACGGCAACGGGCCGCTCGGGCGCTTCTGGGGAGCAGGCGCCCGCGCGAAAAACCTTGCGCGGCGCGGCGCCTTTACCCTCGGCGCGCGCCTGGACGTGTGGCGCCAGCCGCGACTGGCCTTCGGCGAGGGGGCTTCTTCTCCTACGCCCCCGCACCGGCTGGGCGCCGGGGCACGACTGCGGGGCAGCTACCGTCTCTCACTGGCGGGCCTGCCGCTACAGCTCACTGCCACGCTCGGCTACAAAACGCGCGGCTGGGTGCCGGGACAGCCTCTGCGCCGCGCGCCCTACGCCGCTGTGGGTCTCGGCCTGGTCGAGTGAATCGTATGTTTCTCTGGCCGACGCACACACGGCTCGTGGAACGAAAACCAAAAGCTAAAAACCAAAGACCGAAAACGCTCTTCCCAGCTGAAACCGACGCCCCGGAAGCCACGCGCGCGCTGGGGCGACGGCTGGCCTCTCACCTCGTGCCCGGCGCGGTGGTGGCGCTCTACGGGGACCTCGGGGCGGGCAAGACGCAGTTCGTAAAGGGGGCCGCTGCCGCGCTCGGGATCGACGAGCGCGACGTGCGCAGCCCCACGTTCGTCATCGCGCGCGAGTACGACGGGCACTGGCCGGAAGGGCACACGCGGGCGGGCGCGACCGCACGGCTGTACCACCTGGACGCCTACCGCCTCGGCGGGCCTTCAGACCTGCGCGCCGTCGATTACGAAACGTATTTCTTCGGCGATGGCCTCTGCTTCATCGAGTGGCCGGAGCGCGTGGAGGCGCTCTTGCCCGAGGGCGCGCTGCGGCTGCGCCTGGAGCACCTCGACTCCGAACGGCGGCGCGTTTTCGAGTGTGGGAGAGAAGAAACGAAATGAGCTGGGGCGAAGCGGAACGAGCGATCGCCAATCGCGCCCCGAGCGCCAGCGAGCGCCCTGACCGAAGGGAGGAAGTACTCTCTGGGGTGGAAGTGCTTTTAGAGTGAAAATCGCCATTCGCCAATCGCGCCCTGAACGAAGTGAAGAAGTGCTCTTGGAGTGAAAATCGCCATTCGCCAATCGACGAACTGCTCGGGCTTCCGCGCTTTGCCGGGCGCGAGGGGGCGGCGTTCAAGCCGGGCCTCGGGCGCATCCGGGCGCTGCTGGGGGCGATGGACGATCCCCAGCAGCAGTTCCGCAGCGCGCACGTGGCCGGCAGCCACGGCAAGGGCACCACGAGCGCGCTCGTCGCGGCGGTAGGCAGCGCTGCCGGGCGGCGCACCGGGCTGCACACGTCGCCGCACCTCTTCGCCGTAAACGAGCGCATGCGCATCGACGGCGCGCCCGCCTCGAACGACTGGCTCGCCGGGGCCGTGCGGCGTCACCGCGATCTGTTCGAGCGCGTCGGCCCCAGCTTCTTCGAGGCGACCGTGGCGCTCTCGCTGCTCTATTTTGCTGAAAAACAGGCCGCCGCCGCTGTCGTGGAGGTGGGCCTGGGCGGGCGTCTCGATGCGACCAACATTTTGCAGCCCGCCGCCTGCGCGGTCACCTCCGTCCGCCTGGAGCACACCGCCCTGCTGGGGAGCACGCTCGCCGAGGTCGCGCGCGAGAAAGCGGGCATTTTCAAAAAAGGCGTACCCGCCGTCGTCGGTGCGGACGTGCCGCCCGAGGCGCTGGCGGCTCTGCGCGACATCGCCGGCGAGACGCGCGCGCCGCTACACCGTGTCGGCGAAGAAACGACCCTCCACCGCGTCGGGCAAGACGAAGCGGGCCTTCGGCTCGACCTCCAGACGCCCCTGCGCCGCTACCGCGGGCTGCGCGTGCCCCTCTACGGCCGCCACCAGGCCGGGAACGCCGCCGCCGCCGCGCGCTTCGCCGAACTGTTCTGGAGCGACGCGCGGTCCAGCGCCCAGCCCGTGCGCGACGGGTTCGCGGGCGTACGCCGCCTGGCGGGCCTGCGCGGGCGCTTCGAGGTGCTCGGTCGCCGCCCGCTCGTCGTGGCCGACGTGGCGCACCATCCCGACGCCCTCGCTGCCACGCTGCGCGCACGGGCCGATCACTTTCCCCGGCAGCAGGGCCGCCTCGTCGTCGCCTTCGGCCTGATGCGCGACAAAGACGCCGCCGCCTGCGCGAAGCTGCTGGCGGAGGCGGAGGCCGAAGTCTGGCCCGTCGCGCTGGAATCGGGGCGCGCCCTGCCGCCCGACGCGCTGGCGGACGTGCTGCGCGAGCGCGGCATCGCCCGGGGGCCGGCGGG
The DNA here is from genome assembly GCA_003023275.1 of Bacteroidetes bacterium SW_4_67_19. Classification (GTDB taxonomy): domain Bacteria; phylum Bacteroidota; class Rhodothermia; order Rhodothermales; family Salinibacteraceae; genus QS-8-64-10. The sequence goes on from PXTX01000081.1 coordinate 11,657, forward strand.
CACGGCGGAGGCGCACCGGCAGCGCTTTCTCGCCGAGGCCGACCCCGACGACGTGCTGCTGGTCTGCGGCTCGCACCGCGTGGTGGCGGGAGCGTGTGACACGTAGCGCGTGCCGCGTAGAACGGGTCACGTTCCCCCTTCCACACGCCACGCTTCACGCGATACGCGCCGGTCACGCGATACGCGCCGGCTTCCCGGCCCGCCCGTCGCCGGACGGCCGGTCGATGGACGCCGGCGACCGGCCCGCCGCCCGCTCGATCTCGTGCACGAAGCGCGCCTCCGCTCCGCCCAGCCAGCGGCGGAAGCGCGGCGTCGGCGGGTCGTAGCGCTCGCCGGTGAGCGCCCGCAGGCGGCTCAGGCCCTCGTCGAAGCTCGCGGCGGCCACGCCGGCCCCGGCGCGCACCCCGTCGCGGGCGTTGCAGTGCTGTTCGTAGTGCCCCTCCACCGGCACCATCAGGGCCGGCGTGCCCAGGTACATCGCCTCGGCGACCGACTCGAAGCCCGCCGTCGTCGCCAGCCCCCGGCAGCGCTTCATCATCGACAGGAATTTCTCGCCGTCGAGCGCGTGAAAGGCGAGCGTCTCGTCGTAGCGCTCGACCTCCGCCGCGCCGGGGCGGTCCCAGAAGCAGTGCAGCCGCACGCCTGGGTGGCGCCGGTGCCAGCGGACGACTTCCTCGGCGTAGCCGCTGTTCAAGAGGTACATCAGGAAAAACGGATCCTCTTCGACGCGCGGCCCCGCCGGCGGGGCGGTCAATTCCTCGCGCAAGAGCGGCGGCATCACGACGAGGCTCTCGTCGCGCCGGTGGGGAACCGGGTAGAGCGAAAGCGCCAGCCGCTTTTTCGCCCCCAGCTGCGTGGCTCCCACGAAAAAGCGCAGCCAGCCCCAGTCCACCCACCGCCCCGGCGGAAACGACGGATACGCCGGGTGCTGAAACAGGTACTGGTGCGCCACGCACACCATCGGCGGCGGCTCGCGGCGGCGGCGTAGCGCGTAGTGCACGCCCGCCAGCACCTCGTGAAAGTTGACGACCACGTCGGGACGGATCGCGTCGATGGCGCGGCCCACCGTGCGCAGCCCCTCGCGGAAGCGCCCGATCAGCGGGACGTTTTTGCGGATCGTGCGGCCCAGCGTGGCCATCGCGCGGCGCCGCCCGTCCATGAAGAAGCTGGGGCTGTCGATCCGCTCGACGGGCGCGCCGATCTCATCGAGAAAAAAGGAGGGCGCCTCGCGGTTGGGGTTGCGCCCCAGCAGGACGAGCGGCACGCGGTGGCCGGCCGCTTCGAGGCTCTTCTTCAACGCCAGCGCCTGGGTGAGATGCCCGCGCCCTTCCCCCTGCACGACGAAAAGGCACCGTAGCGACATGAACGAGCAGCGAGCGGATGGAAGAGCACAAGCGCGGCCCCCAGAGGCGAACCGGGCGCCGCCGCAACATGGCAACGTAGCCAAGCGCGCCCCTCTTGCGCAACAAACAAACGCCCCGGCCCCGCCCGGCAGGAATCGTTCCTGCGTGTGGGCGGAGCCGGGGCGCGTCGTTTGATCCCGAGGCGAGACGGGAAGAGCGCTCGCCTTCTGGGAAGAAGGGCGCTTCGTCGTCGCTTTCGCGTGGCAGCGCGGCGGTGTGTAGGCCGGCGGCGCGTGGAGCCCCCTCCTCCTGCTCAGTTGAAGAAGCCGTTCTGGCTCAGGGTCGTCCACCCCTCGGCCCAGTTCTCGTCGCCGAAGGCGCCGATGTAGTCGACGTCTTCGAAGAACCCGTCTGCGTTCGGCACGTCGGCCCTATCGCGCGAGAACGCCGCGCCGTCGGAGGCCGGGAGCGGGTCCAAGCCACCGTCGGCCGTGCGGCTGATGCCGCCGAGCTGCGGATCGACGCCGAGGTGGTTGATGTCGGCGAAGGCGTCGATCACGTACTGCTGGCGGTTGCCTTCGCCGTCGGTCACGAAGACATCGCTGAATTCGTCGATGCCCACGCCGTTGATGTCGCCGAAGTCGTACCAGATGTTGCTGTCGAGCACCAAGTCGCCCTCTTCGAGGCGCTGGCGACTGTCCGCGCCGCTGGACAGGTCCTCGACGGTCACCCCCGCCCCGGCGAAGTCGCCGAAGATGGAGTTGTAGTACTTCCCGCCGGCGTTGTCGTCGATGGTGAGCGCGAAGTCGTTGCTGGTCACGTTCGCGTCGGCCCCCGAGCCGATGTACGTGACGTTGGCGATGGTGGGAATGGCAAACGGCTCGCCCGTTTCCGGGTTGGTCCCGCCGTCGTGCTCGCCGCCGGTGCCGGCTTCGTCGTCGTTGTGAAGAAGCATCCAGAACTGGTTCTCGCCGGTCCATCCTTCGTCGTAGTCGAAACCGTCGTCGCCGACGAAGGCAGAAACGAGGTGCTTCGTGTTGACGGTGCCGCCGAACCACTCGAAGCCGTCGTCTTTATTGGCGTAGACCTCGACGTACTCGACCGTGGTGCCGCGACCGACCGAGCCCATCGTGAGGCCGTTGATTTCGTTGTCGCGCCCGAAGAGCGCCCCGCCATGGCGGATGGAGACGTAGCGGAAGGTACCGCTGTCGTCATCGGGGTCGCTGCCGCCGTACACGTTGCGCGGGTCGCCCTGCGGGAGGCCCTCGATGAAGTTGGTGCCGCCGCCGACGTTGTTGGGGGCGCGGCCGTTGATGATCACGCCGCCCCAGAGCTGGCGGTCGGTAGGGCCGAGGTCGCTCGGGTCGCTCACGTCGTCGTTCTCGGCAGTAAAGACGATGGGGTTATTTGCCTCGCCATCGGCTTCGATCATGCCGTCGCGCGCTACGATCAGAGCGGACGCCTGGTCGCCGGTGGTCGGCTCGGTGATTCCCTTGATGACGGTACCCGGCTCGATGGTGAGCGTCTGGCCGCCGTTGACGTAGACGTTCCCGTCGAGCAGGTAGGTGAAGTCGCTCGACCACGTCACTTCCTCTTGGCGCGAACCGTCGCCCTGCACGATGCCCACGCCCAGCGGGTCGCCCTGCCGGTCTTCGGTCGCGGCCACCGTGATGGTGCTGCCCGACGTGTCGTAGGGCGCGACGACGGGTTGGCTGTCGCTGCTGACGGAGAACGTCTGCTGGTCATCGTTAGAGGTTCCCTCTTCGTCGGTGACGGTGAGGGTAACGTCGTAGTCGCCCTCAGAAGCATACGTGTGGCTGACCGTCTGCCCCGTTTCCGTGTCGCTTCCGTCCCCGAAGTTCCATTCGTACGAGGCGATGCTGCCGTCCGGGTCGCCGGAGGGCGAGGCGTCAAACTCTACCGTGAGGTCGTTCTGGCTGGAACTAAAACTCGCGGTGGGGGCTTGGTTGTCGCTGCCATCGCTGCTGTCACAGCCGGCGATCCAGAAGAGGAGCGGCAACGCGAGCAAGGCCGGGAGCAGGCGCTTAAGCGAGCGGTTCATGGCAGGGGGCGTTGGTTTGCGGAGAGACATGGTCTGTGCGGTTGGGAGTAGGTGCGAGCGTGAAAGGCGCGGAGGAAAGGGCGTGCGGGGGGCGTGCGCGCCGGGCACGCCAGGGCTACAGGTTGTAGGACACGGTGAGTTTGTAGGTGCGTCCGAGGTCGTATTCGTAGGTTTTGAAGAGCGTGCCGTTGTACTCTTGGCCTTCGACGAAGGAGTCGTTGAGGACGTTTTCGACGGAAAGCTTCGCCTCGATGCCTGCGAACAGGCGCTGGTTGACGGAGAAGCGCAGGTCGTTGCGCCCGAATTCGTAGATGTTGGGCGTGCCCCCGAAGCTGACCTCCACGAGACGCTTGCCGAAGCGGTTGAAGGAGACGTTCGCCGAGGTGCCGCTTCTCGGGATGTCGTACGCGAGGTTCAGGTTGAGCACGTAGGGCGACTGCCCTTGGAAGGGGCGCGTGTCCGAAATGTCGAACCCGCCCGCCTGCGCCACGTCCAGCTCGCGTTGCGGCACGTCCACCCGAGACTCGATGAGCGTCAAGTTGGCAGCGGCCGTCAGGTTTTCGAGCGGCTCGGCCAGCCAGCCCATACGCTGGCGCACCTCGAACTCGGCGCCAAAGACCTGCGCGCGCGGCACGTTCTGAAACGTGATCTGGTCGTTGTCGGAGATCAGCACGCGCTCGATGGGCTCCTGAAAATACTTGTAGAAGCCGCTGACGGCCAGCACCTCGCCGGGGTTGGTAAACCACTCCCAGCGCACGTCGTAATTGTTGATCAGCGTGCGATTCAAATCAGGGTTGCCCGAGATTACGGATCCCCCGGCGAAGCTGAACGACTGGAACGGCGCGATCTCCCGAAATGTCGGGCGTGCCAGCGTGCGCGCGGCCGCCAGCCGCACGTTCATCTTTTCCGTGACCCCGTAGACGAGGTTGACCGAAGGAAGCAGGTCGCCGGTTTGCAGGCGGCCCGGCGCCACCGTCGAGTCGCGGCTCACGACCTCGATGTCGGTCTGCTCGAAGCGCGCCCCGGCGATCAGGCGCAAGTTGCTGAGGATGGGCACCTCGGCCATGCCGTAGGCCGCCGCGACCTCCGTGGTGCCGTCGTAGTTGTTGCGCTGGAGGGTGCCCTCCGTCAAGACGTTGCCGAACTGAAAGCGTCCGCCCGCGGTCGTGTCGGTGACGCCGAGGAATTCGTTTCCGAAGAACCGGCCCAGCGCCTCCCGAAGCGCATCGGTGCTTCCGGTGCCCAGCGTCACGTCGGTAAACAAGCCCGATTCGATGTCGTAGTCGAACTTGCGCTCTCTGAACGTGCGGTCCTTGCTTAGGTAGGAACCGCCCGTCTTGAACGTGACGGGGGAAGCGAGGCCCAACTCGACGGGCAGTTCGAGGTCGAGACTGGCCTCACGGTTGTCCTCCACCAGGTCGCGGAAGAGACGCGTGGGCGGGGTGGCGTTGCTCGATCCGAGGTTGATGTTGCGCACGCGCTCGGTGGTGCCGTTTCGCTCGGCGTCTCGGAACTGGTTGAAGAAGTAGCGCAAGTCCGGCTCTTCTTGCGTCGTCCGCGAATAGGACGCATTCCAGTCTGCGCGTAGCCCGAGCAGGTTCTCGAAGAAGTGTTCGCCCTGCAGCTGGTACGAACCAGCGCTACGCTCGGTGTACCCGAGCACGAAGGTCTCAAACGAGACGGTGGAGGCGGGCGAGTTCTTTGGGAAGGGTCCAGCCAGGCGCCGCCCCAACTGCTCGCCGCTCTGCGTGCGCAGGGCGGTGGCACTCAACTGATGGTTCGGATGAACCGCGTAGGAGAGGTTGCCCTGAAGTCCCCAGCGCGCTTCGTCAACGCCGCGCGTGTCGTCGAAGCGGTAGTTCGTGACTAATGAGTCGTTGGACGGGTCGGACGCCTGAAACTGCGCCGTCTGGCCACCGACGTACGCGTCGTACTTGCGGCTGTAGTTGCCGCTGGCGACGAAACCCAGCGACCGGCCGAAAAGCGACGCCTCGTTGCCCAGCGAGAACGAGTACTCGTTGTTCAGCCCGGACTGCCGTTCGACGGGAATTATCGTGTTGTTGAACGCCTGCGATGCGGTGTGCAAGTCCCGGGCGAGCGCGGGGTCGGTGCGGGCAACGGTCTCTTGGGGGATCTGAACACTCGGGCTGCTGAGCACGCTGGGAATACTTCGAAGTCCGTCGTCGAAGCCCAAGAAGTCCGTGCCACCGGAGGGGCCGGTCAGGAAACTCTCGTTCAGCGAAGACTGCGAGTTGTACCCTGCCGACGTGCTGACTTTCCCTTTCAGCTCCGTCGGGAAATTACTCGTGCGAATGTCTACGCTCCCGCCGGAGAAGTTGCCGGGCTTGTCGGGCGTAAATGTCTTGGTCACGGCGATACTGGAAAGCAGCTCGGTCGGGAAGAGGTCGAGCTGCACGGAATTGCGGTCAGGGTCGGCGCTCGGCAGGTTGGCCCCGTTGAGTTGGGAGAGGCCGTAGCGTCCGCCCAGCCCGCGCACGTTGACGTACTTGCCCCCGGTGACGGTAGCACCGGTGACTTGGCTCATCGCGTCGGCCACGTCTCCGCTGCCCGTCTGCGACATCTTCTCGGCGCTAATGGCGTTGGAGACGGCCGCTGCGCCCTGCCGCTCTTGCAAGAGGCCCGCCTCGGAGTTGCGCGCCACCTTGGCGGTGACGACCACTTCCTCCCGTTCCTGCGTCTGGGCATTCAGCGTGACGTCGAGCGTGGCCGTTTCACCGGCGGCCACTTCCACGCCCGTGATCGTCTTGGGCTGGTAGCTCACGAACGAGCACTTCAGGTCGTAGGCCCCCGGCGCGAGGCCGTCGATGCGGTAGCCGCCGTCCACGCCGGTGGAGGCGCCCTTTTGCTCGCCGACGACCACGACGTTGGCGCCGGGGAGCGTCTTGCCGGTCTCCCCGTCCACGACGACGCCTTCGATGGCGCCCGTTTCCTGGGCGTCGGCGCTCTGCGCGTGCGCGGCTGGGAGTGCGAAGACGACTCCCACAAGCGCCAGAAACGAAAGGGCGAGCAACGTGGCACGCCGGCCCGACGAGGAAGCGTGCGGGAGCAACGGCAGAAGGCGTTCCAAAACGGTTCGACGCAGCCGGTCGGAGAAGGGCAAGAGCAGACGGGTCGGGGTCGCTCCCGATTCGTCCACTGTCACGGTAACCCCTGCGGACCGGCGTTGTGTTATCGTACCATTACCCGTTCATTATCCTTGCATTAACTGTCGTTTTTGCGCTCTCCGACGGGATTCCGCGCGCGCACCTGCCGCCCGAGCGGGCGCTCCGAGCAGGCGCTCCGGGAAAACAAAAAAACCCGCCGAGCCGCAAAAGGGCCCGGCGGGCGCGAATCGGTGCCGACCGTGTGCTGCGAGAAGGAACGCTACGCCGCGCGGCGGGCGGCGGCCTCCGCGTAGGCGCCGACCCGCCGGTCGAAGGAGGCCAGCAGCTCCGGCAGCTCGTCGAGGTCGTCGATGACGACGTGTGCGCCGCGCTCGTTCAAGAGGGAGGCGTGATCGTCGTGGTCCACGTAGGGCGGCGTCATCCCCACGGCCCATACGCCGGCGGCGCGGGCCGCTTCCATGTCGTCGACGGTGTCGCCGACGTAGACGGCCTCGTCCGGCTCGGTGGGGCGGCCGGCGGCGCCCAGAATCGAGAGGGCGTGCTGGATGGGGAACGGGTTGGGCTTGCCGCGTCCTTCGTGCTTTTCGTGCGGGACCAGCAGCGGAAAGTGCTCCTTCCACCCGAAGCGCTTGAGGGTCCAGCGCGCCTCGGCTTTCGGGCGGCCCGTGACGATGCCCATCAGCGGAACTGCGTCGGCGAGGCGCTCGAGGACGCGGTCGGAGGCGAGGGCCGGCTCCTCGGCGATGAAGCCGTCCCAGTCGGCCCCGCGGTAGCGCTGCTGGAACTCTTCCTTGACCCGCGCGAAGGGCACCTCCATCGAGGTGTCGGTGATGATGGCGTGCGTGAGGCGCCAGTCGTTGTTGAAGCCGCCTTCGTTTTTGTAGCGCTGCACGGTGCCGGGCACCACCTGGCGGCCGGTGAAGTGGCCGACGGTTTCCTCGATGGCGCGGCGGTAGGAGCGCGAAACGTCGACCAGCACGCCGTCCATGTCAAACAGGAGCGCGCCGATGGGGGCGTCGTAATCGGCCATAGGGGGGAGCGGGATTGAGAGAAAGGGAACGTCGCAGAGCAAATCTCTGGCCCCGTGGAGAGGACGTTCGTGTGCCAGAGACACTCTCTTCTCACACTGCTCTGCCCGTTGCGGTTCCCTTCGCCCCGACGCGCCCGGCCGGTCGCTATCGGTCGGCATCCCCGGTCCGCGCCGTGAACGCGCCGGTCAGTGAGGGTCTTCCCGGAGGCGCGTGTAGACGCGCTCCGCTCCGTCTCGGTGGGCCGCACTGACGGCGAGCGTGTCGTTGCTCACCCCGAACTGAAAGTTGTCGTACTCCGCTTCGTAGAGGCGGTCCCACGTCGGGTAGGTGCCCTGCTCACGTAGGGTGTCGTCGCGATACTGCTCGAACGTGACCCGCTTCGGATCGCTCTGCTCGCTGAACGCGAGCGTCTCGGGACGTTCCGGGGGACCCGCCGTCCACCCCTCCTCCTCCCACGAATAGCCCCCCACGCGCTGCAACACCCACCCGGCGTCGCAGGCGGTCAACGCGGTCATCAGCGTCATCGAGAGCACCAGCAGGGCGGCCCAGCAGCAGCGCGTCGTCATGGTTTCCTCTCCGGGGCGTTCGGAAAAGCGAGAACGGCGTGCGTAGAAACGTTGCGCGTTACACGTTGCGCGTACTCCGTTCTACGCGCCACGCGCTACGAATTCATTTTCTTCAAAAACGCCTCGTTGCTCTCGGTGCCCTCCATCTGGTCGAGCAGGAAGAGCATGGCCTCCTCGGTGTCCATGTCGGACAGGAGTTTGCGCAGGACCCACACGCGCGTGAGCGTCTCCTCGGGCAGGAGGCGCTCCTCGTTGCGCGTGCCGCTCTCCTGAAGGTCGAAGGCCGGGTAGATGCGGCGGTTGGCCAGCCGGCGGTCGAGGACGATCTCGGCGTTGCCGGTGCCCTTGAACTCCTCGAAGATCACGTCGTCCATCTTCGAGCCGGTGTCGGTCAGCGCCGTGGCGATGATGGTGAGGCTGCCGCCTTCGTCGACGTTGCGCGCGGAGCTGAAGAACGCGCGCGGGGCCTTCAGCGCTGCCGCGTCGAGACCGCCGCTGAGGGTGCGCCCGCTGCCGGACTCCAGCTCGCGGTTGTGCGCGCGGGCCAGGCGCGTGATCGAGTCGAGCAAGATGACCACGTCCTGCCCGCCCTCGACGAGGCGCCGGGCGCGCTGGCGCACCGTCTCGGTCACCTTCAGGTGGCGCTCCCCTCCCTCGTCGAAGGTCGAGGCGATCACCTCTCCGTCGACCTGGCGCTGCATGGCGGCGGCCTCCTCGGGACGCTCGTCGACGAGGAGCACCATGAGGTGCGCCTGCGGATGGTTGGTCGACACGGCGCGGGCGATTTTTTGCAGCAGGACGGTCTTGCCGGCCTTCGGAGGAGAGACGACGAGCGCGCGCTGCCCCTTGCCAATCGGCACCAGCAGGTCGAGGATGCGAGGGGCGTACTCCTCGGAGACGGTTTCGAGGCGCAGCAGCTCGTCGGGGTAGACGGGCGTAAGCTCGTCGAAGGGCGTGCGCTCTTCGGAGCCGTCCTCGAGGTGGTCGTCGCTGGCGTCGGGGGAGCGGCCGTTGACGGCCTCGACCTGGATGAGGGCGAAGTACTTCTTCCCCTCGCGCGGCGGGCGCACCTGCCCGGTGACGGTGTCGCCGTCCTCCAGGCCGAAGCGTTTGATCTGCGAGGGAGAGACGTAGATGTCGTCCGGGCCGTTCTGGTAGTTGTACTCCGGCGAGCGCAGGAAGCCGTAGCCGTCGGGCAACACCTCCAGCAGGCCTTTCTTCTCGATCATGCCCGTCAGGGCCGTCTCATCGGGGTCGTACTCGGCCATGTATTCGGGGCGTTCGGTGGAGGGGTCGGGCGCGTCGTCGGAGGGCGCGTCGTCGGAGGGCCGAACCGACGCTTGCTGCGCGGCCTGTCCGTTGCGGCGCGGCGCCTGGCCGTTCTCGTTCTGGCCGTCCTCGGGGCGCGGCGGCGCGCTCGGTACGCCGTCGCCGGAGGGGGAGCCTCCGCCCGCCTCTTTTTCCGCGGGAGCGCGGTCGCGTGTGGGCGCGCTCGAAGAGCCGTCAGCGTGGGCGGCCCGCTCGGCGCGCGCTTCGAGGATGCGGTACACCAGGTCCTGCTTGTCCAGCGCGCCCGGGTCGCCGGGCAGGTCCAGGCGGCGCGCCAGGCGGCGCAATTCATCGACGTTTTTTTCGCGGAGCGTAGAAATGTTCATAACGCATGAGCAGTAAAAAGCATAACCAGCCGCGAGAAGGCAGGCGACGAGGGAAGAGGCCGGAGGCGCCTTCACGCTCGCGGCGCAGGTCACGCGCCCGTCTCCGTGCCCTTGCCGCTCATTCACGCATCGGCAAGCGGGCGCGGGGAGGCTGGGTGAGGCCCCCTGCGACGCTGCTTCCCATTCGGCAACAAGCAAAGTAGAAGGCGGCGCGTGCAATGTACACCCGCTTTGTTCTGCTTCTTGCCGGGCCATTTCCTCGGGCGCGAACAGCTCTCCAGAGCGGCCCAGGCTCAGAGACGTCGGCAGCGGTCGCCGATGCGCAAACGGCAGAAATGTAGAGGGGAATGCGTTCTTATGATTTCGGCCCGCGATGGTTCGCGGGCGGCGATGCTCCGACCGCCCGCGCGGGAGCGGCCTTCGCTTCCTGCTCTTTCCGGCTTTCTGGTTTGATAATCATATCATAATCTCGCACGGGGAATTCCTCCCGGCAGCAGGCATTCAGGTAGCCTCCGGGAGAGCCGTTGCGACCGGCCTCGCTATTCCATATTCTTTACAACGGTGCGCCGGTTCCCACCAGCGACTTGCTTTTTCTCCGCTCTGCGCTGCTTTTCCCTTCCCTGTACGCATGTTCCTGTACGCATGAAGAACGGCCTGTCTCCCCGGCACAACCGATTTTTCGCGCTCTCGCCCGCCTCGGCGGCCTCCTGGGCGGGGGCGCTCGTCTTCGCCGCTGCGCTTCTGTTGCTGCTGGGCGGCTGCGGCGGCGGGGGCGGCTCCGGCGACCAGCTCGGCGGCGCGGTGCGCATCGACGGTTCCTCGACGGTCTTTCCACTCACCTCGGCGGTGGCGGAAGAGTTCATGGACGAGCATCCGCGCGTGCGGGTGTCCATGTCGAAAAGCGGCACCGGCGGCGGCTTTGCCAAGTTTCTGCGCGGGGAGACGGACATCAACGACGCCTCTCGCACCATCACCGCCGGGGAGCGTAGCAAAGCCGAAAAGCAGGGCATCGAGTACATCGAGCTGCCCGTGGCCTACGACGGCCTCGCGGTGGTGGCGCACCCGAAGAACGACTGGGCGCAGTGCCTGACCACCGAAGAGCTCGAGAAAATATGGAGGCCCGGCTCGAACGTGGACAACTGGAACCAGATCCGCGCGTCCTTCCCGGACCAGCCGCTGACGCTCTACGGCGCGGGCACGGCCAGCGGCACGTTCGACTACTTCACCGAGGTGGTCGTCGGGGAGGCCGGGGCCAGCCGCACCGACTACAACGCCAGCGAGGACGACAACGTGCTCGTGCAGGGCGTGCAGGGCGACCCCGGCGCGCTGGGGTTCTTCGGGCTGGCCCACTACGAAGACAACGCCCAGAACCTGAAGCTGCTGGGCGTGGACGACAATCCGCCGAAAGGCGCGCAGGCAAAAGGCGCGCAAGGCGGTTCGCGGGGCGGCGCCCGTTCTGCTGACACCGCTTCGGCAGGGGGCGGGACGCGCACCGGCTGCGTGCAGCCCAGCGCCGAGACGGTGCGCACCGGCACGTACCAGCCGCTGAGCCGCCCGCTGTTCATATACGTCAACAAAGCCAAGTCCGACGACGCGGCCACCGAGGCATTCGTGGAGTTTTACTTGAAACACATCGGCGACCTGGCCGCCGAGGTCGGTTACGTGCCGCTTTCGGAGCAGGAGTACCAACTGGCCCTGCAGCGCTTTCAGAACCGCACGACCGGGAGCATGTTTGAAGAAGACGGCGCGCAGGAGGAGATCAGCCTCCAGGAACACCTGCGCCAGGACCTGCCCGCCGACTCGGTCGCTGCCGATTCGGCGGCCGCGGCCGACACGAGCGTGACGGCGTCCGTCGTTGGTGTGTGGTAGATGGGGAAACGGAAGGCGAATTACGAACCCACGAATTACGAACCCACGAATACGAGAACCCGCGAACATGGAGCCGTCCGAGGCCCAGCCCGCCACCGCCGTTCCGCCCGACGTGGACGACGGGCTTTCCAATGAGGATGCTGACCTGACGAAGAACATCCTCCACAGCCCCGGGGAGCGCGCCATCGAGTACGCGCTGGGGGCCTGCGCGCTCATCAGCGTGCTCACCACGCTGGGCATCGCGGCGGTGCTGATCGTCGAGTCGGTTCCGTTTTTTGCGGAGGTCTCGCTCACGTCGTTCTTCGGCGACACGCGCTGGACGCCCGAGTACGCCGAGCAGCACTTCGGCATCTGGCCGCTCCTGGCGGGGACGCTGATGATTACCGCCCTCGCGGCGGTGGTGGCCCTGCCGCTGGGCCTGATGAGCGCGGTCTACATCTCGGAGTACGCGCCCCGCTCGGTGCGCACCTGGCTCAAGCCCGCGCTCGAAATCCTCGCGGGCGTGCCGACGGTCGTCTATGGCTACTTCGCGCTCACCTTCGTGACGCCGCTGCTGGACTCGTTCGTGTCGGGCCTCAGCACCTACAACGCGCTTTCGGCGGGCCTCGTGGTCGGCGTGATGATTATCCCGATGGTCGCGTCGCTGAGCGAAGACGCGCTCCAGGCCGTCCCGCGCTCGATGCGGGAGGGCGGCTACGCGCTGGGGGCCACCAAGATCGAGGTCACCAGCCGCGTGGTCGTGCCGGGGGCGCTGGGCGGCATCGTGGCCGGCTTCATCCTGGCGCTCTCGCGCGCCATCGGCGAAACGATGATCGTCACCATCGCCGCCGGCCAGCAGGCCAACCTCACCGCCGACCCCACGCAGTCGATTCGCCCCATGACCGCCTACATCGCGCAGATCGCCAGCGGCGACATCGCGCAGGGCACCATCGTCTACGACTCGATCTTCGCGGTGGGGCTGGTGCTCTTTCTCATCACGCTCGGGATGAACCTCTTCGCCAACGACTTTGTGCGCCGCTTTCAGGAGCGTTACTGAGTGCGGGGGGCGGGAGCACGGGAGATCTTCCCCGTCCCCACGCTCCCTTTCCCAAACGCCAACCTTGCCACGACAGCATGAACCCGTCGGAATCGCCACAGACGACCCAAAACTTCGACCCGCGCCTCTCGCTGGTCGTGCTGTTGACGCTGCTGGTGGACATGGCCGTCGACGGCTACGACTGGGTCAGCGGCGACTTCCTGGCCAACTACCCGTCGTACCAGCCAGAGGACTCGGGCATCCTGTCCGCGATGGTCGGGTCGCTCTGGCTGATCGGGCTGACGGCCGCCTTTAGCGTGCCGGTGGGCGTGGCCTCGGCGGTCTATCTCGAAGAGTACGCCTCGGACGGGTGGTTCCGGCGGCTCATTCAGATCAACATCGCCAACCTGGCGGGGGTGCCCTCGGTGGTGTACGGCATCCTGGGGCTGGCGCTGTTCGTGCGCTTCGCGGCGATGGGCAACAGCCTGCTGGCCGGCGCGCTCACGATGAGCCTCCTGATCCTGCCGGTCGTCATCATTGCCACCCAGGAGGCGCTCCGCGCGGTGCCGCGGGGGATGCGCGAAAACGCCTACGCCCTCGGCGCCACGCGCTGGCAGGTCATCCAGGGCCACCTCCTCCCCACCGCCGCGCCCGGCATCCTCACCGGCGTGATCCTGTCGCTCTCGCGCGCCATTGGCGAGACGGCCCCGCTGATCGTGATCGGGGCCCTGACCTCGGCGCGCTTTCTGCCGCGCGGGGTGATGGACAACTTCAGCGCGCTTCCGCTTCAAATTTTCGATTGGACCAGTCGCCCGCAAAGCGAGTTTCAAGGGCTCGCCGCCGCCGGCATCATTGTGCTGATGGTGGCGCTTCTCTTGATGAACCTGAGCGCGATTCTGCTGCGCAACTACTACGAGCAGTACCAGCCGACGTGACTCGGTCTTTGGCCTTCGGTTTTGGGGCGTTGGTCCTCGCGACGAGCCGTTGCTTTCTCGAAGCCCCAAGTCCCAATTCCCAAGTCCCAAACGCCCCATGCCTCCTTCCGTCGCTGCCGACGACGCGCCTTCCGAGCAACAGGACGCGCCTCCTCCTCCCCCCGCGACCGAGGCGACGCGCCGCGAGCCCGACACGGCGCCCGAGCAGGACCGCGAGCGGGCGCAGACGCCGAAAGTCAAGACCGAGAACCTCTCGTTCTGGTACGACGAGGGGGATACGCAGGCCCTCGACGACATCACGATGGCGATTCAGCCCAACGAGGTGACGGCGTTCATCGGCCCCAGCGGGTGCGGCAAGTCGACGCTGCTGCGCTGCTTCAACCGGATGAACGACCTGGTGCAGGGCACGCAAATGGAGGGGCGCGTGCTGGTGGACGGGGAAGACATCTACCAGAAGGCCGACCCCATCATGGTGCGCCGCCGCGTGGGGATGGTCTTTCAGAAACCCAACCCGTTCCCCAAGTCCATCCGCCAGAACATCCTCTGGGGCGCGCGGATCAACGGCTTCACCGGCGACGAGGACGCCCTCGTGGAGCGCTCGCTGCGGCAGGCGGCCATCTGGGACGAGGTCAACGACCGCCTCGACGCCAGCGCCTACGGCCTCTCCGGGGGGCAGCAGCAGCGCCTCTGCATCGCGCGGGCGCTGGCGGTGCGCCCCGACGTGATCCTCATGGACGAGCCTACCAGCGCGCTCGACCCGCAGGCCGCCGCGAAGGTCGAGGAGACGATCACCGAGCTCAAGAAGCGCTACACCATCGTCATCGTCACGCACAACATGCAGCAGGCCTCGCGCATCAGCGACGCGACGGCGTTTATGTACCTCGGGTGGCTCGTGGAGATGAGCCACACCGAAAAGCTCTTCACCCGCCCGGAGCACCAGCGCACCGAGGACTACATCACGGGGCGGTTTGGGTGACGCCCGTTCCGGGGTTGGGGTTTACTGGCGTGAGTCGCACCCCAGGAGTACTTCCTTCGGGGCGCACCCCAGGAGTACTTCCGCCCGCTGGGCGGGGCGCTTCGCTCGCCGGCTCGTGAACAACCCTCCGGCCCTCATGTAGTAGCCTGCCACCTCGAACAAGCCCCCAGACGGAGGCCGCCCGTCATGGCCCAATCGTCGTCGCCCCCTCCGCCCGCCTCTTCGCGCGCCCGTCGCGAGCGAAACGGTCGCTCGCCCGCGAACGCTTCCGGCGCGGATGCGTCCTCTGGCAGCGAAGCCTCTGGCAGCGAAGCCGACGACCTGCTGGACCGCGTGGCCGAGACCTGCGCGACCGAGGCGCGCCCTTTCCCCGAGGGCTTCGACCCGCGGGCCGAGGGCGCGCTGGAGCATCCGCACCTCTACTTCAACCGCGAACTGTCGACGCTCGACTTCAACCGGCGCGTCCTCGCGCAGGCGCTCGACGAGCACATCCCGCTTTTAGAGCGCGTCTTCTTTCTGGCGATCACCGCCTCGAACCTCGACGAGTTCTTCCAGAAGCGCGTGGGCGGCCTCAAGCGCCAGTCCGCCGCCGGCGTCACGGACCTCTCCATCGACGGACGACGGCCCGAGGAGCAGCTCCGGCTCATCCGCCGGGCCGTGCTCCAGATGTACGCGGCGCTGGGGCGGCTCTGGGACGAGCGCCTGCGCCCGCGCCTCGGCGAGGAGGCGGGCGTTCACCTGCTCGACTACGACGCGCTTACCGACGAGCAGCAGGACCGGCTCGACCGCCACTTTCAGGAAAACATCTTTCCCATCCTCACCCCGCTGGCCGTGGGGCCGGGGCGCCCATTTCCCTTCCTCTCGAACCTGAGCCTCTCGCTGGCGGTGATGCTGCGCCACCCGGAGCGCGGCACCGACCACTTCGCCCGCGTCAAGGTACCGGTCACGCAGGGGCGCTGGGTGGCTCTGACGGAGGCGTCGGCGGGCGAAGGCGACGCAGAAAGCGACCGCTTCGTTCCGCTCGAACAGCTCGTCGCTCAAAACCTGGGCGACGTCTTTCGCGGAATGCAGATCGAGAGCGTGCACGCCTTCCGCGTCACGCGCAACGCCGACATCCGCCGCGAAGAGGAGGAAGCGGATGACCTGCTGGAGATGATCTCCGACGAGCTGCGCGAGCGCCGCTTCGCGCCGGTCGTGCGCCTGGAAATCGACGAGGCGATGCCGCCGGAGGTGCGGCAGCTCTTGATGCGCGAACTGAAGCTGGGCGACGACGACCTCTACGAAACGAGCGGCCTGCTCGGCCACGCCGACCTGATGCCGCTGGCGCGCCTGCCCGGCCGGGCCGCGCATCGCTTCGCGCCGTGGAGCCCGGTGGTGCCGCCGCGCCTGCACCCTGACGCCGAACGGACCGGCGCCTTCGGCGCGCCCAAACGCGCCCACGTCGAAGCGGCCCCTGCCGCCAGTGCCTCCCCCGACGAGTTGCCGCGCGTGCACGCCCCCGGCGCGCCGGCCCCCGATGAAGCCATCGGGCAGAGCGCGGGGGGGCGCAGGCGCGAGCGCACCGGGGAAGAAACGAACGACGCCGGCAGCGCTTCCGCCGACGCCGCACCGCTTGCCGACACCGACGGGCGCGAGGCGCTGCCCCGGTACGCCACGCGCGCCGAGCACGCCGCCTTCGCCGACGACGATGCCGACCGCACGCTCCCCGGCAGCGGCGACCGCCCCTCGGTGTTCCGCACCCTCCGCACGGGAGGCGACCTGCTGGTGCATCACCCGTACGACTCCTTCCAGGCCAGCGTGCAGCGCTTCATCGAAGAAGCCGCCGCCGACCCGCAGGTGCTGGCGATCAAGCAGACGCTCTACCGCACCAGCGAGGACTCCCCCGTCGTGCAGGCCTTGATGCGCGCCGCCGAGCGCGGCAAGCAGGTGGCCGTGCTGGTGGAGGTGAAGGCGCGCTTCGACGAAAAAAACAACATCGAGTGGGGCCGCAAGCTCGAAAAAAGCGGCGTGCACGTCACCTACGGCCTCGTCGGGCTCAAAACCCACGCGAAGGTCACGCTCGTGGTGCGCCAGGAGGACAGCGGCCCGCGCACCTACTGCCACATCGGCACGGGCAACTACAACTCCGAGACGGCCCGCCAGTACACCGACCTCGGGCTGCTCACCAGCAAGCCCGCCACCGGCTACGACCTCATCAACCTGTTTCACTACCTCACCGGCTACGCGCCCGAGCAGCACTACCGCACCCTGCTGGTGGCCCCGCATAACATGCGCGCCAGCTTCGAGCGCCTCATCGAAGCGGAAATCGAGCACGAGCGCTCCGGCAGCCCCGACGACGGGGGCGGACGCATCATCGCCAAGATGAACGCGCTCAACGACAGGGGCGTGATCCGCGCGCTCTACCGCGCCGCGCGCGCCGGCGTCCAGATCGACCTGATCGTGCGTGGGCACAGCCTCCTGCGCCCCGGCCTGGAGGGCGTCAGCGAAAACATCCGCGTCACCAGCATCCTGGGGCGCTTCCTGGAGCACACGCGCATCTACTACTTCGGCAATGGCGCGGCACAGGAGCCGGACCGCGCCCCGAAGGTCTTCCTCGGCAGCGCCGACTGGATGAGCCGCAACCTCGACGACCGCGTCGAGGCGGTGCAGCAAGTCCACCAGGACGACCTGCGCGACCGCCTCGTCGGCATTCTCGAGACCGCCCTCGCCGACCAGCGCTCGGCCTGGGACCTGCAATCCGACGGCCGCTACCGCCCGCCCCCCTCGCGCGAGGCCCCCGGCTTCCAGGAGCAACTCATGCAGCAGGCCCGCCAGCGCGCCGGTTCGTAGAGGATGGGGGATGGGTTTCGGACTGCGACCGCCCTGCCCTTCAACGACCCGCGCTCGCCAACCGAAAAACCCCCCCGCACTCCCGCACCCAAAAAATGGACGCCACGCTCGAAGTGCGCTGGTTTCGCAAGGGCGCGCCGCCGGCAGCGGTCGACGACTGGTTCGCCGCGCTGGGGGCCGCAAAGAAGTCGGTGCGGACGGATCTGTACCTGCACACGCCCGACCCGGCGATCAACGTGAAGCTGCGCGCAGGGAAGGCGCAGGCCAAGCGGCGCCTGCCTCCCGACGGCAACGGCGGCGGCCCGGTGCAGCCGGCCGAGGGCGTCGAAGGCTGCGCTAAGCCGTGGCGCAAGTTCAGCTTCAAGACCCGAGACCAGCCCGCCCTCGGCGAAGCAGGGCAGGCCAGCGGCCTCTGGACCCCCGTCGAAAAAGACCGCGACCAGCACACCCTGGACCCCGGCGAACTCGCCGCCGTCCTCGCCGACGACCCCGCCCCGTCCGACGCGAAGGCGGGCGACGTGGAGGCCGGCGACGTGGAGGCCAGCATCGAACTGACGCGCACTCGCGTAGACGACGGCCCGCCCTGGTGGACGATCTGCGTCGAAACCGAGGGCGCCCCCGATGCGCTCGACGCCCCGCTGGTCCCCGCCGCGCGCCACTTCTTCGCCGACTTTCCCGCCGCCTCCTGCCCCCTCGACGTAGACGCTTCCTTCGGCTACGCCGCGTGGCTGTGCCGAATGGACCGTCCCGCCGCGCCGGCGCAACGCGGCGCGCAGCGCAGGGCGTTTCTCACTACTGACTCGTGAGAACATTTGCAAGCCTGCCCCCCGACGGCCGCTCGGTCCCCTTCCTTTCGAGTTTCCGACCTTCTCTCCGAAACATTCATCCTGGTATTCCGAATTTCAATTCCCAGACGCGCCACCTTCACGAGAGCCGAAGAGGATGCCCCGCCCGAGAGGGGGGGAAGGAATCTTCTGGATTGGCCGGACTCGATGTCCGGACCATCCCAAGCCAAAAGTACATGACAACAATGCCCCACCCGGAAAGGTGGGGTCGCTTTATTCCGAATCTGCTGGAGATGCTATGCCCGACCATCGCCCACTCGACGAAAAAATCGATGAACTGCGCCGCCTGCAAGAGGCCATGCTCCAGCGCGTGACCGGGCAGTTCGAGGAGGCCGCCCTGGCGCTGCTGGAGCGCGACACCGAACGCGCCGAGAAGGTGCGCCAGAGCGATGACGAGATCGACGCCCTCGAGCTGCGCATCGACAACCTCTGCGAGCGCATCCTGGCGCTGCACACGCCCGTCGCGGTGGACTTGCGCCTCATCCTCACGGCCGTCAAGATCAACACCGACCTCGAGCGCATCGGCGACCACGCCAAGAACCTCGCCAAAAGCACCGCCCCGCTCGCCGACTGGGAGGCGTTTCTGGAACAGGCCGACCTGCGGGACCTGGCGCGCACGGTGCGCGACATTCTCACCGGCGCCTGCGAGGCCTTTCTCGAGGAAGACCCCGACCGCGCCCGCGCGGTCATCGAGCGCGACGAAGAGGCCAACCAGCTCTACAACAACATCTTCGACACGACCGCGCGCCTCAGCCGGGAACACCCCGAGGGCAGCGAGGCGCTGATCTACCTCGTCACGGCCGCGAAGGCGCTCGAACGCATCGGCGACCACGCCAAGAACATCGCCGAGAGCACCGTCTTTCTCGAAGAAGGCAAAGACATTCGCCACGGCGGGCTCGACGAGGAGGCCGCCGGCTTCAGCGGCGACCTCGACGGCGACGCGATCCCGCCCTCCCAGCTGGCGGGGAAGTAGCGCAGGGCGCGCGGTTCGTGGCGCGCGGTTCGTGGCGCGCGATGCGTGTCTTGCCAGCGAGAACCTGCGGGCGACCGGGCGCTGCATTACTGCACTGTGAGCGGCTTGCTAAAGATTTGAGGGGTCCGGCGGTTCGTCCCTCGTGTTTGCCGAAGCCCAGCGGTTTGGAGGGGTGAAGGTATGGACGTGTGAACGTCCAAACGTCCAACCGTCCAAACCCTCGCAGAGGAGCACAACCTGAACGTTTAGCTACCTATGCACGGCTCAGTAGATGGGCGTCGTTTCGGATACGTCCTTTCTCGGAACGAGTTCGCGCGCTATGCTGCTGACCGGCACCGAACGGGCGCATCGAAAGCTCCTCGAAGGGGACCACACCGAGAATCATTCAAAAAGCGCTGACGGCTGAATGCTGCTTCTGCGCCCGCAGACGAGCGGCCTCACGCCATACGCATCACGTCCCGTCCTTTCCAGCTATGCCTATCCAACAAGCAATGACCGCTGGCTTCAACGAGCGCGTTTCCAACATGAAACCCTCCGCCACGCTGGCCATGTCGGCGAAGGCGAGTGAGCTGCGCCGCGCCGGCAAGCCGGTGATTGCGCTCAGCGCCGGGGAGCCGGACTTCGACACGCCCGTGCCGATCTCCGAGGCGGGCGTCGAGGCCATCCAGAGCGGCTTTACCAACTACACGCCCAACCCGGGTATGCCGGATCTTCGCGAGGCGATCTCGGAGAAGTTCGCCCGCGAAAACGACCTCGACTACGACCCCGAGCAGATCCTCTGCTCCAACGGGGCGAAGCAGTCGGTGGCGCTGGCGATTCACGTGCTCTGCGGACCGGGCGACGAGGTCCTGATCCCCGCGCCGCACTGGGTGAGCTACCCCGAGATGACGCGCTTCGCCGGAGCCGAGCCGGTTATCGCGTCCACCACCGCCGAGAGCGGCTACCGCCTCTCCCCCCTGTGCTCGCCGTCGAACCCGACCGGCGCGGTCTACCCGCCCGACGAACTGGAAGCGCTGGCTGGCGTGCTGCGCGACTACCCGCACGTGCAGGTTCTCTCCGACGAGATCTACGAGCACGTCCGCTTCCCCGGCAGCGAGCACGTCTCCTTCGCCAGTCTGGACGGGATGAAGGAGCGCACCGTCACCGTCAACGGCTTCTCGAAAGCCTTCGCCATGACGGGCTGGCGCCTCGGCTACCTCGCCGCCGAGCCGGCCGTGCGCGACGAGGCGGCGAAGGTGCAGAGTCAGTTCACCTCCGCCCCGTCGAGCATTTCACAGAAAGCCGGCGTCGCGGCGCTCCAACTCATGAAAGACGACCCCGCGCCGGTGCACGAGATGGTCGACGCCTTCGAAGAGCGGCGCGACTTCGTCCTCGGCCGCCTCGGCGAGCTGGACGTGCAGTGTCCCACGCCGGGGGGCGCGTTCTACCTCTTCCCCGACGTGAGCGCCTACCTCGGCGGCGAGACGCCCGGCGGTCGCTCCATCGAAAAGAGCGAGGACCTCTGCTTTTATCTCTTGGAGGAGCACCACGTGGCCCTCGTGCCGGGCGGGGCCTTCGGCGCGCCGAGCGGCCTGCGCCTCTCCTACGCCGCCTCGATGGAGGACCTGCGCACCGCGATGGATCGCGTGTCCGAAGGGCTCGGGCGGTTGGCGAAGGAGGTGGCTTGACGCTGTGGCAGGCCTTTTCGGAAGAACGTGATTCGTGACGCGTGATTCGTGACGCGTCACCAGGACAGCTGCACGTCGGCGCGCAGGCGGTGATTGTCGAAGGCCGCGTCGCGGGCGGGCACGACGTAGTTGAACTGCACCTGCACGACGCTGGTGGGCCACAGGTTGTAGCCGGCGATCAGGAGGTCCGAGCCGGGGGCTTCGCCGAGGTCGCTCGTGAACGCGTCCCAGCGGAGGAGCACCTGCTGCCGCGCGCCGGAGGTCGGCAGGTCGTAGCCGAGCGTGACGTAGTGACCGAAGGGTTGCGGGGCGCCGCTGCCGTCGTCGCTCCGGTCGATGCGTCCGTAGATGGCCTCCGCGCCGAGGAGCCACGCGCCGCGGTCGACGTGCGCGTCGGCCCCCAGCAGCAGCTTACTGCCGACGGCTTCGACGTCGGCGGGGGGCGCGGTGCGGCCGTTGCCGTTGAAGATGCCGCCTTGCAGCGTCACGCCCGGCGTGGGGCTGACGGCGGCGCTGATGCCGACGTGCCGCCGGGGGACCAGCGCGCCGATCACCTGCGGCCGGCCCACGAACTTCACGTCGGGGGCGGAGACGAGGTATTCGTAGCTGAAGGGCGCCTTGAACAGGCCCGCGCTCCCGCCGAACCCGTCGGTAGGCTCGTAATTGACCACGGCGTCGAGCAGCGCGATCTGGCGCGAGAAGTCGGTTTGCAGCTTGTAGCCCCAGCCGCCGTCGAGCGTGCCGCCGGCCTTGAGGCGGGCCTTCGCCAGCTGAAAGCCGTTGACGCCGTTCGGGCGCTCGGGCTGGAAGTCGGCCACGCCCTGCACGAGCGCACCGAGGCTGAAGTATTTGTTCTTGAGCGCATTGTTGAGATCGTTCAGCAACGGCTCTTCGACGGATTCCTCCGCCTCGTCGCCGCTGCCGCCATTGCCGGACGCGGACTGCGCCGCGGCGTGCGGTGCGAGCGGAAGGGCGAGCGTGAGAGCAAGCGCGAAAAGAGCAGTGGAAAAGCGGGTAAGCGTTCGCATCAGTTGGTTGAAGGGGGAAGGTGAAAGGTCGAAGGTTCGTCGGGCCGAGACGGATTGTGTCAGCGTCCGCCGCCGGAAACGCCCTGCGCGGACCCTTGCGCGTCGCCGGTCACGATGGGGGTATCCTCGCGGTTGCCCCAGTCGTGCCAGCTGGCGTCGTAGACGGCCACGTTTTCGTAGCCGAGGTCTTTCATCACGAGGTAGTTCTCGCTGACGCGCGTGGCCGTCTGGCAGTGAAGCACGTAGGTCGTGTCTGCTTTCGCGGAGAGGCCCTTCTCGTCGAGCACGGCCTGCGCCTTCTGCGGCGAGAGCGTGGTGCGGTCGGGCCAGTGCATCAGGTCACTGTAATTGACGCGCACCGCGCCGGGGATGTGGCCGCCGCGGTCGTTTTTGCGCGCGTTCTCGCCGGTGTACTCCGCCTTCGAGCGCGTGTCCACGATGACCACGTTCTTCTTGTCGAGCGCGGATTTCACTTCCTCGGTCGTCCAGAGGAAGTTCTTCTGCGGATCGGCCGTGAAAGAGGCTTCCGAAAGCGTGCGCGGCTCGGTGGAAACCTCGTAGCCGGCCTGCTTCCATTGCTGAAGGCCCACGCCGTCGAGGAAGTGGGCGTCCTCGTGGCCGAGCCAGCGCAGCAGCATGACCGGCAGCGTGCCCGTCTTGTTGCCCCCGTAGTCGCCGTAGACGACCACGCGGCTGCTGTCGTCGATGCCGTTCTTCGAGAGAAAGCGCTCGTAGCGCGCCACATCCGGCTTGTTGCCGCCTTCGGTGCGGAAGATGTACTTGCTGGGGCCTTCGCCGGGGGAGCGGCTGGGCGTGCGCCACTGGCTGCCGGGCACGTTGACGGCGCCGGGAATGTGGCCGGCTTCGTATTTTTTAGCAGGCCGCGCGTCTACGATAACGAGGTTCGATTCGCTCGCTTTCCAGTTTTTGAGCGTCGGGGCGTCGATGAAGGCGTCCCAGGAGCCGGCCGCGTCAGCCGCCGAAGCCGCTTTCGCTTTCGAGGCGGCGTCGGCCTTTTCGGCAGAGTCCGCCTTTTCAGCGGAGGCGGTGCGGTCGGGAGAGCACCCGCCGAGGCTGCCGACGAGGACCGCACCGGCGAGCAGGAGGAGAGAAAAAAGACGAAGAGGGGGGGAAGCGTGCGTACGCATGGTGTCGGGGGTCGGTGGAGGGTGAGGGAAAAGGGCTGCCGGAGGGCAACCGGAGGAGGAGTGAAATAAAAAACCCGCTCACCTCACGGGGAGATGAGCGGGCGGCCAAAGGGCCGGGGAAGCGGCGGGCTCGTCAGCGAGCGTCGCCGTCGTCGCTCATCGCGCGGGGGGGAGGCGTGGTCGTCCCACAGGGACAACAACAGCAACACACACGCATTCGCGTGGTGCACACGGCGCGAGAACGACGAAGCGTGACGGGAAGCACGGGCGCTTTTTCTTTGTGAGACAGGAAAGAGTGATCTAAGGTGTTATCCGAACGCAGGAAACGTATAATCAGAACGCGAGGCTTCGAATACAAGGCGTCCCGGACGATTCGCCTGCTCTTCGTTTTTCTTGTTGCGAATGCAGATCGGTCGCGCCGCCCGTGGTCTGGTCGCCGGCGACGACTTTCAGAAGCGGGCGGTAGGGGCTGTCGGCGCCGCGCCAGTACGTTTCGAGCGTGTCGGAGGGGCCGCCGGCCAGCGGGGTGGGCACGGGGGCGTCGTAGCGCACGGCGATCTTTTCGGCGCGCGTGGTGCCGGCGGGCGTCTGGACGGACTCGACGCCCAGCAGCTCGGCCTCGGCGCTCGTGTAGGTGCCGCCGGAGTGGACGAGCGAGAAGGAGCGCGTCGGCTGCGCTTCGGAGAAGGACAGGCCGCGCGCCAAGAGCGGAACCTGCGCCGCCGGGTAGGCCGGGGCGCGGTAGTCGTACGTTTTTTTGCCGTTGCCGTAGTCGTCGCTGCGTTTGAGCCAGCGCACCGTGCCGTCGGGGGAGAAGGCCTGCTCGCGGTACAGATTCGAGCACCAGTCGAAGCTGGTGAGCGCATGCTTGAACGGGTGCAGGTTGCGCTGGCGGGCATTGGTCACGTGGCTGCGCTTGTACTGGTAGGAGCCGCTCTCGAACTCGAAAAACTGCGCATACTTGAAGGCCGGCACGCCGCCGTCGGAGTCGGTGGCTTTCGACATGTCCTGCGGGTCGAAGTTGTGTTTGACGAGATAGGTGCCCATCACGAACTGTTGGTCGCTCGGCTGGCCGGCTTGGTCGACAGTGCGCTCCACGTCGTAGAAGGCAATTTCGGCCTGTCCGTCGTTCCAGTGATCTCCTGTTAGGTATGACTGATCGGTCAACTCGGCAGAC
>PXTX01000082.1 GCA_003023275.1 Bacteroidetes bacterium SW_4_67_19
GAGAGGCGCCCGCTCCCGACGACCGGGCAGACCCGCCGGTCGACGGACTTGAAGAAGTCCAGGATGTCGCGGTCGCGCGGCCCGTAGACCGCCGGCGGGCGGGCGACGGTGATCGGCAGCTGGTCGTGGAAGGAAGCGTGCATGTCGTGCCGCTCGGCGAGGGCCTGTTCCATCTGCGCCTTGCTCCGCCCGTAGCGGCTGACGGGGTGCAGCTCCGTCGCTTCGGTCGCCACGCCGTCCTCCGGGCAGCGCCCCACCGCCGCGAGGCTGCTGGTGACGAGGACGCGCTCGATGGTGTCGGGGGCGGCCTGCGCGACCGCGCCCAGCAGCGAGAGCGTGGCGCGCACGTTGTTTTCCTGATAGGTGCGCCAGTCGCGCGCCCGCGTCACGCCGCCGAGGTGGTAGACGTGCGTCACGCCGCTCAGGGCGTCCCAGAGCTGCTCCAGGTCGCCGAGGGTGGCGCGCACCGGCGTAATGCCCGAGATGCCGTCGAGCCACTTGAGGCGGGAGCGCACGAGGCAGCGCACTTCATCGTAGCCGCGCCGCACGAGCGCTTCGGCCAGGTGACTGCCGACGAAGCCCGTGGCGCCGGTGACGAAGGCGGTGTTGCTCATCGAAGCGTTTCGGGCTGTTCCAGGCGGCGCACCACCGCCGAGAGGAAGCGCGCGGCGTAGAGGCCGTCGGCGGCGCGGGGGTCGAAGGGGAGGCTAACCTGCTGCACGGGCGTGGCCTGCGGCGGCCGTCGTCGTCGGGGCCGGGGCGGTAGCGGCGGCGCCCCCGGCTCACGCCCAGAATGCCGACCGAGCGCATCGGCAGGATCGGGGTGAAGGCCTCGACGGCGTAGTCGCTCGGGTCGATGATGGTGAAGGGAGGGCGGCGCGACCGGTGGCGGTGAATGTGACCGGCGGCAATTGCGAAAACGCTTACCTCACATGCAGAAAATCAACATAAAAAAGCGACAAAAAGTTCACCGTGGCGAAGGCGTCAGGAGCTGCGCGACGTTTCGGCCTGGGTCTGCTGCCGCGCGTGTTCCTGCTGCACGCGCCGGCGGTCGCGCCTCATGCGGCGGGCCACCAGCACGTGCACCACCAGCGACCCCAGGCCGTAGAGCGAAAGCGAGCGCACGAACCACGTCGGCTCTTCGGGGGTGAAAAACAGAAGCGCCGCAAAGCCCGCCCCCAGCCCCACGAGGCCCGCCCCCACGGGGACGGCGCGGTCGAAGCCGCCCACGACGATGGAGAGGCCCAGCCAGAGCGCTCCGAAGCCGCGCACTGCCACCCACAGCCCCATCATTACGACCAGCAGCTCGAGGGTAACCACCGCGGAAGCGAAGAAGTAGTTGTACAAGATGAAACCGGCAATGCCCAGCCCGGTGAGGCCGGTAAACATGAGAATGGGGTGGAAGGCGTGGCCGCGCAGCTGGTGCGCCATCGCCAGCTCGATGAGGCTTCCGCCCAGCAGCGTCCCCCCAATGAACAGCGCCAGCGGGCCGACGTGGTAGAACTTGCCGAAGAAGACCACCAGCAGAAGCGCTCCTTCGATCAGGCCGCGCAGGAGCACAAAGCTCCACACGTCAGAGAGCTTGGGAGAAGAGGCGTCGTGATTAGCCATCGGTCCGGAAAGGGCAATAGGCAATCAAAAGCGGGGAGAGGGCGGAAGGCCTGCCCTCCTCGAAGCCCGTTTGCCGTCGAAGATACAAGCGGCAGGGATGCACTGCAAGGAGGCGTGTTGCGGGACGCTACAGTATTGGGAGAGCGCGAGAGGGCAATAGGGCTCCCGGATTGATCCGGCCTGCAGGGGATCCTCTCGCTGAAACGTAATGAGAGGCAGTTGATTACGTCCCGGCCCCCCGAAGCACGCCCCGCCCCACCGTTACTTTCAGGCCGGTAGGCGCGGCTATGATGTTGAGATTCCCTTTCTGCGCCTGCCTCCTTCTGCGGTTTTTCGATGAACGACCTGCTTCGCCGGCTGCTCTTTTACGACGACCTCCCGCCCGAAAAGCGCCGCGCCGCCGACCGCCCTGCCGCCGGCCCCGGCGCCGCGCCGAAGCGCCGACCCGTTCAGCGCTGGGGCTTCCGCGTAGCCGCCGCTGCGGCGCTGGGGGCCTTCGTCGTCGTGCTCTTTTTCGTCCTTGAGCGCGAGGCGAGCACCCGTACCGTCACCGCCGCAGGCGACTCCGCGCGCGTCGTGGAGCTGGCCGACGGCTCGACCGTGCGCCTCATGCCCGGCGGCACGCTCTCCTACGTCGATCCCGAAGCCGACGCCGCGCTCGACCGGCGGGCCACCCTCGAAGCGGGGCGCGCCTTTTTCGATGTCGCTTCTGCGCAGAAGGGCTTCCTCCTCGAGACGCCCACCGCGCAGGTGCGGGTGCTGGGCACGCGCTTCGGCGTGACGGTCGAGGAGCGTTCCACGCGCGTGGTGCTGGCCTTCGGGCGCGTGGCGCTCGCCTCGAAGGCCGCCAGCAGCGCGCCGGTGACGCTGCGGCCCGGCCAGAAGAGCCGCGTGGCCGCCGGGGCGCGCCCCACCACGCCCACCGCCGTCGACGACCTCTCCGAGGCGCTCGCCTGGACGGGGCTGTTCGTCTTTCGCGGCGCGCCGGCGCGCGTCGTTGCCGAGCAGCTCGCCGCCCACTACGACACCTCCGTCGAGCTGGCGCAGGCGTTGCGCGAAAAGGAAGTCACCGGCACCTTCGACCGCAGCCGCCCGCTGCGCGAGACGCTGCGCACCGTCGCCACCGCGCTGGGGGCGCGCATCGAACCGCTCACCGGCGGCGGCTACGTGCTCGTTCCGCGCGGGGCGTAGGACGCGTGGCGCAGGGCGCTTTTCGTGCATCGGACGCCCGCGCCCGGAACGCCCGGAACTCGACGGTCTGCGTCGCCGTGCGCGCCCCGGCGGCCGTCGTCACGCGCACGACATAGAGGCCGCTCGACAGCCCCTCGGCGCGCACCGCGATGCGGCCGTCCGCCTGCACGTCGAGCCGGCGCACCTTTTGACCGAGCGTGTTGTAGAGCGTCGCTTCGCTCTCAGCGTCCTCCGGCGCAGCGAGTGCCAGCACCGTTTCCCGACGGAACGGATTCGGCCCTAGCGCCTCCAGCGCGAAGTCCGCCCCCGCGCCGACCTCCGCCTCGACGACGCTGCTGTGGCTGGCGCCGCCGTCGGTGTCGATCTGCTTGACGCGAAAGGCGTAGCGACCCGGCGCGAGCCCCGTCACGCGGTGGCGGTAGCGCTGCTCGCTCGCAGCGTGACCGGCGCCGGCGACGAGGGCACCGCTCGTCCAGTTCGCGCCGGCGGCGTCGCGGCGGCGATGCTGAACGCGGAAGCCGTTGTTGTTTGCCTCCGAAAGCGTGCGCCACGAAAGGATCCCGTCGCGGCCCGCGACGGTGGCGGTGGGCGGCGCGGCCCACTCGACCGGTAGGCTCGCGGGGCCGTAGACGTAGGCGGTGCCCTGAATCCGATTGGTGTCCACATCTTCGAAAGGAGCGCCAACTGCGGCGTATTGTCCGTCGGCGCTGAGAACAACAGGGGAACCGTAGCTGTCAGGTTCTCCATTGGGAGGCGTGAGCACGGATTTCTTCGTGTAGCTGGTGTCCGTTTCGCTGAAAACGTAAACCTCGGTGGGCCTGTCGGTACTGTAGTTTCCTCCAATGAGGGCGCGTTGCCCGTCCGCACTCAGCGAAACAGATCTTCCGAGGGCACTTCCGCATCCCCCATTGATTTCGACTTTCTGCGTGTAACGGCCGTCTTGGTTGCGGGCGAAGACGTAAGCACGCCCAGGGGTTGTGGCCAGAATCCCCGACTTGGCCCCGACGAGGACGCGCTTTCCATCGGAACTGATTGAGATGGAGACCCCGAATCCATAGTACTGTTCGAGGCAGCCGGTAATGGGATTTCCTTCGACGGGATCGGCGACGCTGAGGCGAGCGACCCGCGTGTAGCCGTTCTCCGTGCTGGCAGAACGATCTGCGGCGCTTTGTGAAAAGACGAAAACACCACCGCTTCCGCTTGGTCCTATGGCGATGTACTGCCCTCTGGGACTGAATGCAATGGAACGTCCAAGACCGCTTACAGAATCAGGGGCGGTGAGAACAGCGTCTTGCGTGTAGCTTCCGTCTGCGCGGCGCACGAATACGAAAACGCCTTGCCGAACGTCCTCGCTTCCCTGCTCCTCGATGGTGGTTCCGGCGACGGCAACGCGGCTGCCGTCCGGGCTCATGGCGACAGGGCTTCCGAAGTAACGACCGGTTTCGGAAGGGGTGAGCACGGCTTGCTGGCGGTAGCTTCCCTCTGGGTTACGGGCGAAGACGTACGCACTATCTCGACCGGCAGGAGCGGTGCCTGAAACGGCATACTTTCCACCGGCACCAATGGCGACGTTGGTGCCAAACCTGTCGCTCGCTTTCCCGTCAGAAACGATGAGTTTGCTCGCTTGCGTGTAATTTCCACTGGACTGGCGCTCAAACACGTAGGCGCTGCCCTGCAATTTGTTGCCGTCGATGCTGTCGTCGGGAGGGCCGACGAGCGCGTATCGTCCCTCTGCGCTGAGGGCGATGCTGGTTCCGAAGGCGTCGCCGGCGTCGCCGTCGGCGTTTCTTGCGCATGAGCGGGAGCGACCCAAAGCAACGCGAGCAGGAGCGCCAGCAGGAGCGCGTGAAAGAAGTGGGACGGCGAGGCTCGTAACGAGAAGCGCATGGCTCAGCCGGAAAGTTGGAGAAAAGAGCAAAGGCCGTATGAAAGCACACGGCAAATGATAAGATAACACGTGATCCCATTTTTTGCAAGAGCCGCATGAACCGCTCGCTACACGCAGCGTACGTTCTATCTCTGTGGCGGCTGCGTCGGCGGTGCGCCTCTCGCGCGATGGCAACTGGCGAATTTCGATCCTGCTATGTCTTCCGGCGTTTCTTCCGAAGCCGCTTCCTCAGACGAGGCGCGCACGATTACGAAGCTGGCCGTGCAGAAAAACGATACGAGCCGCGCCTCCGTCTTCCTCGACGGCGAGTTCGCCTTCGGGGTGCACCAGGACCTCGTGCTCGAGCACGGCCTCTGCAAAGGGCGCACGCTCTCGCTCGACGAGCAGCGCGCTATCGAAGAAGAGGACGCGGTGATGCGCGCGAAGGCGAAAGCCATGCGGTACGTAGCGCGCCGCGCTCGCACGAAGGAGGAGGTGCGCCGCAAGCTGCGCGAGAAAGACTACCCGGAGCACGCCGTCGAAGCGGCCGTGGCGCGCCTGAAGGAACTGGACTACCTCGACGACGCGGAGTATGCGCGCGAGTACATGCGGTCGCGCTTTCGCTCGAAGGGCTACGGCCCGGTGCGCCTGCGCCGGGAGCTGAAGCAGCGCGGCGTGGACCGGCACCAGATCGAGGACGCGATGTTGCTGCTGGACGAAGAGGAGGTGCGCGAGGCCGCCCGCGAGCACGCCCAGAAGCGATGGCCGCGCCTCGCCGACGAAGAGGACCCGCGCCGTCGGCGCCAGAAGCTGAAAGGCTACCTGCGCCGGCGCGGCTTTTCCTACGACACCATCCGCCGCGCCGCCGATGAAGTGGAGCAGGAGGCGGAGAAGGGGTAGATCGTGCAACGGGACACGCGCTTGACGGGCCGGCGTTGAAAGACACAAATGGCCTTCGTACCCTATTTGTGTAGAAACATTTGTTCGGGGACGCGCTCCCACTCCCCGTACTCCCACACTCCCCCACCCAGAACGATGCCCCAGCAGTCCAATGGTGGCGCTTCCGAAAGCGCGATCTCCGGCGTCAGCGAAATGACCGACCCGCTCGTCACCAAACTCCAGACATGGCTGACGGAGTTCGTCGCGCTGCTGCCGAACCTGGCGGTGGCGCTCATCGTCATCCTCGTCGCGTTCCTGGTGGCGCGGCTGGTGCAACGCGGCGTGCGTACGCTCATGGAAAGCGTTTCCGACTACGCGCACGTCAACGACCTCGTGTCCACGATTGCGCGCATCGGGGTGATCCTGGCGGGCTTTTTCATCGCGCTCTCCATTCTGAAGCTCACCGGCGTGGTCGCGGCGCTCCTGGCGGGGGCCGGCGTCGTCGGGCTGGCTCTCGGCTTCGCCTTTCAGGACATCGCGTCCAACTTCATCAGCGGGTTCATGCTGGCGATTCGGCGGCCCTTCCATGATGGCGACATCATCGAAACCAACGACTACCTCGGCAAGGTCGACGAGATCAACCTGCGCACCACTGTCATCGACACCTTTCGGGGGCAGCGCGTGATTATCCCCAACAAGGAGGTGCTGGGCAACCCGATGGTCAACTACTCGCAACGCGGGATGCGCCGCATCGACCTGAGCTGTGGGGTGGCCTACGGCGACGACCTCGAAAAGGCCAAACGGGTCGCCCTCGAAACGGTCGAGGGCATCGAGTACCGCGACGAAAGCCGCGACGTGGACCTCTACTACAACGAATTCGGCGACAGTTCGGTCAACTTCGTCATTCGCTTCTGGGTCGAGTTCACCGCGCAGACGGACTACCTGCGCGCGCAGAGCGACTCGATCATGCGGCTCAAAAAAGCCTACGACGACGCCGACGTGACCATTCCGTTTCCCATTCGCACGCTCGACTTCGGCGTGGTGGGCGGCGAAAAGCTCAACGAGGTGCTCCCGCGCTCGATGTACCGCGAAGACGGTGAAGCCAGCGAGGCCTCCCCCGCCCCGCCGGCGTCCTCGTCGGAGTCAGATGCTTCGGAAGCGAGCGCCGGTTCGTCGTCGCAGACGTAGCAGGTGTGAGCGACGAACCGGAGCGCGCGCCGTTCCGAAAACGGCCGCGCACGAGCGTGATGGGAAGGCGGGAGAAAGAACAACCTCCCAGCCCCGCCGGAACTGCACCGCCGCGCCCGCACCCTGCTGGACGCGCACTTTGGGCCGGCAGAGCAGCAAGGCCCCGTCGAAGACGGATTCGGACGCGGCGCCGTCGGTCTGCTGGCCGATCACACGCACTACTCCGACGGCTTCGCCGTGCTGGCGCCGATGGCCTGGGGCACGGCCGTCGCCGCGCGCCGCGCGCCGGAAGCGCCCACGCGCCTGGTGCTTGCCGAAGCGTCCGACGCGGAAGACGCCGAAGGCGACGCGACGACCTGCCGCCCGTCTGCCGGCGGCCCCAGTTCGCCGCCAGGGGAAGCGCGCGTGGCACAAGCCGTGCTCGATGCCTTTGCGCCCGGTCCCGTCGAGGCGGCGGTCGTCAGCGCTGTGCCGCCGGCCTGCTTCGACGCGCGCCTGGCGGCGCTGGGCGGGGCTGCCGCCCGGGCCGCGCTCGCGCTCGGCGGCACGGAGGCGTCGCCGGACGCGCGCCCGACCGATGCGGAAGAACGCGTGCGCGCCGCCCTCGCCGAAGGGAGGGGCGTCCCTTTCAGCCGGGCGCCCGTGCAGGCGGCAGCCCACGACGCCACCCCGCCCCCGAACGCCTCGTCGCCGCGCTGGCTCCTGGCCGACACGGCCGCCCGCGAGCGTCTGGCCTTCGAAGCGCCGTCCGAGGACACGCTGCGCTGTGGCCTCATCGCGCTCGGCGGGACCGGCGAGACGCGCGCCGGTGGAACGCTCGTGCAGCCGCCGGCCTTTCACCACCAGCGCCGCCGCCAGGCCGACAACGCCCTGCGCGTGCTGCGCGAGGACGACGGTTTCGCTGGGCTGACGTCCTTCCGCGACCTCGAACACCGCGACCTCGACCGCGCCGAAGCGCTGCTGCCGCCCGCCCTCGAGCCCATCGCGCGCCACCTCCTTACCGAAAACCGGCGCACCGGCAAGATCGTCCGCGCGACGCGCCACGGCGACGGGCAGCTGCTGGGGGCGCTGTTGCTCATGTCCCACACCTCGCTCATCGACAACTGGCAGG
>PXTX01000083.1 GCA_003023275.1 Bacteroidetes bacterium SW_4_67_19
AGAAACGCCGACCCGAGGGCGAGACGCCCCCACGCCCCCACGCTCCCCGGTTCGCGCATTTTTGCAGAAACGGCCCCGCCGCCGCGCCTTTCAACCAAGCGGAACGACGATCTTTCACCCTGACACTGCGCCCCCGCGCCCTGCGCATGAAAGACTACCTCGCCGCCCGCCTCCGCGCCGTGCTCTCCGACCTAAAGGGCGTGCCCGACGGCTTCGAGCCGGAACTGGAGACGCCGGCAGCCCCGGAGCACGGCGACCTGGCGACCAACACGGCGCTGCGCCTGGCCGGCCCGCTGGGCGACTCGCCCCGCGCCGTCGCCGAGGACCTGGCCGAGCGCCTCCGCGCCGACGTCGACCCCGAGCGGGTGGCCTCCGTCGAAGTGGCCGGGCCGGGCTTCATCAACTTTCGCTTTGCCGAGATGCACCTCCAGCGCGGGCTGGAAGAGATTCTGGCCGCCGGCTCCGGCTACGGACGCACCGACGACCACGCCGGCGAGACGGCGCTCGTCGAATACGTCAGCGCCAACCCCACCGGGCCGCTCACGGTGGGCCACGGGCGCAACGCCGTCCTCGGCGACGCCATCGCCAACCTGTTGGCGCACACCGGCTACGACGTGACGCGCGAGTACTACTTCAACGACGCCGGGCGGCAGATGCGCGTCCTCGGCCAGTCGGTCAAGGCGCGCTACGAAGCGCTCGCGGCCGAGACGCGCGGCGAGCCGGCGCCGACCAAGACGCTCGACGGAGCCGAGGGCGAATCCGTCGAGGTGCCCGCCTCCTTCCCCGACGAGGGCTATCAGGGCGCGTACGTCACCGACATCGCCCGGGCGCTCTTCGACGAGCACGGCGACGCCCTGCCGAGCGAAGAAGGGGTCGAGCCCTTCCAGAAGAAGGCCGAGGAGGTGCTCTTCGCCGAGATCGAACAGACGCTGGGCCGCCTGGGCGTCGACGGCGGCATTCGGATGGACTCGTTCTTCAACGAACAGACCCTCTACGACGACGGGCGCGTCTGGGAGGTGCTCGACGCGCTCCGCGAGGCCGGCTACGTCTACGACGAGGAAGGCGCCACCTGGATGGAAACCACCCGCACCGGCAAGGAAAAGGACACCGTCCTCGTCAAGTCGAGCGGCGAGCCGACCTACCGCCTGCCCGACATCGCGTACCACGCCGACAAGTTCGAGCGCGGCTTCGACCGGATGGTCGACGTCTTCGGCGCAGACCACATTGCCACCTACCCCGACGTGCTGAGCGCGCTGGAGATCCTCGGCTACGATCCGGGCAAGGTGGACGTGTCGATCTACCAGTTCGTCACGCTCGTGCGCGGGGGCGAGCCGGTCAAAATGTCGACGCGCCGCGCCACCTACGTCACCCTCGACGACCTGATCGACGAGGTCGGCCGCGCGGTGTTGCGCGTAGACGACGCCTCGGGCGAGGACGTTTCCGACGAAGAAATCTCCGACGAAGAGATCACCCGCGCCGGGGCCGACATCGTGCGCTTTTTCTTTCTGATGCGCTCCCCGAGCTCGCACCTGGAGTTCGACCTGGACCTGGCGAAGGAGGCCAGCGACAAAAATCCGGTCTACTACCTCCAGTACGCCCACACGCGCATCGCCTCGATCCTGCGCAAGGCCGACGAGGTGGGCGTCGCGTTCAGTGACGCGCCCGACCTGTCGCTCCTGACGCACGAGGCGGAGCAAGCGCTCATCAAGGAGCTGCTGCGCTTCCCCGACGCGGTGCGCCAGGCCGCCGATGCGCGCGAGCCGCACCGCGTGGCGACCTACCTGCGCGACGTGGCGCAGGCGTTCACGCAGTTCTATGCGCACTGCCACATCATCGGCGAGGAGCGCGACTTGGCGACGGCCCGAATGCACTTGGCGAAGGCGACGCAAGTGGTGTTGCGCAACGGGCTGGTGGATATTTTAGGAATCAGCGCGCCGGAACGGATGTAGCTGTTGGCTTTCAGCTATCAGCAGTCAGCTATCAGCTCTCGGCTATCAACTATCAGGTCTTCCGGCCGAAAAGCATGACCTTCGGCCCCTGACGGCTGACCGCTGACGGCTGACCGCTGAACGCTCCTACGCGCGAAGCTTCTTGAGAAGGCCGCTGAGCATACGCTTGACCTCCTGCGTGTGATGGGTCGCCGCACGATGCGGCTTTTCTGAAAGCATGGTCAAATCACGAGCCAGCAGCAACTGATATTCCAACTCGCTTGCCGAGCGGAGGGCCATTTGCACGAAGCGAGCGAAATCCGCGTCGCTGCCGCTTCCGCATCCTTCCGCGATGTTCGCCCCTATCGACGCAGACGAGCGCCGCATCTGACTGATCAAACCGTAGCGTTCATCGTCTGGAAAGTCGGACGTGAGTTCGTAGACGTTCAGCGTGAGACGATGCGCTTTTTTCCAGACGGAGAGCTTGCGAAAGTCTTGCATGAGCGAGCGGAGCCAAAGAAAATATAGGAAACGTGCGGCATAAATAAACGAGGCAACTTGCTAAAAAGCCAACGCTTGTTATCTGTCAACTGATAGCTGATAGCTGATAGCTGACGGCTGAAAGCCCCCCCTCGCATTTCCGAAGCGCGAACGCTTACCTTTCCCAAAGCGCCGCTTTCCCGAATCGCCGCACGCAACCCGCCATGGCGCTCTCCTACAGCATCCGCGAAGGGCTGGCCGGCTTCTGGCGGGCGAAGTTTGCCGCCGTCGCCGCCACGAGCGCGATGACGGTGGCGCTGGTGCTGGTGGGCCTCTTCGTGGTGGTGGGCTACCAGGCGCAGCAGGTGAGCGGGTGGTTGCGCCAGCGCGTGGGCCAGCTCAACGTGATGCTCGACGAGCAGGCCTCCGACGACGACGCGCAGCAAATCATGGAGCGCGCGCGCCTCTTGCCCGGCGTCGACGAGGTGGAGTACGTCTCGCCCGAGGAGGCGCAGAAGCGCTTTCGCCGCGCCTTCGGGGAGGGGGCGGAGATTTACTACGAAGAGCCGTTCCTGCCGGCCTCCGTGGAGGTGCGCGTGGGGCCGACCTACGCCTCCTCCGACAGCCTGAACTCGCTCATCAGTGAAGTCAAGACGTGGGCGCGCGTCGAAGAGGTCGTCTTCAACCAGCCACTCTTCGCGCGCGTGCAGCAAAACCTGCGTCTCATCACGTGGGGGGGCGTCTCGCTGGGCGCGCTGGTGGTGCTGGCGTCGATCTTTCTGGTGGCCAATACCATTCGGCTGACCGTCTACGCGCGGCGCCTCTTGATTCGCACGATGAAGCTCGTCGGCGCTACCGACCGCTTCATCCGCCGTCCCTTCGTCATCGAGGGGATGCTCCAGGGCCTGATCGCCGGAGTCGTGGCGAGCGGCATCTTGTGGGGCCTCTACCAGCTAGCCGCCAGCTACGTGCCCGGGCTGGAGGCCCTCGGCGGGCTGTGGCTGGCCATCGGAGTGGTCGTGGTAAGCGGCGTGCTGCTGGGGTGGATCGGCTCGTTCTTTGCTGTGCGCCGCTTCATCAAAAACGTAGCGCTGCATTGAGGGTTGAAGGTCGCAGATTGAAAGTTGAACGTTTCTCCAGTCACCGGCGGGGAAATCCCCCCGCACTCTCACACTCCCACCCCCTCCACGCCTATGCCTACTCGCCTCTGCTTTGCTCTACTCGCCGCTGCTGCAGTGATCGGGGGCGCCGGGTGCAATCTCGATAGCGGCTCGGGCAGCGACGCACAGGTCGAGGTGACGCGCCAGGTGCAACGAGGCGTGACGCCGGGGGAGCGCACGCTCGCCTTCGATAGCTACAGCGGCGGCGTCACACTGCAAGACACGACCGCCTCTCAGGCGGAGCTGACGTTCGTCAAGCGCGCCCGCGCCGGAAGCAAAAAGGAGGCGCGCCGGCTCTTGAGCCGCATCCGCATCGAAGGGCGCGGCGACGATCAGGAGTTCGCCTACGAGCTGACCTCCGGCGCCCCCGGCCGTACGAGCGTGGACGTGCGCGGTCATGCGCCGCAGAACGTGCGCCTGCGCCTGCACATGCAAAACGGCGACGCGCTCCTCTCGGGGCTGCGCGGGCCGCTCGACGTAAAAAATGAAAACGGCGACCTCCGCATCGGCGGGGCGGCGCGCGCAGTGCGGGCCGAAACGCGCAACGGCTCCATCGAGGGGGGGTTGCGCCGCCTGCCCTCCGGGGCCGAGGTGCGCCTGCGCACCGCCAACGGCGACCTGCAGCTCACCCTCCCGGCTTCCGCTTCGGCCGACATCGAGGCGCGCACCGAGGCGGGCGACATCGACCCCGGCGCTCTGACCTTCTCGGATCGCGACCTCGAATCGAGCGGGGCCGGGGCGCGCTTCGAGGGCACGCTGGGCGAGGGCGCGGCCCCGGTACGCCTACGCACCGAAAACGGCGACATTACGCTGCGCCGAGGCACGGTGCGCCGCCTGCCGGGCGTGGAAGGCGACACGACCGCACGCGACACCACGCGCCGCGACACGCTCTCTTCCGACACCACGCGCCGCGACACCGCCGGCCTGCCGGGGCCGCCGCCCGCCGGTCCGCAGCAACGCCCCCAGCAGCAACAAACGGCGCCCTACACCGACCAGCCCCCGCGCCTGCTGCGCGCCCCCGACCAGAACCGCTCGGGCCGAGACACGAACGCAGGCCCGTCGCCGGTGCCGAGCCTCCCCTCGCCGCGGGCGGACACGGCTCGCCGGCAACAGTGAGGCCGCCGAGCGGGGGTGCGCCTGCTCTG
Organism: Bacteroidetes bacterium SW_4_67_19; assembly: GCA_003023275.1. Classification (GTDB taxonomy): domain Bacteria; phylum Bacteroidota; class Rhodothermia; order Rhodothermales; family Salinibacteraceae; genus QS-8-64-10. Next base: position 4,714 of record PXTX01000083.1, read on the forward strand.
GGAACCTCTTTCCGCACTCCCCTACTCACTGGCAAAAGGGGGAGATATTTTATCACGCATCGGTAGATAAGTCGGTCATGGGCGTTTCCACCAAAAGCAGAACGCCGCGAACCGACGAACCTTCCCCTTTCAACTTCCCACTTTCCACCGCTAACTGACGCATGACGCTCGCGGAGCGCGCCGTCCGCCGTCTCACCGCCATGGACCGACATCCGCAACCGCCGCTTCTGCGGCTCCGGCATCCGCTCGTGTTGATGCACGGCTTCGGCGTGCTGGCGGCCTTCCGGCGCGGGGGCATGCTTCACGAGCAGGCCATGCACCTGCGCAAGCGCGGCGTCTGGGCCTTCGCCCCCAACGTGTCGCCCTACCACACCGTCACCGCTCGGGCCGACCAGTGGGAAGCGCGTTTCGAGCGCATCCTCCGCGAAACCGACGCCGAGCAGTTCCACCTCGTGGCCCACTCGATGGGCGGTCTCGACGCGCGCTTCCTCGTCAGCCGGCGCGGATGGGGCGAGCGCGTCGCCACGCTCACGACCGTCTCGACGCCGCACCGGGGCGCCACCGCCGCCGATTACGTCATGGAGCAGCCCGAACGCCTGCGCCGCCTCGTCGCCGACGCCGCCGAGTGGCTCGGGCGTCAGACTCTGCCCGACGACGACGCCTCCGACTTTTTGCGCGCCGTGCGCGAGATGCGCCCCGCCTACGTCCAGAACGAGTTCAACCCCGCCACCCCCGACCATCCGTCCGTGCAGTACCGCTCCTATGCCGGGCGCGCGGGCCGGGGCACCGACGTGGCGATCAGTCCGTTCTTTCGCCTGCTCAACGCCGTCATCTACGAGCGCGAAGGCGTCAACGACGGATACGTCGCTACCGAGAGCGCGCGCTGGGGCGACTTCCGCGGCCTCCTCGACGGCGACCACGCCCGCCAGGTGGGCCTCGCCGCCGGCGGCCTGCGCCGCGCCCCCGACGCCGACGCCTTTTACCGACGCCTCCCCGAAGACCTCGCCGACGAAGGGGGGTGAGCACGGCGAGCTGTGGAAGGGGGACGACCGACGGCGGTTTCTCAATCCCGCCGGATGTGTTTTTTCTTTTAGCGTTCATCGGCCCGGCGTGAAGGCGGCTTCCGCGAAGAGACACGATGGCTTCAATGAGCGACTTCGCTTTCTACAGCACGTCCGCCCTCCCGCTCCCCCGTGCCCTCGCGCTCCTTCTGGCGGTGCTACTGGCCGCCTGCGGCGGGGGCGAGCGTTCCGCGTCTTCACCGCAGGCGCTCGACGCTTCTGCCGAAACGACTTCCGCGAGCGGGCGCGCCTCGGGGCAGGCCGCCGGCGCGTCCGCACGCCCCGCTCCCGGCGACACCGCATCGGCGGCGGCGAGCACGTCCGAGCTGCACGTGAACCGGACCGAGACGTTCTACACCGTGACGGGGCGCACCGAGCAGGCCCTCCTGCGCGAGCTGGCACAGCACGGCCCCCGCAGCGACGGCGCCCGCCATTTCGGACGCACCTCCTGGACAGCGCGCTGGGAAATCGTCTACGAGCAGGCCTCCCGCCCCGCCCGCGAAGCGCCCTGCCGGATACGCCGCGCCGACGTGTACCTCGACGTGGAGGTGACGATGCCGCGCTGGAACGCGCCCTCAAATGCCCCCGCCGCGCTTCGGCGCGACTGGAGCAGCTTCCTCGACGCGCTGGCCTTCCACGAACGCGAACACCAGGAAAGCATCATCAGCGCCGGGCGTCGCGTGGCGCGCGCGCTCGAGGACCTGACGGCCGCCTCTTGCTCCGCGCTCGAAGAAAAAGCCGACACGCAGGCGCGCTCCATCATCGAAGAGGCGCGGCGCTACAACCGCCGCTTCGACGAACGCACCCGCCACGGACGCACCCAGGGCGCCCGCTGGCCGCAGTGAGTTCGAGGAGGCGGGGGCGCGGGAGGGCGGGCGTACTTTGTTGCGACACGTTGGCGCCACGCCAGCGGAGTTTCGTTCCCTTCGCTGCTTTCCGCTTCTTCCCGCCCCGACATTCTCTCCCCCACTCCCGCCGCCCCCCAGACCGTGCCCAACAACTACAAGCTCTTCTCCGATCCGGTGCACGGGTTTATCTCGGTGCCGAAGGGGCTGATGATGGCGCTCATCCAGCAGCCGGAGGTGCAGCGCCTGCGGCGGATTCGCCAGCTGGGGGTGGGGCATCTCGTCTTTCCCGGCGCCGAGCACACGCGCTTCAATCACGCCCTCGGCGCGATGGCGCTCATGCAAGACGCCCTCGCCGGCATCGAAGGCAAGGGCACGCCCGTCTCCCCGACGGAGCGCACCGCCGCGCTCGCCGCTGCGCTGCTGCACGACGTCGGCCACGGGCCGTACTCCCACACCCTCGAACACTACCTTATCCGCGATTTTCACCACGAGCAGATGAGCCGCCGTCTGCTCGTTCGCCTCGCCGAGCGCCTCGCCGAGCATCCCGAAGGCGACGCCCTGCGGCTGGCGCTCGACATCTTCGACGGCGAGTACGAGCGCGCCTTCTTTCACCAGCTCGTGTCCAGCCAGCTGGACATGGACCGCCTCGACTACCTGCGGCGCGACGCCTTCTACACCGGCGTGGCCGAGGGCGAAGTCGGGGTCGAGCGGTTGCTCAAGACCCTCCGCGTCACCCCTCCCGCAGGCCGATCCGACGCGCCCGTCGCGGTCGAAGCGAAAGGCATCTACGCCGTCGAAAACTTCCTCATCAGCCGCCGCCTGATGTACTGGCAGGTCTACCTGCACAAGACCGTCTTGGCCGGCGACGAGCTGTTGCGCGCGGCCTTCCGGCGGGTGCGCTGGCACTTCCGCGAGGGGCGCCCCGCCATCGGCGACGGCTGCTCGCCGGCGCTCTGTTTCTTTCTCGAAAACGACATCACCGGCGACGACCTGAGCACCCGTCTCACCGCCACCGACCACTACGCCGCACTCGACGACACCGACGTGCTCTTCTCGCTCAAGCAGTGGCAACACGCCGGCGACCCCGTTCTGGCCGACCTCTGCCGCCGCTTCATCGACCGCGACTTCTTTCGCGTGACCTTTTTGCCGGAACAGCCCACCGACGAACAACTCGACCGCTGGCGCTCCCAGGTGGCACGCTGGCTCGAGCGCGAAGGCCTCGCGCGCGACCGCTCCTGCCCCGCTTCCTTCGACGAGGCGGCCCGCTACTACCTGACGCAGGGCCGCTCGCGCCACAGGGCCTACCAGCGCGAACGCGGCGAAGCCATCGGCATCGTCGGGCGCGACGGCCAGGTGCGCGAACTGTCGGAAATGGCGGACACCGCCGCGCTTACGGCCCTCTCCGAGCGCGTCGTGAAGCCGTACGTGTGCTACCCGAAGGAGGTGGACCTGGACCTGTCGCCGGCGCCGGCGAGCAGCGCGTGAAGCATTCGCGGCGACTGCCCCCTTTGCCGACTCCATCTCATCGACGGCGCCCGACACGATCCACGCGCCGGCTCCGCTTTCGCTTCCGGCTCCGCTTTCGTTTTGAGCGGCGGACGTTCGATCAACGGAGCGCCTTTTGCCCAAATAACAGCAGGGGCACGATGTGTATCGCGCCCCTGCGGTCGTGGGTAAAATGTCATTCGAGCGCTTTAAAAGGCGCCGGCGCTGCCGGCGGCTCCGGAGCGTTGCACGTTGATCGCGCTCAGGCCCTTGTCGGTTTCTTCGACGTCGTACTCGACGTCTTCGCCGTCATCGAGGCCTTCTCCGTAGCTCATGCCTTCCACGTTGCTTTTGTGGACGAATACGTCTTCCGTTCCGTCTTCCGGAGCGATGAAGCCGTATCCTTTTTCAGCGTCGAACCATTTGACTGTTCCTTGTGCCATAGTGTGTTGGGGTACCGGAGCGTGCTGCCAGGCCGTCTCGTCGAACGAGGAAAGCCGGAAGCCGGCTCGCAGGCCGCAGCGCGCGCTTGTGGTGTTGGTTGTGATCGGGGAGTGAGGGGATGCTTAACCGGGCAGACGTGCGTTAGTTCAGATCCGAAGATTAACGTTTTTCTTTCTCTTCCGCTGGGGCCTCTCCCGCCTGGGCGTAGAGGGCCGGCAGCCGCCGCGCAAGCTGCCCGTAATCGAGCCCGTAGCCGATGACGAACCGATCCGGAATCGCGAACCCCACGTAGTCGATGGGCACGTCCTTCTCGGTGGCTTCCGGTTTGTGCAACAGGGTCGCCACGCGCAGCGACGCCGTGCCCAGCGCCCCGATGCGGTCGAGGATGAACTCCATCGTCAGCCCCGTGTCTACGATGTCTTCCACGAGCACCACGTGACGGTCCTCCAGGTCGGCGTCGACGCGCTTCAGTTCGGTCACTTCGCCGCTGGAGACCTTTTCGGCGCCGTAGGAAGAGAGCTTCATGAAGTCGACCTCGCACTCGATGGTGAGCGCGCGCATCAGGTCGGCCAGAAACATGAACGACCCGTTCAGCACGCCGATTAGGATGGGCCGTTTCCCCTCCAGGTCGCGGCTAATGGCCGCGCCCAACTCCTGTACGCGCTCATGGATTTCTTCCTCTGAAAGATACAGCTGAAACGATTCGCCGTGACAGGTGACGGTTTCCTTCGCATCATTCGCAGCGGCAGCGGGACGTTGATCAGCGGACATGGGCGGTGACGAGATGAGAAGAGGCGCGGCAGCAGGCGAACGCCCGCGGAAGACGAAGGGGATGCGCAAAAGGTAACGCGCCGCACCGTGGTCCTGCAAGCTCATCGATCCGCCGTCATCCGTCAGCATTCGGACGGCTCGAACGTCAGGCGCAGCACCCGCTGGGTGGACGGACGCACCTTCGCCGACTCGGCCAGGCGGTGGCCTACGACCCACACGATGGTGTCGCCGGAGCACACGACGCGCACGCTCTTTCGCTTGCTGGGCGGCACCTTCGCATCGGTCAGCAGGTCGCTGACGAGCGTGCGGCCGTTCATGCCCAGCGGCTGGAGGCGGTCTCCGGGCTGCCACGGGCGCACGTCAAGCGGAAGCGCCAGCGCCTCGGCGTCGAGCAGGGCAACGTGGGGGTCGTCGGCGGTGAGCGACTCCGGGGGGGCAGGCAGCCGCTCGGCGCGCAGCGTGCCGCCGGGCCAGCAGGCGGGACGGCCGGGAGCCAGCGTCTGCCCCCCTCCTTCTTTCATGCGCTCTTCTTTTGCCTGCACGAAGCGCAGCGCATCGCGCTCGCGCCACACGCGGCCCGCCTCGAAGTCGACGCGCCGCCCCGGCTGGGCGTCCAGCAGCTTCTCTAATTCGCCGGCGACGGCCTGGGTGCGCGGCGCGCCGGGACACCAGCGACGCAGCCCCTCCAGCAGCAGGCGTCCGCGCCACACCGGCGGCGCAGCGCGAAGCGCCTCCACGGCCAGCGCCTGCGCGCCGTCGTCCGGTCCTTCGGAGGCCTCCTCGAAGCGGCGGCGAAGCTCGGGACGTAGCGCCTCGTCCACGTACTGCCGCACCAGCGCAGCCGAGCGCGCGAGGCGATCCGCCGCGCCGGAGAAGTGCGCTTCGAGCGCCGGCAGCACGTCGCGCCGCAACGCCGCCCGCTTGAAGCGCGCGTCGCGGTTCGATGGGTCCTCGCGCCACGGCAGCCCCTGCGCCTCGGCGTACGCTTCGATCTCGTCGCGCCCCACCGCCAGCAGGGGCCGCACCAACGATACCGCCCGTTCACTCCCGTCCTCTTCCCCTCCCAGACGCCGTTTCGGGCGCATCCCGGCCAGCCCTTCCGGGCCGCTGCCGCGCAGCAGGTTCAACAGCAGCGTCTCGGCCTGGTCGTCGCGATGGTGACCGACGGCGACGTGACGGCTGCCGGCGTCGTCGGCGTTTGCCCGCAGGCCGTAGTTGACGTGGGCGGCGGCGACGTCCCAGCCCCTCCGGCGCAGCAGATGCACCAGCGCGACCGAGTCGACGCCCCCGCTCAGCCCCACCACGACCGGGCCGCCCTCCGGCGGCAACAGCGCGTGCTCTTCGATGAAGTCGCGCACCGCGTCGGTGAGCATGGGCGTGTGGCTGTAATCGTGTTGCGCGCGGAAGCCGGCCCGATGCACATTCGCTTCGGTTTCGCCGAAGTGGTCTTTTTCCAAGAAGCAACGCCGCCCGCTCTCCTTCCCTCGCTACCGAAAGCTTTTCCACGAAACACGCCCCCCGCCCCTGCTCAGCACGACTCAGTCCTTCGGGCGCACGCGGCGGTAGAAGCCCAGGAAGAAGGTGTGCCCGCCGTAGAAGACGAACCCGACCCCGGCGACGACCAGCAGAAGCGCGCCGTAGGGTCCTCGCTGGAGCACCGTGAGCGCACCGCCGATGCCGATGGCCTGGTCGGGATTGGCATAGACGGCGGCCATGATGATGAGCGCCCCAACGATCCAGAGCGTCAACCCCATGGAAATGAGGCCCACGCGCCCGAAGAGCCTGGCAAAGCGCTGGCGGCGCGCCGTCTCGGGCGTCGGTGGCGGATAGAGCTGCATGTAGGAGGCGCGATAAGCACGCCAGAGCGCGTGGCTTCCCGTGAAAAAAAGCACCACGCCTGCAAAGCCGACGACCAACGACCCGTACGGCATGGCCAGCGCCCAGACCACCACCTCGCGACGGAAGCTGCGCCCTCCGGCGAAGTTGAAGGCGAGCTGCGCCGCCGTGACGGACAGGAGCGCATAGAACGACCCGCTTCCCAAGTAGCCGATGCGGCGAATGCTCGAATGCGCGCCGTCGCCCTTCATGAAGGGGTCGAGCACCACCTGCACGAAGCGCCAGAGCACGTAACAGGCCATGCCGATGGAGGTCGCCAGCAGAAGCGTCTTGCCGAAAGGCTGCCGGCGCATCTCGCGCATCACCCCGCGCGTCCCGGTGGCCTGCCCGATGCCCCACGCCGCCCGCATGGCCACCAGCCCCACCAGCGTGAAAACCGTCGCGCGCGTAAAATAGCCGAAGCGCGTGAGCCGCTCCAGCCACCGCCCCGTGCGCCCCTGCCGCACGCGTTTCACACGGCGTGTCACGCGCCCTTCTTCTTTTTCCGAATCGTCGCCTCCCGAAACCTCGCGCGCCGGCGCTTCCTCGCCCTCCGCCGACGACGTTTCCGTGTGCCCGCGGGTCGCCTCGCGGCGGGCGCGTTGCCCGGAAGCGGTCGAGGGGGTGCTCATGGACGTTGCTTCAGACGGGGGAGTGCTTCGACAGGCGCCCTTCTCAACGAGGGTCTCCCCTTCGAGAAGGACGTGCGTGAAACTAAGGGGCAAAAGACGAGGATGTGAACCTGCACCGCTCTGGCAAGATCCCAGCGGGGTCCCCTCGCGCGAAGCACCGCCACGGCCCTGACGTTCGCCGCTCGCTTCGCTCGGGTCGTGCGCTTCATCCCTCCTCCTCGAAGCGCTCTGCGAGTTTCTCAGGGGAGAGGCGCAGGACGGTCGGCTGGCCGGCAGGGTCGGCGTACGGCATTTCACACCGGAAAAGCATGCGCACGAGCGCCCGCGCTTCCGACGGCGAAAGCTGCGCGTCCGGGCCCACGGCGCCCCGGCGGGCGAGGCTCTTGGCCAGGCGGTCGGAGCGCGCGTCGCCGCGAGCGGTTCCCAGCGTGCGGTATTCGTCCAGCACGTCCTCCAGCAGCGCCTGCGCGTCGCCGCGCGCCCCGGCGGGCCGCCCCTGCACCGCCACGGTGCGCCCCGAGAAGCGCTTCAGGTCGAAGCCCATGCGCCGCAGGTCCGGCAGCAGGTCGTCGAACAGCTCCACGTCGGCGGCGGGCAGCTCGATGGTCTCGGGAAAAAGCACCTGCTGCGACGGGTGGTCGGTCTCGTCCTCGACGTGGCGGCGCGCCCGTTCGTAGAGCACGCGCCGGTGCGCCGCCGGGGCGTCGATCACGAGCAGACGCCCCTCCTGCGGCACCGCCACGAAGCGCCCCCCCACCGGCCAGCACGGCGGCTCGTCCGACGGCGGTTCCCCCGAGGCGGCTTCGTCCGAGGCGGCTTCGTCCGAGGCGGCCTGGCCCGAAGCGTCCGGCGCCCCGTTCGCTTCGCCCGCGTCGTCTTCGTCGCCTTCCTCGAGCGGCGCATAGAGACGCGCCGACAGATCCCCCGCCGACGCATCAGACGATGTCCGGCCCGGCGCCGGCCCGCTCTGGCGCTGCGAACGAGGCGCCGCGTCGCGGTCTCCCGAAGCTCCCGTCCGGGACTCGCCAAAGTCAGCGCGCGGCGGCGTGCCGCGGGCGCCCGCTGCGTTGCCGCTGGGCCCGGCTGCCCCATCGTCTGCGCCGGAAAAATCTGCGCGGGAAAACCCGGTGTCGTCGACGTCGGTGCTGGGGAAGCGCCCTCCCTCGAACTGCGGCGCATCGAGTTCGCCCTCGGAGAGCGCCTCGCGCACGGCGGAGCGCAGCAGACCGTAGACGCCGCTTTTGTCCTCGAACTTGACCTCCGCCTTGGTCGGGTGCACGTTTACGTCCACGCGCGCCGGGTCGAGCGAAAGGAAAAGCGCGAAAAACGGAAAATCTCCGTCATCGAGGAGCGCGCCGTAGGCCGCCTTGACTGCGTGCGCGAGATAGCGGTTCTCCACGTAGCGCCCGTTGACGAAGAGAAACTGCTCGCGGCGACTGCGACGGCTCTGGCCCGGCGCCCCGGCCACGCCGCGCACCGACAGGTAGCTCGCCTCGTCGCTCACGCGGCGCAATTCCTCGGCGCGGTCTTCCCCCAGCAGGTCCCCGATGCGCCGGCGCAGCGCTTCGAAGAAGTCGCCCTCCGCCTGCGCCACGCGGTACACCTCGTTGTCGTTGTGCACGAGGCGAAAGGCCACCCCGGGGTGCGCGAGCGCCTGCTGCTGGAAGGTCTCGACGAGGTGCTTGAACTCGGTGGCGTCGGTTTTGAGGAAGCTGCGGCGCGCGGGCACGTTGAAAAAGAGATTGCGCACCGCCACCGATGTGCCCGGCGGCGTGGCGCAGGGCGCGGCCTCCGTCTGCTCACCGCCTTCGATGCGCACGCGCATCCCCGTCGCGTCGCTGGGGCGCTTCGTCTTGAGATCCACCTGCGCGACCGCTCCGATGGACGCGAGCGCCTCCCCGCGAAAGCCCAGCGTCTGGATGCGCTGGAGGTCGCCGGCAGCGCGCACCTTGCTGGTGGCGTGACGCTGAAAGCAGCGCTCGGCGTCGGCCGGTCCCATGCCACAGCCGTCGTCGACGACCTGCACGAGCGCGCGCCCGGCTTTTTTGACGATCAGCTCGACGTCTTCGGCCCCGGCGTCGAGCGCGTTTTCGAGCAGTTCTTTCGCTACGGACGCCGGGCGCTGCACCACCTCGCCGGCGGCGATTTTGTTGGCCAGCGTCTCGGGCATGACCGAGATGAGGCCCTCGTCGGCCGCGTTCGACGGTTGCCGCTGGTCGGCGGCGGGTTCGGTCTGGGACGCCGGTTCGGGCAAAGCGTATTGCGTATTGCGTGTTGCGTATTGCGTGAAACGTCACACGTGCCACATTTCACGTTCCACGCGACACGTGCCGCGCCTCAAAGCACGAGGTAGAGGTACACGGTAATCCCCAGCAGGGCCAACAGATAAGGCAGGCTGGTGGACTTGCCGCGCCGCGTCTTGCTTTTGATGCGCATGCGCTGCTTGATCCGCTCGCTGCGCTGCTTTTCTTCGTCTTCGTCCGGATCGTAGTAGCGCGGCTCGTAGTCGAACCCGCGCGGCTTTTTGCGCTTTCCGCCAGTGAACAGGCTCATCGTCGTAGTCGGGAGGTTGGGACGGTTGGCAGGGGCTATTTTTAACCCCGTGCGGGAAAAGCCGTTCCTCCACGGCGTGATGCATGATTCGTGTTGCGCGAGGTACTGTTTTACGGAAGCGGAAAGCATTCAAGCGCCACTACGTTCCGAATGGGGTCTGCCGGTAGAAGAAAGCAGACCGCGTTCGGCCCAGCGTCATCACGAATCACGCATCACGAGTCACGAAAACCCCCCCGCCACGTACTCCAGGTACAGGTAGACGGTGGGGGCCGCGAAGATCATTGCGTCGAAGCGGTCGAGAAGCCCCCCGTGGCCGGGCAGGATCGTCCCGCTGTCGTCGATGCTGACCGAACGCTTGAGCTTGCTCTCCGCCAGGTCGCCGAGCGGGCCGAGGATGCCGCAGATCAGCGCCAGCATGATGACGTTGGGCCACGCCAGAAACGCCAGGGCCGGCTCGCTCTGTCCGACGAAATCGAACGTCACCGCGCGCAGCACGATGGCAACGGCCACGCTTCCGGCCAGCCCCCCGGCGGCCCCTTCCCAGGTCTTGTTCGGCGAGACGCGAGGCGCCAGCGCCCGGCGCCCGAAGAACTTGCCCACGTAGTAGGCGAAGATGTCCGCCGCCCACACCAGAAAGAAGAGCGAGAGCGTCAGCCAGAAGGCCTGGTCGTCGGTCACGTCGGGGCCTTCGGCGACGCGGATTTGCAGCACGTAGCCCAGCAGCGCCGTCGGATACACCGCGCCGAAGACGGTGTCGGCGAGGCTCACGAGGGGCTCTTCGCGCACGTGCTCGAACGGGATGTGCCCGATCAGCACCAGCACCACGACGACCACCAGCGGCCAGAGCGCCGGCACCAGGATACGCAGCACCAGCAGCGCCCCCAGCACCATGCCCAGCAGGCGGCGCGGCTTGCCGCCCCCCTCGTCCATCATTTCGTAGACTTCCCACTGGATGAGGAGCGTCCCCCCCAGCACCAGCAGCCCGAAGGGCCAGCCCCCTACCCAGGCCAGCCCCACGACCACCGGCGCGGCCACCACGGCGGTGAGCACGCGCAGCCACGAATTGCTCAGCGGAATCGCGTCTTGAAGCGCCATGCGCCGGGCGAAAAAAGCCGTTTCAGAAAAACAGCCGACGGCGAACCCGTTACCCGCGCTCGTCGCCGTCCGTTTCGCCGGGCTTGTCGCCGGACGCCCCTTCGGCGGACCGCTCGCCCCCCTCCTCAGACGCTTTCCCCGAGTATTCATCCGCGAGCTCTTCTTCCGCGCGCTGCTCGTCAGCGGGGCGGTTTTTCCGGGTGTGTCGCGCGCGGCGTTCGTCGCGGTGGCGGCGCTTGGCCTCCGGGTCGGCCTCGCCCTCGGGGTGCTCGCGCGCCTGCTTTTCCTCCTTGCTCACCCCCGGCTCTTCGATGGGCCCCTCGTCGGAGCCGCCGATGTTGGGGCTGGAGTCGAGGATCGCCTCTTCGCGGTCGGAGTGGGCCGGCGGGGCGTCGGGGTCGGCGCTCATGGCCGCCTCGTTGAGTTCTTCGTCGGAAAACGGCTCACTTTCGAGCACGTCGCGCGCGTCGTCCACGTCGCGCGGCGGCACCATGACGTGCACGGCGGCCAGGTCGCCCACGTTGAGGTTGAAGGCGTGGTCGCGCTGCGTGAGCACGACGGCGGTAAGCCCCGCGTCGTCGAGGCGGTCGCGCACGAGGTCGGCCTCGTAGTCGGTGCCGGTCTCGAACACGGAAATCCAGTCTTCGTAGGTGCGGCTTTCGCTCATCGGCCTGGAGAAGTCGTTGCGGGTATTCGTTAGAGCGCGGGGCGGGCGCGTTGCCCGTCGGGGCGTGGTGGATCGCAGATCGGGGATCGCGGGGGGCACACACGGGCGGTCGCCGGGGGAAAACCATCCCCTGTTCACCCTCTACTATTCCGGTTCGGGCCCCCGTCCGTTCCCCATTCAGGTTCGTTCACGGTCGTCATCCACGCCCCCGGAAGACGCTCGCTGCGGCCCCCGCCCGTCGACGTCGATCCACTGCACCGTCGTGTTCTCGAGTTGGCCGGGCGGCGGGTGCCTCCCGACGACCAGCGAGAGCGGATGGCCCCGATGAAGGCTCCGAGGCCGTTGGCGCGCCGGGTGAGCATGCCCAAAACGAACAGCCCGAGCATTCCCCCCCCGACCCAGCCGAGAAAGTCGAGAATGATGTCGATGAGCAGCTCCCCGGTGCGCGAAGCGTAGATGCCGACCCCGATGCCGAGCGCGCCGGCAGTGATGACGACGATCTTGGCGAAAAAGAGCCGCTGCTGCTCCGCGACATCTTCTTTGAACTGGGTGTAGAAGTCCACAGTGATGGCGGCGGCCGTGGAGTTGAGCGCCGAGTCGAGGCTCGACATCGCGGCGGCGAAGACGGCGGCCACCAGCCCCCCGGTGATGACCGGCGGCACCTGGTTTTCGATAAACTGCGGCATCACCTGGTCCGAGCCGATGCCTTCGGCCAGCAGGCCGGGGTTGAAGTCGTAGAAGACGAACAGAAACACGCCCATCAAAAGCGAGAGCGCCACGCTGATTGCGCCCGTTCCCACGCCCAGCAGGAGCGCCTTCTGCGCCTCGCGCGGGTTTTCGACAGTCATGTAGCGTTGCACCGGCTGCTGATTCGTCCCGTAGAGCGAAAGCGCGAGCAGCCCGTACCCGAAGATCGCCGTCACGATGCCCTTGAAGGCGAACGGCTCGTCGGCATGAAGAACCTGCAACTTGTCGAGCGAGGCAGCGGTCTCGAAGGTGGCGCTCGTGCCGCCGGGGGTGCTCGTGATAACCACGATGATCGACGCAATGACGCCGAGCACGATGAGCCCGAACTGGATCACGTCCGTCCAGATCACTGCCGAGATGCCGCCCACCACCGTGTAGGTGATGGCAATGACGCCGAAGATGATGACCGCTTCCTCCACGCCGGGCAGCCCGGGGAAAACATTGGTCGGGACGATCTCGCTGAAAAGCAGCGACGCCCCGTACAGGAGCGCCCCGCCGCGCAGGAGCGTGGCAAAGATGAACAGCGCCGAGCCGAGCTGGCGCGTCTTCGTGTCGAAGCGTACCTCGAGGTACTCGTAGGCGGTCGTGAGCTCCTTTATCTTGTGAAAGAACGGGATGAAGAGCGCCGCCACGATCCCCGCCGCGAGGATGTCCCCGATCTGGAACTGGAGGTACCACATGTCATCGGCGTAGGCGTAGCCGGGCATCCCCAGCACCGACGCGGCCGAGAACGACGTGGCGATGATCGAGAGGCCCGCTGCCCACCAGCGCACGCCCCGGTTGCCCACGAAGTACGCTTCCGTGTCGGTCTGGAGGCGGTTGGCCCACCAGCCCAGCCCCACGACCGTGGCCACGTAGAGCCCGACGACGATCCAGTCCAGAACGTGCATGGAAGCAGCCGGGAAAGGCGGAGCGAGCGTCGGAAACGCGAGGGCGGAGCGTGGCGTCCGCGCTGAACCGTTGTCGAACATACAGCACGCGCCGTTCTCTGCACAACCGCCCCCCCTCGGTGCATGCCCTCCGGTCGGGGGAATGGCGAAAAGATTACAGCCCCGCTGCCGGAGGCCGCCCGATTTTCCCTTTTCGGTGACGCTCGTGCGATGAACGTAGCCGTCCTTCGTAGACGCCCGACGTAGACGACGTTTGCCCCCGAAAGAGAGCGGCTTTCCCGCTCGCGTCGGGGGAGCCTTTTTTCGTGGACCCCCTCTCGGCTTGACCGTCGCCGCCGGGGTCGGTACCATGAAAGGGGCACGCCCGCTGCCCCCCAGCGCTTCGCCGGCGTGGGCGTCCGTTTTCCGTCGAAGCCTTCCTCCCCGTGCGGTCTCTCGCTCGTCTGCTCGCCGCTTTTGCTCGCTGCCTGCTCGCGCCCGCCCTGATCGCCGGCGCGGTAGCGGGCCTCGGCGCGATGAGCGCCGTCCGCGCCCAACCCGTGAGCTTCGGCCCCAGCTACGCCACGCGGCTGGAGGGCACGCTCCGCGGCGGCGTCTACGGCGCCTACGACGAGGACGCCGACGAGGCCTACGACCTGGTCCGCCTCGTAGACTACGCCCGGTACGCGCGCTCCGGCACGGGCGGCGGCCCCGCCCTCTACACCCGCGCCGGCCCCATTCAGCAGATGACGCTCGGCCCCGCCGGGCACCTCGTGCACTTCTTCCGCTCCAATACCGCCTACGACGAACGCACCGTCGGCGCGGAAGCCTTCGCCCAGACCGACCGCCTCTCGCTGGGCCTTTTCACCGACAACGTGCTCGTGAACGGCGTCACGGGCGGGCGTCTGGCGGCCCGTCCCTTCCCCGGCGACGGCTTCGCCGCGCCCCTTGCGTCCACCGAGGTCGGCCTCACCGCCGTCACCGACCTGGGGCTTCGGGACGACCGCTACGCCGACAGCCTCGAAACGCCCACCGCCCTCGCGCTCGACGCCAGCTATGACGCCACGAGCCCCGGCGGGATTGCACTCCGGCCCTTCGCCTCCGCCGCCGCCTTTGCCGACTACGGCTGGGGCGCAGGGGCGGGCGCGGCGCTCTCCGGCGACAACTTCGCCCGCCTGGCGCGCTTCGCCGTGCGCCTGGGCCTCTTTTACAGCAGCGACCAGTTTACGCCCGGCGCGTTCGGGGCGCTCTACACGGTGAGCAACCCCCGCGCGCGCCTCGCCGACGACAGCGCGCTCCGCGCGGAAGCCCCCGGCGAACGCTCCGCCAGCACGCCGCTCTCGGAGATCGGCGCCTCGGCCGGGTGGCGGCTGGGGCTACGCCTGCTCTTCTTCGAGCGCTTCGAGCTGCGCTCCTCCTACTACGGCCACCTCGGCGACCAGGACCTGAGCCGCTACCACCTGCGGCTTTTCTTTCAGACGCGCGACGGTCGGGCGCGTCTGTTCGTGCGCCTCGACCGCGGCGGGCTCGACCACGTCTTCTCCGTCTTCGGCGCCGCCGACGACCAGACCGCCGTTACGTTCAATGCCGACTACCGCCTGCCGTTCGACCTGGGCGGGACGGGCGTATGGGCGCACCTGCGCACGCGCTACACCTTCGAGCGCCTCGACGACGGCACCGGCGGGGTCAAGCGCTTCCTGCCCCAGCGCCGCTTCGAGCCGTCGGTGGGCGTGCGGCTGGGGTTGTGACACGGAATTCGTGACGCGTGCTGGTGCGTCGCGTGCTGGCGAGGGGGACGCTCCTCCACCTTCGCCTCGCGTGCTCGCTCGCCGGAGTGCGCTGCTGCCTGCGCGCTCTCCTCGGAGATGTCCGCCAGCGGCAGGTCGTACTCGATGAAGCGTTTTTGCATGGGCTACGGTTGCGGGGGCGGCTGGTGATGCTGCGAATGGCGAGGATGGTTGCGGTCGCGGGTCCACTGCGGCGGGTTGCGGCGGATGTAATGGGCGATGCGCCGGCGGGATCGGTCGTCGCGCACGACGTGGTCGTAGAACCGGGATTGCCACGCGAAATCGGGGCGCGCGGTGCGGCGCACTTGCCGCGTCACGGCGGATTTGTACGACCGCACGACGGCGGCCAGCGCCCCCGCGCCGGGCGAAATGGCGGCCATGCGTTCGTTTTTGGGCGGCGGGGCGTCGTCGTTTTCGGGCGTCTGTCGGTTGTTATCGACCGTTTGTAGAGACGTTGCGTGCAACGTCTCTACGGAAACGTTTTCATCATGGCCAGGACTGTTTCCACCATGGGAATCGACGCTTCCGCCGTCGTCGCGCGGGCGCGGCATCAACCCGACCAGCCCGTGCACGTGGTTGGGCATCACGACGAACGCCCCCAGACGCGCGCGGTCGAAATGATCCGGGATTCCCGCCCAGCACCGATGCGCCACGCATCCCGCCGCCGACAGACCCATCACGCCGCCCTGCACGTCGCCGAAGAAACAGGCGCGGTCCTTCGTGCAGATCGTCACGAAGTACCAACCGGGCGCGGCGTAGTCGTGCCCGCGCAGGCGGGTCGTCTCCACGCGGTATCGGTCGCGGTAGCGTTTCATGTGTCAGAGGCGATATCCTCCCTTCTGGGAAGAAGTTTGCCGTGGTTTACGCGGAGTCGCCCGCGCAACGCTCACGCGAACCACGTCTGGAGAATCTGACAGAATCGCTCGAACGATGGGTCTTGGCAACGCCGCACGCGGCCACTGTCATGACGCATCACGCACGAATTACGCATCACGCAACACGCGCTGCAACGTCGCCTTCCGCTTCCCTCCGCTCTTCCTCGCCGCCGGGCACTGCCGGTCGGTCCGCCGCCCACGTGCGCTCCGGCGCGTGCTTATCGAGAAAGTGGTCGATGTAGGCGGCGCTGATCTCGGCTTCCTCCGCACCGCTCGACAGGTAGTAGCCCTTTTTGAAGGGCGCGTCCCACTGGCTCGGGAAAAAGAGTTCGTTGCGCTGCGCTTCGGTCAGGCCGGCGGCCTCGGCGGCGCGTTGCCACAGGTGACCGGGGTCGTGAAAGCCGCCTTCGCAGAGCAGGCCCTTTTCGTCGTAGTCCCCGCCCTTCTCTTCGAGCAAGACGTGCCCGGCGATGCAGCAGCGAAAGTGATCGGGCCGCGCGCCGAACTCGATGACGGCGCGGCGGTTGCGCGCGAAGGCCCAGTGCGCCGCACAGTAGCGGTCCGGCCGGTCGGCGATGGCGTCGCGCACGCGCTGAAGCAGACGAACGTTCATAGGATTCGCGGTTTCGATTTGGAGGTTGCGGGTTTCGGATTGCGGAGTTTTTAGCGCAGGCGGTCGAGGGACAACTCGAAACCGCGGCGAAGCCGCTATTTCACCGCCGCGCTCATCTCCATCATGCGCTCGATGGGTTCGAGGGCCTGCTGGCGAATGTCCTCTTCCATCGTCACCTCGGGGGCTTCATGCTCGAGGTTGAGGTAGAGTTTTTCGAGCGTGTTGAGGCGCATGTGCGGGCACTGCGAGCAGTTGCACCCGCTCTCTGGCTCGGCGGGAATCAGCTCGTTTTCGGGCGCGTCCTTCTGCATCTGGTGAAGGATGCCCTCCTCGGTGGCGACGATGAAGGTGCCGGGTTCGCCCTCTTTGGCGCGGCGGCGGATCTGGCTCGTCGAGCCGATGAAGTCGGCATGGCGGAGGGTGGCCTCGCGGCACTCCGGGTGCGCCAGCACTTCCGCCTGCGGGTGCTTGGCCTTCAGGCGCATCAGCTTCTTCTCGCTGAAGGTCTCGTGCACGATGCAGACGCCGTCCCAGAGCACCATGTCGCGCCCCGTCTCCCGGTTGAGATATGCGCCGAGGTTCTTATCCGGCGCAAAGATGAGCGGCTGGTCCTCGGGAAACTGCTCGATGATGTGCGCCGCGCTGGAGCTGGTGCACGTCACGTCCGAGAGGGCCTTCACCGCCGCCGTGGAGTTGACGTAGGTGATGACCTTGTGGTCGGGGTAGTCTTCGAGCCATTCGGCGAACTCGTCGGCCGGGCAAGTGTCCGCCAGCGAGCAGCCGGCGTTGAGATCTGGGAGGAGGACCTGCTTTTCGGGGTTGAGGATTTTGGCCGTCTCGGCCATGAAGTGGACGCCGCAAAAGACGATCTTGTCGGCGTCGGTGTCGGCGGCCTCGCGGGCCAGCCCCAGCGAGTCGCCGATGTAGTCGGCCAGGTCCTGAATCGCCGACTCTTGGTAGTAGTGCGCCAGCAGGACGGCGTTTTTTTCTTCTTTGAGGCGCGTGATCTCGTTGAAGAGATCGAGCGTGGGATCGACGGGTTCTTCGACGAAGCCGGCGCCTTCGACGCGGCCGGTGCCGGGGGCGAGCGGATCGCTCGTTTGCGGAGCGGCGACGGTGCTCATGGCGAAGTGCGAGCGGTTGAGAAGCGCGCTGCGAAGGGGAAAAGTCGTAACGCCACAAGGCGGCGTGTGTTCTGCCGCCCGGCGTGCGACGTGGCGCCCAACAACGTGGCGAGCGTGCAGAACCAGCACAGGCGCCGCACGCCGGAACGAACGTACAGCGAAAGAGTGTAGCCAAACGAAGGCGCGGTCTCCCGCGCGAGGGCTTCTCGCCGGTAGATCCGCCTTCGCGAGCAGCAGGCGACGCCGCCTGTGCGCGCCGCGCCCGTCCTCTTTCACAACCGGGAATTACGCAACTTCAAGACGCTTTCATTCCCCTTTGTTAGGCTGGCGTGCGCTCGCCGTTGCTCGCTCGTCTCTTCCGCTGTCAGCAGTGAGAGCGCCACGCCATGAATGGACACGTCCTCGTGCTCAACCAGGACTATAGCGCGCTGACCGTGTGCAGCGTCGAGCGCGCCGTCGTCTTGATGCACTTGCAGAAGGTGCATCTCGTGGAGGCGGTCCCTGGAAAAGAAGTGCGTTCCCCGAGCGTAGAGATCCCGTGGCCCAGCATCGTGCGGCTCAAGGCGTACGTGAGCGTGCCCTACAAGCGGGTCATGCTCTCGCGCAAGAACGTGCTGCGCCGCGACCGCCACACCTGCCAGTACTGCGGCTCGGGCAAGCGCCTGACCATCGACCACATCCATCCCAAGTCGCGCGGGGGGGAGGACTCCTGGGAGAACCTGGTGGCCGCCTGCGTGCCCTGCAACAACCGCAAGGGCGACTCGACCCCCGAGGAGGCGGGCATGGAACTGGCGCGCGAGCCGTTTCGCCCCAGCCACGTCATGTTCATCCGCGACTTCGTCGGCACCGTCGACGAGGCGTGGAAGCCGTACCTGTTTCTCGCCTGACGGCCTCGCGGTTGCACCCCAAGAGTACTTCCTCCCTCCGGTCGGGGCGCGGGTTTGGGGTTTTACAGAGGGAGACGCTGGCTTTTCATTTGCCGGAGCGGTCGCACGGGACACGCGAAAGACCGGCCGGATCCTCGCCGACGCCGCGGCGAGCGGCTGTCGCAACGGGACACGCGAACAACGACCCACGAACAAACGATCCACGAACATGAACTCTACCCGCTGGGTTGCGCGCGCGCTCTGGCTCGCGCCGGCGTTTCTGACCTTCATCTGCGGGCAGCAGGTCTGGGCGGCCTACACGCTCGGGCAAACCCTCCAGCAGGGCACGCCCGCCGTCGCCGAGGTCACGGAGCTGCACCAGGAAAACCGCGTGGACGTGACCTACGACTACATGAAGCTGCGCGTCGAGCTGCCGGACGGCGGGACGCTCCGGACGGGCAAGATGTCGGTCCCGCACACGCTCGCGCCGCTGCTGGAAGACAAAAAGCGCCTCAAGGTGTTCATGCGGCCCGGCGCGGCGCAGGAAGTGGTTATTCGCGAAAAGGCGCGCTCGGGCGGCCCGCCGCTGGGGGCCACGCAGCAGCGCCTGGCCGTCGTCAACGCGGCGATGAGCGGCGGGGCGGCCTTGCTTTTCGGCCTCGGCGTCTTCTGGTGGAACCGCTACCTGCGCCGCCGCGGCGACCCCGCAAGCGAGCGCGCAGGCCGGCGCGACGAGGACTACTCCGCCGGCCAGACGGCGCGCGAGTAATACCGATTTGGCGAGACGATGTCGCAGTAGACCCCTTCCGGGCTTCCTCCAAAACCTGGAAGGGTTGCGTTTGGAGAAGACAGTTGGACCAACACAATATCCGGACTCCAACAGATCGAATTGGCATCCCCCGTCAGGTCACGGCCACATCTTGCGTGCGGGCGGCATCGACGAGGGTGTCTTTGAGCGTCTGCGCGCGCTCCTCGGAGAGGCGGGAAAAGTAAAGGTACACCGGCCCGCTCGTGGTGTGATGCAAGACGAGCGCCGCCCCGCTGTCCGGCTCCAAATCCACACGCTCCAGGTCCTCCCAGGCGATGCGGCGCTCGGCGCGGTGCGCGTCGAGGCAAAACGCCAGCCCGTCCGGCGCGATCTGGAAGAAGGGGCGCTGGCGAAACGAGAGGCGATAGACCACCACCGCGAGACCGATCCACAGCAACGGGGTCCAGTAGTTCTCTCGCAGAAAGGCCCACCCTTCGAAGGCGACCCCGAGCACGACCCCGCACAGCAAAAGCAGCGCGCAGCCGACGAGCAAAAAGCGCGGCAGCTGCGAGCCGTCGCGGCCGTGAAAGCCCCAGCGTCCGAGGGGAATCTCCGTGGCCTCGCCCTCGTCGAGGTAAAAGATCGTTTCGGGGGGCGAAGCGTCGTTCGGGGCGGCGGGGTCCGTCGAGGCGGCGTCGCTCATGCGGGCGTCAATTCGGGTAGACGAGAACGCCGTGGTGACGCGCGGTGTCGGTGAGGCGGCGGGTCAGGCGGTGCGCGGCCTCCGCCGAAAGGGCGTCGAAGGAGAGCGGCAGCGTCGGGGCGTCTCCCGTGCGGTGAAGGCGGACCGCTTCGTCGGAAGAGGTCGCATCGACGTGCGCCAGTTCGTCCCAGCGCACCGTGTGTGTTTTCCCGAGGGGCTTCCGGCGAAACGTCAGCTCGTCGCCCGCGAGGCGAAGAAACGGGCGGCGCATCCAGAAGGCGAGCGACGCGGCCATGCCGAGCGCCCCGGCGGCGAGCAGGAGAAGCCACGGAAGCGATGCCTCCCCGTAGCGAAGCACGGTCGCGCTGCCGGTGACGGCGACGGCGCCGAGGCCCAGCAGCGAAAACTGCTGCGTGCGCGCGTCGCGCCAGGATTGCCGGTGGTTCGGCGGGTTGTCGGGCGTCGGCTCGTCGAGGTAGACGGTGGCTGCTTCCGGGGCGGCGGTGCTCATGGCGCGAGCGGATTGTTTGGAAGAGCAGTTGCACCTGAAAGGTAACGCCCATCCGTCGCGCTGCGCAAGCACCATCCAGCCTGAAGCGCACCGGTGGCCTCAGCCGAACAGGTCCCGCACCGGCACCGACCAGCCGGGAACGACTTCGCCGCCGCGCAGCACGTCGTCGGTGGTCAGCACGGCGATATCATCGCGTGAGCGGTAGACGGTCACGGCGCGCCGGCGCGGGTCGAGCACGACGACCATGCGGGTTCCCGCGTCGAGCCATTCCATGATCTTGGCCTCGACCTCCGTGTAGCGGTCGTTGGGAGAAATGACTTCCGCGGCCAAGTCGGGCGCGCCGGGCCAGTAGCCCTCTACGGCACCGACTTCTTCGACGCGCTCGGAACACACGAAGGCGGCGTCGGGGGCGCGTACCGTGTCGGGGTCGGAGGCGAGCAGGAAGCCCGTCTCGGCGGCGAACACGCGCCCCAGGCCGTTGGATTTGACGTGGTTGCGCAGCTCGGCTCCGATCTCCGAAGCCAGAAACCCGTGATGTCCTCCGGCAGGCGCCATTTTTCGAAGCGTTCCTCGGAGAAGTTCGTAACAGAATCCGTCGTCCGGCAGCGCCAGCAGCTCCTCGGCGGTGACGGGCTCGGAGGACGTTGGAGTTTCGGTGGAAGCTGCGATAGGCATGAGGATCGTCCAAGAAGGGAGGCAGGCTCTGCGAAGATTCAGAAGACGCGGCGGTAGATCTCGGAGAGGGCCACGTCCAGCCCGAACGACTTCAGGGTCGCGTCCGTGCCCTGCGCGACGCGGCGGGTCCACGCGTCGCCGTCGCGGACGTACTGCTGGATGCGCGGGGCGTCCGTTTCCACGAGCCAGCATTCCTGGAGGCGTTCGATGTCGAGGTACTGGTCGAGCTTCCACGAGCGGTCGCGCTCCTCCGTCGAGGGGCTCAAGACCTCCACCAGCAGTTCGGGATTCAGCAGGGAAGGCGGATTCTCGTCTGTCAACTCCGGTTCGCCGCAGAGCATCACGATGTCGGGGTAAGTGTACCGTTCGCCGGCGCGAACGCGCATGTCAGACTGAAAGACGTCGCAGCCGCGCTCCCGGTGGCGGTCGTTGAGTGCGGCGTGCACGTTGCTGGCAATTCGATTGTGTTCCAAGCTCGCGCCGGCCATCATGTAGGCGCGCTCCCCGTCGAACTCGAATCGCGCCTCCTCAGCGCCGAGGTCGAGGCACAGGTACTGCTGCCGGGTGAGCCGAGAGCCGGGAGGCGCTTCGACGAGGTTCATGACGAGCAGGCGGTTTGGCAAAAATTCACCCAGTGGTCGCTGTGAACCGTTCGCCGCCTCGAATTGATCCGGGGGGTCAGTCGTAGCGGTAGCGCGAGGCGACGGCTTCGGGATCGGTGCCGAGGAGGTAGTGCGCCCAGAGCGCGAGATTCTGGAGTTGCTGCCGGAGCGGTCCGGTGCGCTCGAAGCGGCGCGCGGCAGTGGTCACGGCCAGCGGCAGGTAGCGAAAGGCCCCGTGCTGGTGCAGCCGGTCGGCCAACTCGAGATCTTCGAAGATCGGCCAGTCGGGGAAGCCGCCGACCGCCTCGAAGGCCGCGCGGCGCACGAAGAGGCCGCGGTCGCCGTAGCAGAAGCGCCGCCACCGCACGAGCCGCGTGGCGAGCGCGTAGATGCGCAGAAGCCATCCGTCCCGGTCGAAGCGGAGGCAGAAGGTGCCCGCCCGAACCGATGCGTCCGTCTCCTCCCCGGTGGAGAGGGCGTGCCGCACGGCCGCGAGCGCCCCGTCGGGCAGCGTCGTGTCGGCGTGGAGGAAGAGCAGTACGTCGCCGCGCGCGCGCTCCGCCCCGGCGTTCATCTGGCGCGCCCGTTCCCTCTGTCGGCCCCGCCTGCTTTTCGACCGACGCGATCGTGCGCTCGATGTAGCCCGCTTCGTTGAGCGCAGGAACGATGACGGATACGAGCACAGGAGCGTGGGAGAGCGGGAGCTCTTTTAGCGAGGCGAACAATTTTGCATTGCTTTGTACGTCTCGCCCGGAGAAACTTTCAACCTGCAACTTTCAACTCACCAGAACATCAGCTTCATGCAGAAGACCGACCCGCCGGCCTTGAGGAACTCGCCGGTTTCCAGTTCGACGGGCGTGAAGCCGGCGGCGGTGAGTTGTTCGAGGGCCACCTCGCAGCCGCGCTGGATGAGGACGTGCTCCCCGTCGGGGCAGTGCGCGTTGCAGGCCAGCTTTTCGCGCGCTTCGACGGCGGGCACTTCGATGGTGTGTTCGAAGAGGCGCTGGATGAGCGCCCGCCCGTCGTCGGTGAAGGCGCCGGGGTAGACGAGCGCGGTGTCTTCTTCGAGCGGGCAGAAGCAGGTGTCGAGGTGGTAGAAGTCGTCGTCGACCAGCTCCAGCAGCACCACCGGCGCGCCGGTCATTTCCGAAACCGCATCGTAGACGGCGGGGGCGGTGCGAACGCCGTGTCCGCCCCACAGCAGGCGCCGTCCCGGGTGCCAGATCGCGTCGCCCATGCCTTCGAACGAGCCTTCGATGGCGTCGGACAGCTCACGCACGTCGTGGCCGTGCTCGCTGAAGAAGCCGGCGAAGTAGGGCACCTCTTCGCGGCGCTCCTCGGCGTGCATGCGGCCGAGGACGACGCCGCGTTGGTCGTTTTGCGGATCGTAGTAGGGAAGCGTCTGGTTGGCGCAGAAGACCATGTCGGGCAGGCCCGCCACGCCGTCGAGCAGGTGCACGTCCAGCCCCAGCGCGTCGTAGGTCTCGCGCACGGCCTGCCACTGGCGCAGCGCTTCGGTCTTGTCGACCGTGCCGGTCCGGCCTTCCATGTGCGGGTTGATGACGTACGCGACGTCGAAGTAGTCCGGCGTGGTCATCAGCACCCGACCGGGGCGCTCCATCGCCGGACGGTGGGTGAGGTCGAAGTCGAGCGCAGAAGGAGTGCGGTAGAGCACGGAGCGGGGGCGCGAGGCGGCAAGCGGAGAGAAGGCGAGACGGGAAAACAAGCGCTTCTCCGGGGCGCCTGTTCCCGTGCCGCGGCCACCGGTTTTGAGGTCACTGCGCGCCGTCGAGCGGGAGAGCGAACCCGACGCGGACGGCGTGATCTCCAGCCTCTTTAATGTCGAGGCTTTCGAGGATCTGGCGTTTTCGGGAAGAGCGCCGGTCGTTCGACCGGCCGGCCACGGAGGCGAGTCCGTCGAGCACCATTCGCAGGCGCGATGGGACGACATCATCGGCCCCCGACCGGCCGGCCGCGGAGACGAGTCCTTCGAGCACCTCGCGCAGGTCGGCGGGGGCGGCGCCGTCGCGCGTGTAGAGAAACACCTCGCCCTCGACTACGCGGTCGCTGACCGAGACGGCGCCGGCGGTATTGCGGACGACTTGCTGGACGCGCCGAGCGTTCGCGTCCTGTCCGCTCGGGCCGCCCGGCATGCCGCCCAGCACGCCGCGCGTCACGAACCACGTGCTCGCGCGTCCCCGCACCCGGTCGGCCAGACGCATGAGGCGGTCGCTGTCACCGGCGGAGTTCGTGCCCGCCTCCCGCCGGTCGAGCATCCGGCGCACGCCGGCGGAGGTGGAAAGCAGCATCAGTTCGTCGGCGGTGAGGGCGAACGCGTGGGAACGGCCTTCGCCGCCACGCGCAAGGCGGTAGAGCGTCGCTCCGCGATGGGTGGTCGTGTCAAAACGGCTGCTCCCCGGTTCGCCGGCGAGTTGCTTTCGGAGGCGGGCGCGCTCGAAGTCGGCGGCGACGACCAACTGCGGCGGTTCGTCGCCCTTCGGCGCTGCGAAGTACACCGTGCGCACGTCTTCGGCCGGGGTGAAACCGGCTGCTTCGAGAAAGCCCTTCAGGCGCTGGGCGCCCGTTTCATCGGAGGCGTTGCGCGTGGCGCGTGTGCTGTCGCGGTCGAAGAGGCCGCTTCGCCGGAGCGCCCGCGCGTCGACCACGGTCAGCAGGCGCGCTTCGGCGGGCAGCGCGGCGAGTGCGCTCTTGGCCTCGGCCCCGAGCGGAGCGGCCGTGTCCTCGGCGGGCGCGTCGTCGGCGGGCGTTTCGCAGCCGGCCGCGAGGACGGCGACGCAGAAAACGAGTGCAGCAGTGCGCAGGCGTTTCGAAGCGGGAAGCATGGAAGCAAGGGAAAGGAAGAGGAGCCGGCGTTTCTGGAAAGCCTCCTGCGGAAGAAAAGCGTCGAGCGTTACCGTTTGCCCGAGCAAAAGCAATCCGGGAGCACGTCATCCGCATCACGTATTACGCAACACGCATCATACTAAAAGTCGCGGCGGCTGAACAGGAAGCCAGCGCTCAGGTAGAGCAGCGCGCCAACCGCAGCGGTGGAGGCGACCGCGTTCCACCGCGTGACCGGGTCGCCGTGCAGGAGCTGCGCGGCCACGCCGCCGTAGATCGGGGAGCGAAACGCCAGGATGATCGAGACGAAGATGACGCCGTAGGTCACGATCAGCGCCAGCGCGGGGCTTTCGGTCCACACCGTCAGCAGCGCCACCACGCCGTAGAGCACGGCGAACATGCCCACCAGCACGAGGATGGAGAAGAGAAACTTGGCGTTCCACACCCCGAGCTTGATCGACAAAATCAGCCAGACGGCGCCGAAGAGGTACGTCGCCAGCGTGAGCACCATCAAAAGCACGCCGAGGACGTGCCCGCTGAAGAGCTTTGCGCGGCTCATCGGCTTGGAGAGCAACAGGTCCACGTGTCCGCTTTCGACCATGCGCGCAAAGAGCGGCGCGGCCGAGAAGAGGCCCAGCAGAATGACGATCCAGTACGCCGCCTGCGAGACGACCGTCTGCGCCGCGACGGTGAACTGCTCGAAGCTGAGCCCCAGCGCCCCCCTGCCGCTGCTTTGCTGCTGCGTGGGACGGCTGCGTGGACCGCTCATCTCGGGGTCCACCGTCGCCGTGTCGGTCGCCGCGGCGGCCGTATCAGCGAAGACGGACGTATCGGCGGGCGCGGCGTCGGCGCCGGGGGCAGGCCCCGCGGTGCTCGAAGCGGGCGCGCCGGAGGCGGCCACGTCGCTGCCGAAGAGGCGCAGCATCGAGATGCCGCCTTCGACCTCTTCGACGTTCATGAACAGCATCAGCACCACCCACACGAGCGTGCTCACGACGAAAAGGCCGACGACGATCTTCTTGGCCCACAGCTCGCGGAACGTGAGGTACAGCAGGCCGCGGAGTTTGTGCATGTGTTGGGTGCGAGAGTGCGGGGGCGTGGGGGAGCGGGAGCGTTTGGGACGCTGGCGGGCTGAAAAACCTTCAACTTTCAATCTTCAACTGTTTCCGAAACGACGTCGATGAAGTAGTCTTCGAGCGTCTGGCGCTTCGGCGTGATCGACTCCAGTTCGACGCCGCCGGAGCGCAGGCGGTCGATCACGTCGTTGAGGTGAGCACGGCTGTCGGCGCGCACGCGGTAGCGTTTCGTTTCGCCGGAAGACGCCTCGCCGTTGCTGCGGGTCGCTTCGACGGGCGAAAGCGCCTCGCCCGGGAACGCGTCGAGCAGGTCGGGCGGGACGGGGGTGGCGCGCAGGTCGTAGGTGTGCTCCTCTTGCGTGAGGTCGTCGATGGAGCCGGTGCGCACCAGCTCGCCGCCGTTGAGGATGGCCATGCGCGAGCAGACCTGTTCGACTTCGCTGAGGAGGTGGGAGTTCAGGAAGACAGTCGTGCCCTCGTCGCGCAGCTCCACCAGCAGGTCGCGGATCCGGCGGCGGCCCACCGGGTCCACGCCGTCGGTCGGCTCGTCGAGAAAGAGGAGCCGCGGGCGCGAGAGGAGCGCCTGCGCCAGCCCCGTGCGCTGGAGCATGCCCTTCGAGAAGGTCTCGATCTTCGCGTCCGCGGCGTCGGCCAGGTTCACCTTGTCCAGCAGCTCCGGGATGCGCTCCTTGCGCGCGGCGGGCGGCACGCCGCCGAGCGCGCCGTAGGTGTCGAGCATCCGGCGCGCGGTGAAGAAGCCCGGAAAGCGGTGGTTTTCCGGCAGATAGCCGACCGGCTCGCGCGCGTCGGGGTCGGCCGCGGCCGTGCCGAAGAGCCGCGCCTCGCCGCCGCTGGGGTGCACGATGCCCAGCAGGCTCTTGACGAGCGTCGTCTTGCCCGCCCCGTTGGGGCCGAGCAGGCCGAAGATCTCGCCGGGCGCCACCTCCAGCGAGACGCCCTTGAGCGCCTCGACGGTGCGCTTCTCGAGCAGGCCGCTGCGGTAGGTCTTGCGGAGGTTGCTCACAGCGACGGCGGGAGCATCAGCGGCGGCGGCGGGCACGTCGTCGGGCATGGACTTCGCGGTGAGAGGCAGCGTTTGCGTTCGGGAGTACGCGCCAGACGGAGAAATCGTTACGCCGGGACCAATCGACATTCGTCATTCGGCCATCCGCCAATCGAACGTCGTCAATCGACATTCTCCGAGGGGCGTTTCGCGTCGGCGGCGCGCGGGTCGCGGGGGCGTTCGGGACGGTTTGCCGCGCCGTCGTCCTCTCGTGAGTAGAGCACGCGGCGCGGGAACGGGATTTCGACGCCCGCTTCCTCGAAGGCCTCCATCAGCGTTCCGAGAGCGCCTCCACCCCCGGCAGCGTTTCGCCTTCGAGGAAGCCGAGCATCGCGCCGCCGCCGGTGGAGAGGTGGCTGATGCGGTCGGCGAAGCCCATCTGCGAGAGCGCCGCCGCCGAGTCGCCGCCGCCGGCCACGGTGTAGGCGCCCGCGTCGGTCGCTTCGGCCACGGCTTCGGCCACCGCGCGGGTGCCCTTCGCAAACGGCTCGGCTTCGAAGACGCCCATCGGCCCGTTCCAGGCGACCGTCTGGGCGTGGCGGATTTCTTCCTGGTAGCGCCCGGCCGTCTCGGGGCCGATGTCCACGCCCAGCAGGCCGCCGGGCACGTCGCCGTCAGTGATGTGGTGGTCGGCACTCGCGTCGAGGTCGTCGGCGACGACGTGGTCGGTGGGAAGCAAAAGCCGGTCGCCGGCGTCGTCGAGCAGGCGCTCGGCATCGCCCGTGCGGTCGTCCTCGACGAGCGAGTCGCCCACGCCTCGGCCCTGGGCCTTCAGAAAGGTGTAGCTCATCGCCCCGCCGATCAGGAGCGTGTCGGCCACATCGAGCAGGCGTTCGATCACGCCGAGCTTGTCGGAGACCTTCGCCCCGCCGAGCGCGGCGACGAACGGGCGTTCGGGGGCGCCCGAGAGGAGCCGGCCGAGCGCGTCGAGTTCGCGCTCCACGAGGCGGCCCATCGCGGCGAGCTTGCCGTCGGACTGCATCACGCGGGCCGCGCCGACGGTGGAGGCGTGCGCGCGGTGCACCGCCCCGAAGGCGTCGCCGACGAACACGTCGCCCAGCGCGGCGAGCGCGGCGGCGAAGTCGTCGTCGTTGGCCTTTTCGCCGGGGTCGAAGCGCGTGTTTTCCAGCAGCACCACGCCGCCGTCGGTGAGCTGCTCGATGACGGCCTCGGCCTTGTTCCCGACGGTCTCTTCGCAGAAGTGCACCGGGCGTCCCAGCAGCTCCTCGAAGCGTTCGGCCACGGGACGCAGGCTCAGGTCCCCCTCGCGCTCGCCGCCGGGCCGGCCGAGGTGGCTCATCAACACGGCCTTCGCGCCGGTCTGGGTGATCGCTTCGATGGTCGGCAGCGCCGCGCGCAGGCGCAAATCGTCGCCCACGCGATGCTGCTCGCCGTCGCCCGCGTCTTCGAGCGGCACGTTGAAGTCCACGCGCACCAGCGCGCGCTTCCCTTCGGTGAGGGCGTCGGCAGGGAGGTCGTCGAGGGTGAGTTTCATTTAGGCATGAAGGTTTGTAGGTATGGAGGTATGGACGTCCACACGTTCAAACGTCCACACATTCAAACTCACGAAGCGAGCTTGCGAGCGAGGTCCACCATGCGGTTGGCGAAGCCCCACTCGTTGTCGTACCAGCCGAGGACTTTGACCTGGCGGCCCTGCGTCATCGTCGAGGGGGCGTCGAAGATGCAGGAGTGCGGGTTGTGCACGACGTCTGTCGAGACGATGGGCGTCTCGTTGTATTCGAGCACGCCGCTCATGGGGCCGTCGGCGTTTTCCCGGAAGGCGGCGTTCACCTCGTCGGCGCTGGCCTCCGTGCCCAGATCGACGACCAGGTCGGTGATCGAGCCGGCGGGGATGGGCACGCGCATGGCCATGCCGTCGAGCTTGCCGTCCAGTTCGGGCACGACCAGGCCGATGGCCTGCGCGGCGCCGGTGGAGGTCGGGATGATGCTTTCGGCAGCGGCGCGGGCGCGGCGCAGGTCCTTCGTGCCGGGGCCGTCGAGGATGTTCTGGCTGGCGGTGTAGGCGTGCACGGTCGTCATCACGCCGCTCTCGATGCCGAAGGCGTCGTTGAGGGTTTTCACCAGCGGGGCCAGCGAGTTGGTCGTGCAGCTTGCGTTGGAGACGATGTCTTCGTCCCCGCTCAGGTCGTCGTCGTTGACGCCCAGCACGAAGGTAGGCACGTCGTCGCTCTTGGCCGGGGCGCTGATGATGACCTTGTCCGCGCCGGCGTCGAGGTGGGCGCTGGCCTTCTCGCGCGTACGAAAGAGGCCCGTCGATTCGACCACCACGTCCGCGCCGAGGTCGCCCCACGGCAGGTTCGCGGGGTCTTTTTCGCTGAAGACGCGAAAGTCCTCACCGTCGATGGTGATCGTGTCCTCGCCGGAGTAGGAGACGTCGCCGTCGTAGGTGCCCTGCGCGGTGTCGTACTGGAAGAGATGGAAGTCTTCGCCATTGCTTTCGCGTTCGAGAATGGAGCGCAGGACGAGGCGTCCGATGCGCCCGAAGCCGTTGATGCCGAGAGTGAGAGCCATTGTCTGGGTACGGGGATGGGAGAGTGCGGGGTCCGAGGTTGGGGCCGCCGGCGTGCGTTGCGCGTTTCTTTCCAAGAAAGCTGAAGGCGGACGGCTGAAAGCCAACAGCTAAAAATGTAGCCGATTCCGGGGCAGAATGAAACCGGCGCGGAGGCGCGAGGCCGTGCATTATTGGTAAAAACTTCGGAGAAGAAGCCAGCCCCGACCGGCGCGTGGCCGTCGATGTGGGAAACGAACCCCCCCGGGCGCGTGTTGAGGATCGGTGCTTGATTCGTTGGAAGGGCTTTCGAAAAAACACGCCGCGCCCTTCGCTCAAGCAAATCAAAAAGCCAAGAACT
>PXTX01000084.1 GCA_003023275.1 Bacteroidetes bacterium SW_4_67_19
CGCGGTGTCATATTCGAGCGAGTCGTCGACGGCGGTGATGAAGTAGTAGAGCGTGTCGCTCGTCCAGAGCGCCTGGAACTCCCCTTGCAGATCTCGCCTGCTTGCCGAGCCTTCCGGATATTCGTTGTTTCCGCCTCCTCCCACATACTCATCGAGCACGTAGGTCTGCGAGTTCGTGTACTCGCCGTCGCTTTCACCGTTGACGGTGATGTCGACGGCGGGAGCCACCTGGTTGATGGTGGTGTCGGACGTGGTCTGCGCCTGCACCGAGGCGGGCGCGAGCGCCGCGACGAGCGCGGCGGCCAGCAAGAAAAACGGAAGGCGTCGTAGCGGGGTCGAGGTCATCGGACTTGGGGATTTTGAAAAGAAGAAGCGTTCTCGAAAGCAAAGCGCGCAAGGGCCGGGGCGCTGGCGGCCGGAAAGCGCCTCGACGATTAAGCAACCTCCGGTAAAAGAACCGTTAACCGCAAACCGCCACTAATAGTATACGAAAAATTCACGCCTCTTCTCGTTTCCCTTCGAGGCGCGCCTCCATCTGGGCCTCGTTCCAGACGGGCACGCCGCGCTCGCGGGCCTCGTCGAGCTTCGAGCCGGGGTTTTCGCCGGCGACGAGCGCGTCGGTGTTGCCGCTGACGCTGGAGGTGACCGTGCCCCCGGCGGCCTCGATTGCGTCAGTCGCCTCCCGCCGCGTGCGGCCCGACGGCAGGCTGCCGGTGAGCACCAGCGTCCGGCCCGCCAGCGGGAGCGCATCGTCGTCGTCAGAGGATTCGTCGGCGGGCGCCTCGCGCGGGAGGCGCTCGGTGCGCACGCCCAGCCGGCGCAGATCGTCCACCAGCCGGCGGTTTTCGTCTACCGCGAACCAGTCGGCAATGCTCTCTGCAATAACGGATCCAATGCCGTCGATGGCTTCGAGTTCTTTTTTGCTCGAATGGGCCAAGTCGTTGAGCGACGGATAGTTAGCAACCAGGTCTTCGGCCACCGTTCGACCCACGTGGCGGATGCCCAGCGCAAAGAGCAGGCGCGCCAGCGGGCGCTCCTTCGACGCCTCGATGGCCGCGACGAGGTTGGCCGCGCGCTTCTCGGCGAAGCGCTCCAGCGGCAGCAGGTCCGCCTCGCTCAGGCGGTACAGGTCCGAGAGGTGCTCCACCAGGCCTTCTTCCACCAGAACCACTGCGAGCTTCTCCCCCAGCCCGTCGATGTCCATCCCGCCGCGGCTGACGAAGTGCTCGACGAGGCGGATGAATTGGGCCGGGCACTCGCCGTTGAAGCAGAACCAGTCGGCTTCGTCGTCGAGGCGCTTCAGTTCGCTCCCGCACGCCGGGCACTGGCGCGGCATCTGCCACGGGGTCTCGTCGCCGGAGCGCTCTTCGGTGACGGCGCGCACGACCTGCGGGATCACGTCGCCGGCGCGCTTGACGACGACGCGGTCGCCGACCCGGATGTCGCGCTCGCGAATGTAGTCTTCGTTGTGGAGGGTGGCCTGCGAGAC
Source organism: Bacteroidetes bacterium SW_4_67_19 (assembly GCA_003023275.1). GTDB lineage: Bacteria > Bacteroidota > Rhodothermia > Rhodothermales > Salinibacteraceae > QS-8-64-10. The sequence continues at coordinate 1,490 of PXTX01000084.1, forward strand.
GGTCACGCCGCCGACGTCGACGGGGTCGAGGAGGGCCTCCGGCTTGATCGCGCCGGTGCGCCCGACGTTGACTTCGATGTCGGTGAGGCGCGTGGTGGCCTCGCGGGCGGGGAACTTGTAGGCCACCGCCCAGCGCGGGGCCGTCGAGATGAAGCCCAGCGCCTCCTGGCGGCGAAAGTCGTCGATCTTGAGGACGACCCCGTCGGTCTCGTAGTCGAGGTCGTCGCGGGCGTCGGCCCAGCGCTCGCAAAAAGCGATGGCCTCGCCCAGGTCGTCGAAGCGCGCGGTGTGCTCCTCCAGCGGCAGGCCCATCCGCCCGAGCCACCGCATGAGCGCGTGCTGGGCGTCGGGGTGGGGGTCGCCTTCGATGGGGCCGGTGCCGTAGGCGAAGAAGCTCAGCGGGCGACGCGCCGTGACCTTCGGGTCGAGCTGGCGAAGGCTGCCGGCGGCGGCGTTGCGCGGGTTGGCGAACGGCTTTTCGCCCGCGTCGGCGAGGCGCTCGTTGAGCTGTTCGAAGCGGCTTTTGCGCATGAACACCTCGCCGCGCACCTCCATGCGCTCGGGCCCCTCGGGCGGCGCGGTTCCATTTTCCCGACGCGCCCCGGGCACGGGCAGGCGGAGCGGGACGCTCTGGATGGTGCGCGCCCCGGCGGTGATGTCTTCGCCGACGCGCCCGTTGCCGCGCGTGGCGGCGCGGGCGAGGCGGCCGTTCTCGTAGGTGAGCGCCACGGCCAGTCCGTCGAGTTTGAGTTCGGCGGCCAGCGCCGGCGGGGCGGCGTCTTCGAAGGGCGTGTCCGCCAGCCCCCGCAGGCAGCGGTCGTACCACTCGCGCACCTCGCCGGCATCGAAGGCGTTCTGGAGCGAGAGCAGCCGCTGCGGGTGGCGCACCTTCTCGAACTCGTCGAGCGGCTCCCCGCCCACGCGCTGGGTCGGCGAATTCGGATCCTCGAACTGCGGAAAGGCGTCCTCCAGGCGCTCCAGTCGGCGGTAGAGCGCGTCGTACTCCGCATCGGCAATGAGGGGCGCGTCGTGGACGTAGTAGCGGCGGGCGTGCGCGGCGACCAGCTCGCGCAGGCGCTCGATCTGGCGCTCGGCTCGGTCTTCGGGGAGGTCCTCCGGCGGGACGTGATCGTCCGAGCGCGCAAGTTCGAGGGATCGTTCGACGAAGTCTTCCAATGCGTATTTCGTATTGCGTATTTCGTATTGCGTATTTCGTATTGCGTATTTCGTATTGCGTATTTCGTAGGGCTGCTCATCGCCGCCGTGTCGCGCTGGGTGGGGATCTGCGCCGGCTCGCCGCGCACCGTGTCGGCGAAGGTCTGCATGTCCTGGCGCGTGATGACGATGCGGCCCAGCGAATCGCGCCGACTGGTGGGATACGGATGCCCCTCGGCGAGCAGGCGTATGTTTTGCAGCACGGATTCGTCCTGCGACGGGTCTTCGATGATGATGCGCTCGCCGGTGGGAAAGACCATGGCCTGTCCCGCTTCGATCCAGTACGGGCGGCGCACATCCTGGTCACGCGTGACTTTGAGGTCGCGCACGGGGCCGCCATCGGCGACGACGGTGAAGTTCATCATCTCGCCCAGCTGGAGGTTGGCCGGCGGCGGGCGGTCCTGCTGCGCCGGCTGTTCGGCGCCGCCGGCGGCCGTGTCGCTCGTCGCGGCGGCCGACTGCGCCGTCTCGGCGTCTCCGCCGCCGGGGGACTGCACGAGGAAAAAGACGCCCGCTGCCACGGCGGCCAGCAGCACGGCCCCGACGATCCAGCGGCCTACGTTGCTGCTGCCGGAGCGGCGGCGGTCCCGATGGCGGCGCGCCGGGCGGTCGCCTTCGCGCTGGCGCTGCTCCTGCTGCTCGGGCTCACGCTCCGGGCGCTTCTGCTGCTGGCGTTGTTCTCGCCGTTGCTGCTGTTGCTCCTCCCGCTGGCGCCGGCGCTGCTCCTGCTGGCGGGCGCGCTCCTCGCGTTCGCGCCGGCGCGCCTGCGCCCGTTCTTCCTTCTCTCGCTCGCGGCGCCTGGCCTCTTCCAGTGACGCGCTCGGCGGCGACTGCGTCGTCCTCCCCGGCAGCAGCGGTCGCCTCCGGCGCCTCCGGTTCTTCTTCGACCGCGGCGTCCTCTCCACGCTTCGATTCTGCTTTGCCCTCACGCTCGTACGCTTCGATTTCGCGTTCGAGCTGGCCTTCCTCGTAGTTCCCCTCCAGCGTGGACGCCAGCGCCGAGAGCGCCGCCGCCGAGGGCACCCCCGCCGCGTCAGCATAGCTGCGCACCAGCGAGCGCAGGTACACGCGGTTGAACATCGGGTGCTCCAGCAACTGCCCCGACTCGAAAGCCCGAACCAATCCGCCGGGCACGCGCATCTTCTCGCGGAGATCGTCGTCAGAGAGGCCGTGCTCCTCGCGTTCGCGCCGGCGCGCCTGCGCCCGTTCTTCCTTCTCTCGCTCGCGGCGCCTGGCCTCTTCCAGTGACGCGCTCGGCGGCGACTGCGTCG
>PXTX01000085.1 GCA_003023275.1 Bacteroidetes bacterium SW_4_67_19
CCCGCCTCGTCGAAGTGGCGGATGCAGCGCAGCTTCTCCTCGTGATTGATCGGCAGGGTGCCGTCGGAGATCTCGAGGTGCTCCACACCGGTGCGCTCCATGAGGCGCTTGTAGGCGGGGAGCGCGTCGCGCAGGTAATACGCCTCGAAAAGCGTCCCACCGAAGTACATGGGAATGCCCGCGTCGTGGTACAGCTGCATCTTTTCTTCCACGCCGGGCGTCACCGCAGCGGTGCCCCAGCCCAGCTTCGCCAGGTCGATGTACTCGGCGGCCACGCTCAACACGTCTTCCACCTGGCGCAGCGCCAGTCCTTTGTCGAGCAGGTGGGTCAACCCCTCCTCGCGCGGTTTCCTGGGCCGCTCGGGGATGCCGGGCAGATCGAAGGCGTCTTGGATCATGGGGGTGGGCTTCGGTCTTTGGTTTTGGGGCTTTGGTGTTCGACGTGCTCACGAACGGGCGTCTTTCATCATTTCCATGATTCCCGCTCGTTCTTCCCTTCAACGTTCCACTCACTCCCCCTGCACTGCGCGGGCGGGCTGGACGGCGGCGGCGCGGCGGGCCGGGTACACGGCCGCCAGCGCGCAGAGCCCCATCGCAGCGGCAGCGATGAGAACCACGTCGAGCGGGCGAACAGCCACAGGATAGGCATTAATCAGGAACGATTCGGCCTGCGCCATCGGGACGAGGCTGAATCGTTCTTGAAGAAAGGCCAGCGAGAGGCCCAGCGCCAGCCCCGCTCCCGTGCCGACGGCGCCGATCAAGAGCCCTTCGCCCAGAAAGATGCGGCGCACGTCCTTCGCGCTGGCGCCCATCGCCTTCAAGGCGCCGATGTCGCGCTGTTTTTCGATGACGATCATCATCATCGAGCCGACGATGTTGAAGGCCGCCACCACGATGATGAGCAAGAGAATCGCCGAGGCGCCCCATTTCTCCAGGCGCATCACGTCGTAGAGCGAGCCTTGCAGGTCGTACCACGTCTCGACGCGGTAGCCGTTGCCCAACTGGCGCTGGAGGGCGCTTTTGACCCCGTCGGCGTGGTCGAGGTCGGTGAGGCGCAGGGCCAGGCCCGTGGCGCGGCCGTCCATGTGAAAGAGCCGCTGCGCCTCACCGTAGGCGATGTAGGCGCGCCCTTGGTCGTAGGTGGACGGCTGCTCGTACACCCCGCGCACCTCGAACTGCATCAACGGGGGGCCGCCGAAGATCTGCGTGAAGACGCGCTCGATGGCCGGGGCCGAGAAGAGCGAGACGTGGCTGCCGGTGCGCTCGGTGCCGCCGGGCCGCCCTGGGCTCGCCGGCAGCAAGCCGAGGCGCTCGGCCATGCGGCTCTCCACGACGATGCCGGGCGACCCGTCGTCTTCGGAGCGCTCCAGGTCGTAGCGCGCGGAGTCGCTTTCCGAAGCGTCTTTCTCTTCATCCCGCGGCCCGCTGCCGATCTGGGCCGTCGCTGCGGGGCGCACGCCGCGCACCTGCACCACGCGGTTGCCGCCCCCGCCGCCTCCGCCGCCCGCCGCACGCGGGGCCACCAGCGCTTTGCCTTCGACGTACGGCGCAGCTCGCTCGACGTAGCGCAAGCGGCGGGCCTCCTGCGCGAGCGAGTCGGGCCGAAGAAAGCCCTGCGCGCTGCCTCCTTCGCCCCCGGCGGGCGTGACGACCACGTGCGGGCTGCGCGACACCAGGACCCCCTGCACGAAGTCGTAAAAGCCATTCATCACCGAAAGCACGACGATCAGCGAAGCCACGCCCAGCGCCACGCCCACCGTCGAGAGCGAGGTGATGATCGAAATCAGCGAGAAGCGCCGCCGCCCGGCCAGGTAGCGCCGCGCAATTTGGAAACGGTAGCCCAAGGCGGTTTTCGGTGTTCGGGTATCGGTTTTTCAGTGTTCGGTTGTCAGTGTTCGGTCATCCGTTCTCCATTCGACCACAGAAAACCGACCACAGAAAACCGATCACTGACGACCAACCGAGAAGAGCGAGTCCGGCAGCGTGGCAGGGGTGCGGATCTGGTCGGTATAGATGACGCGCGGCCCGCCGACGTTTTCTTTGCGCGTGGACAAGGTCAGCGAGCCGGCGGGGGTGGAAAAGGACTCGTAGCCGGTCCACCGAAAGACGCCCGGCGGCTGCTCGGGGCCCATGCCCTGCAACGCGAACGTCCAGCGCGCGAGGCGGCCGGTGGTCGAGTCGGGCGTGAGCCAGTAGCGGTCCTTCGGCGTGATGCCCACCTGGTCGAAGTTCAGGTGCAGCGCGCGGGGGAGGGAGTCGGCCTGGACGGGGTCGGCGGCGAGGGAGCGGTTGACGCCGTCGTTGAAGAGTTTCAGCGGGGCCAAAAGCCAGTACGAATCGTTGGCGTAGCGCACATGCGCCTGCCGCAGCGCGCGCTGCTCGGCGGCGGAGTCGAGGCGCGTTCCGTTGAGCGCGGCGCGCCCGGTGGGGGGCTCGCGGCTGAATTCGTTCGTGTTGAAGACGGCCGTGTAGGTCGAGTCCGGTCCCTCGGACCAGCGCACGCGATACTGGCCGTCGGAGCGGCGCCACCAGTGGCGGGCCACCCGCTGGCGCGTCGTGTCGCCGTCCTTCACGGCCTTCCCCACCGCAAAGGTATACGCCAGCGCGGGCACGTTCGTCCACACCTCCGGGCCTCCGTGAGCGCGGTACAGTTGCATCGCCATCGAGTCGGCGCGCGAGTCGAGCGGGGGCATCTCGGCGGCGGCAGATGGTTCGCCGGCGCCGCAGCCGGGGAGGGAGAGCAGCCCGATGAGGACGGCTGCGAGCGTTGCGCTCAAAGCTACCCGGAGGGAGGACGTTTTCATTTCGAGCAAGTTGAACGTTGAAGGGAGGATGGGGGCGGGCCGAACGCTGGAAGGCAAAGCGCCGCGGGAAAGGGAAAGGGTTCGGACGCCGGCATGTCGAGAAACCGCGAACCCCAAACCGCGAAGCTACACATTGAACCGAAACAATATCACGTCGCCGTCCTCGACGGTGTAGTCCTTGCCCTCCGCGCGCAGGACGCCGGCTTCGCGGGCGGCCGCCTCCGAGCCGTAGTGTTCGTAGTCCTCGAAGGAGACCGTTTCGGCGCGGATGAACCCGCGCTCGAAGTCGGAGTGCACGACGCCGCCGGCGGCCGGGGCCTTGGTGCCGCGCCGGATCGTCCAGGCGCGCGCCTCCTTCGGGTTGGCGGTAAAAAAAGTAATCAGGCCCAGCAGTTCGTACGCCGCGCGCACGAGACGCTCCAGCCCCCCGCTGTCGAGCCCCAGGTCCGCCAGGAAGGCGCCGCGCTCCTCGGCGGGAAGCTCGGCAAGCTGCGCTTCGAGCTCGGCGCTGAAGACGACCACCTGGGCGTCTTGTTCGTCGGCCAGGCGGTGGAGGGTTTCGACGTGCTCGTTGGCGTGCCCGTTTTGGCTGCCGGGCAGGTCCTCCTCGGCGACGTTGGCAGCGTAGAGCACCGGCTTGGCCGTGAGCAGAAAAAGCTCATCGAGCCATTCCTGCTCCTGCGGGCGGTTGACGTCAAGGGAGCGCGCGGGGCGGCCCGCCTCCAGGTGCTCCAGCAGGCGCGCGGTGAAGTCGCGGCGCGCGAGGTCGTCCTTGTCCTCGCTCTTGGCGGCGCGCTCGGCCTTGTCGGCGGCCTGCTCGGCCGTTTCGAGGTCCTTGAGCAAAAGCTCCGTGCGGATGACCTCCACGTCGCGCTCGGGGTCGACCGCGCCGTAGGCGTGCGAGACGCCCTCGGTGTCGAAGCAGCGCACCACGTGCACCAGCGCGTCGGTCTCGCGGATGTGGCCGAGGAACTGGTTGCCCAGGCCCTCGCCCTCGGAGGCGCCTTCGACGAGGCCGGCGATGTCGACGAACTCGATGCTGGTGGGCACGACCTCGTCGGCGTCGGCCAGTTCGCCGAGGCGTTCGACGCGCGCGTCGGGCACGGGCACGACGCCGACGTTGGGGTCGATGGTGCAAAAGGGGTAGTTCTGCGCGTCGGCCCCGGCGCCGGAGAGGGCGTTGAACAGGGTGGACTTGCCGACGTTGGGAAGCCCGATGATGCCGCAGCGGAGGGGCATGGCGGTGCAGTTGTGGGGTTCGGGTTGGGGGGGCGGGTTTCTTTTCCAGAAGGCGTTACGGGTGCTGGAGGCGTTGGTTTATGGAATTTCGGGTTTTGGTCGTTAGTTTCTGGTTTGGCGTTGAAGGTGGAACGTTCCCCCCGGAGGCATTTCTTCCACCGCGAGGGGACTTCGCCCAGTGCAGCTTCAATCGGTGTGTTGGTCGACAGGGGGGCGATCCAGAGACAAAAAGCATTGCTTGCTGAAAACGGTAGATCGTGGGTCGTCCGCTCGCTTTGCTCGCACCCCGGGAGGACTTCCTCCCTCCGGTCGGGGCGCTGGATCGTGGGTCGTGGCTCTCTTCACTCTCGTCAGTGCCGGAGAAAACGATCTACGATCCACCACCTACCATCTACCTTATTCCCCCCACCGGCGGCTCCTGCCGGGGCGTACTCTCTACATCCAGATCACCATTTGAAGCTGCACCAGGGGCACTACTTCCACCGCGAGGATACGACCTCCCTGCGGTCGGGTCGCCTTCCTGCGGTCGGGTCGCTTTCGGTCAGGGCAGAACGTTTTTCAACCCGGGAGGCACGTTTTGAAGAGCGTGGCGCTCCCGCACTCCCGCACTCCCCCGTTCCCGCACGCTCCCCGATGCGCTCTCTTTCGACAAAGCCGCTCGTGACAGCGGTTGCGTTTCTCGCGGCGATGGCGCTACCGCCCCCCTCGGCGCAGGCGCAGTTTTTCGGGCGCGAGGCCACGGCCGTGCAGCTGGGCGTGGCGGCAGAGCCAGGCGTGGGAGTGCAGGCCGGCTACATGCAGCCGCGCACCGTCTTTACCGTCGAGGCCGCGCTCTACGCCGACGTGCAGGCGCCTTTCTCGGAGGCGGGCGAGCGGCGCTTCCAGGCGGCGGGGGCCGTCGGCGGGGCGCTGCGGGCGCTCGAAATCGTGCGCATCGTCACCGGCGGCGGTCCCTCCGGCAATCTGGACGTGGGACTGCGCACCGGGCCGGGCCTCGGCTTCGAGGGCAACGAGACGGTGGGAGAAAAAAACCAGCGCTTCCGCCTGCTGCTGGACCCGTTCGTGCGCTACGTGCGACGCATCGGCGGCGTGCGCCTCTTCGGCGAGCTGGGGCTGGCGCGCCCCCGCTTGCGCGCCGGCGTCTGGCTCGGGCTGTGAGTGGAAGGTTGGAAGGTTGAAAGTTGGAAAGTTGATCGGCTGGCAGACGCACATTCAACCTTTAACCTTCCACGTTCCACCGTCACCCTTGATACTCCACCGAGACGAACGCGCGCTCGGGGAGGCGCACGGCGGTGAGGCGCCCCAGCCCGGCGCGCCGGTGGTAGACGCAGCCGGTGTCGATGGCGATGAGCTTTTCGTGGTTGATGGGTTCGCGCTGGGGCGTGTGACCGCAGACGACCGGCTTTTCCCACGCCAGTTCGGGGGCCTCCAGGTGGCCGCGCTCCCAGAGAAAGGTGCGTTCGTCATCGGCCTCGACGTTTTCGCGGACGGTGCGCTCCGGCTTGAGGCCGGCGTGGACGAAGAAAAAGTCCGGCGTCTCGTAGTAGAGCCTGGTTTCGCGGACGAAGGCGACGTGCGCCTCGGGGAGCCGAGCGGTCTGCCCGTTGGCGTAGCTGCGAAGGGTGGCGCCGCCGCCGTTTTGCTGCCAGAGGCGGAGCGCGCGCGTGGCGCCTGCGGCAGGACTGCCTTCCTCGCCCTGGAGGTAGTCGAGCATGAGCGCCTCGTGGTTGCCGCGCAGAAACGTGCAGGGCTGCTCCTCGCGCAACGCCAGCAGCCGGTCGATCACGCGCTTCGAGTCGGGGCCGCGGTCGATGTAGTCGCCGATGAAGACGAGGTGGTCGTCCGAGGCGGGCGCGAGGCGGTCGAGGAGCGCGTCGAGCGAGTCGGGGCAGCCGTGCACGTCGCCGATGGCAATGAGGCCCATTTGCGTGATGCCTGTTGCGTGATGCGTGAGGTTGCGCGCCTGCGGGCGTCGAACAAGGCTTCGAACGTCAGGCCGGGCCGTTCGACGAGGCAGCAGCGCGCTCGCGGATCGACTCGATGCCGACGAGGCCGCGCCCGGTTTTGTGGAGGCGCCCTTCGCGCTCGAGGTCGATCACCACCGCGTCGAGCACGCCGTTGACGAACGAACCGCTGCGGTCGGTGCCGAAGGCCTTCGCCAGTTCGACGGCTTCGTCGAGGGTCACTTTCGGGGGAATGTCTTCGAAGGCCAGAAGCTCGGCGACGGCCATGCGCAGCAAGACGTGGTCGAGGCGCGCAAAGCGGTCGAGGTCCCAGTTTTCCGACCGGCGCGCGATCGCTTCGTCGGCTTCCTCCTGGTGGAGGAGGGTTTCCATGAAGAGGCGCGAGGCGAACTCCTGGGTGTCTTCGTCGCCGTCGAGTTCCGGCTCGATCACGGTTTTGACATGGTGATGCGGGCGCCCGCCGGCCAGGTCGTGAGCGTAGAGCGCCTGCACGGCGCAGACGCGGGCTTCTCGTCGCGTGCTCATGGGCCGGGGCGCCGGTCGGGAAAACTCGAGAACAGAAAGGCTAAAAAAGGCACGCGCTTCAATACTCGCAGTCGGAGGCGGGTTCGGGGCGCGCGTCGGCTTCACAGGGTGTTTGCAGGAAAATCGCTGCTCGGACGGGAATCGACGCCCCTCCGACGTTACGCTGCCGGCGGTCGGGGGGTCTGTGATTGGTGGAGGGGAAATGGTTTTCGGACTGCCAGCGACGACGGCAGCGAGCAAGCCGCCATCCACAATCTCCGATTTGGATTCACTTATGCGATCCGACGCGCCGGTTTACTGGAATGCGTACCCGGCGCTGCTGTGCGCCGGCGCGGTGGCGGCGGGCGTCCTGGCAGGCGACGCGCTCGCGCCGGGCGGATGGGCGCTGGCCGCGACGGGCGCAGCGCTGGGGGCAGCGGCGCTCGCGTTCACCGGCGCGCAGGCGCACCTCGTCTCGTTGCGGCCGCTGGGATGGACGGGCGCGCTTTTGCTGGCTCTCGCCGCGCTGGGGGCCGGGCGGCTCCACCAGGACCGCACCCTCGCGCCGTCGCACGTCGGCCACCTCGTCGCCGACAGCGCTGCCTCGGATGAAGGGCGCACGGTCGTGCTGGAAGGGCGCGTCCGCTCCGCGCCCCGGCGCGGCCGCCGCTCGACGCGCTTCCGGCTGGCGGCGCGGCGCCTCTTTGCCGCCGGCGACACAGCACGCGCCGACACGATTCGGGCGACGGGCACCGTTGCCGTCTCGCTTCGCCCCTCCGCGTGGGAAGCCCCCGAGGAGCCGTTCCCGCCGGTGGCCGAGGGCGACCGCGTGCGCCTGCGCGGCACGCTGCGACGCCCGCCGCCGCAGCGCAACCCGGCGGGCTTCGACTACGGCGCCTTCCTGCGACGGCGCGGCGTCTACGCGACGATGGCGCTCTACGAGCCGGCTCATGTCGCGGTCACGGGCCGCCGGCGCACGGCACTGGAGCGGCTCATTGCGCCCGCGCGGCACTACGTGGAGCGCCAGCTGGCCCGGCGCGTACCCACGGCGGAGGCGCGGGCCGTGCTGCGCGCATTGCTGCTGGGGGACCGCAGCCTGCTGCGCGGCGCCACCGAGGACCGCTTCGCTCGCTCGGGATTGATGCACCTCCTGGCCGTCTCGGGGCTGCACGTGCTACTGGTCGGGTGGCTCTTCTATCAGGTGCTGCGCCCTCCGCTGTTGCGGATGGGCCTGCGCCGGCGCGTCGCCGAATGGATTCGCACCACGCTCGCGCTGGGGGCGCTCGTCTTCTACGTGCTCCTGGCCGGCGCGCCCGCCTCGGCGGTGCGGGCCACCGTCATGGCCGCCCTCCTGATGGGCGGGACGCTCGCGCAGCGCCCCACGCCCTCGCTCAATGCGCTGGGGGCCGCCGCCGTGGGACTGCTGCTGTGGCGGCCCGCGCAGCTCTTCGAGGCGGGCTTCCAGCTCTCCTTCGCGGCGGTGGGCGCCATCGTCTTGCTCGCGCCGGTGATGCAAAAGGGGCTGCCGCGCGCCTGGCAGGAAGACCCGTGGCGGAGCGCCGTCGCCGCCTCCACGATCACGACGATGGCGGCCACGCTGGGCACGCTGCCGGTGCTGCTGGCGCACTTCGGGCGCGTCCCCTTCGCCGGGCTGGTGCTGAACCTGTGGGCCATCCCGCTGACAGGCGCGGCGCTGTTGGGCGGTCTCGTGGCCGTAGCACTGGGCGGGTGGGCCGCTCCGCTGGCAAATGCCGCGGGCGCGAGCGCCGACGCCGCCGTGCACGCACTGCGGTGGACGGCCCGCCTCGGCGCGAGCGAACAGGCCTCGTGGACGCTCCTGCGCATGCCGGAGGCCGGTCCCTGGCTGCTGGCCGCGAGCGCGGCGGGCGTGCTCGTGCTGGCCGCGTGGCCGCACCCGCGCCGGCGATGGCGCCTCGCGGCCCTGACGTTGGCGCTCGCGGCGGCCGGCGTCTGGCACGGGGCGTTCCAGAACGACCGTCCCCGCGACGCCGGCGACGCGCACCTCGACGCGCTCTTTTTCGACGTGGGTCACGGCGACGCCGCCCTGCTGGCGCTGCCGGGCGGCGGGCGCGTCCTCATCGACGCCGGCGGGCGCTCCGCCACTGGGGACGCGGCCGAGCACACCCTCCTGCCGCACCTCCGGCGCTACGGCATCGACCGCCTCGACGCCGTCGTTCTCTCGCACCCGGACGGCGACCACCTCGGGGGCGTGCCGTCGCTGTTGCGCGAGGTCGAGGTGGGCCGCTTCGTCACCGGCGGCGACCGGGCCGCGTCGGCGCTCTACGACGAGACACACCGCCTGCTCGACAGCCTGAACGTGCCCGTCCGCCAAACACGCGCCGGCGACACGCTTCGCTTCGGTCCTTCCGTCGGCGCGCGCGTGCTCGCCCCGACCCAGCGGCTCGTCGAAACGGCTTCCGAAAACGACGCCTCGCTCGCTCTCCAGCTCGCCTACGGGCAGATGCGTCTGCTCTTCACCGGCGACGCGGAGGCGCGCACCGAGGCGCTGCTGGCCCACAGCTACGGCGCGCTCCTGGAAAGCGACGTCGTCAAGGTCGGCCACCACAGCTCGGCCACCAGCAGCATCCCGCCGTTCGTGCGCGCCGCCGCCGGGAAGGGGACCTTTGCCGTCGCCAGCAGCGGGCGCCGCTTCGGCCTTCCGAACGAGAAGGTGCTCGCGCGCTGGCGCAAGGCGGGCGCCGTGCCGATCGCTACCGCCGAGACCGGCGCCGTGTGGCTGCGCAGCGACGGGAAAAGCGTCTGGCGCGTGCACTGGCGGTGAGAGAAGCCGTGGCGGTGAGAGAAGCCCTTCTCCCGAACGAACCATTGGGACCATCTGCGAGTAGAAATGTACGGTAACGCGGTTTTTACGCGCGCTGCCTTTGCTTTTTTTCGCCACGTTCGCTCCCGCCTCCATGAGCCTCTACGACCTGCACGACGCGACCTTCGACGACACCGAAGGCCAGGGCTACGCCTATTCCGAGAAGACCGTTTACGGAAAAGCCTACAAGGGCGTTTTCTTCTTCGACAACGGCGCCGCCGACTCCGACGAACTCGCCTCCGAAGAAGAATCCCCGTCAGCGTCGACGACGTCGTCAGCACCCCCTCGGGCAAGCGCGTCGACTTCATCGCCACCGAGAAGCCGTAGCGCGTCGCTTTTTCTGCAACACCTGACTGCGCCAGGCCCGTTTTTTCAAGCGCATTTTTCGGGCGCAGGCGTTCGGCACGCACGACGCCCAGCGCTCCGCGCCAACCCAGAGCGCCGGCTCGCCACTGCGGCGGGGCGGCGCTTTTTTTGTCGGCGGGGGTTTTGGCAAAAAGATAATGGTCTTCGAACGCCGGCTTTTCGTTCTTTGTCGAATGCCTTTTCCCAACGCAAACCGAAACCCGCAACCCACTCCCCGCCCCATGTCCCAGATCGCCTTCGGAACCGACGGCTGGCGCGCCGTCATTGCCGAGGAGTACACTTTCGACAACCTCGCCCGCGTGGCGCAGGCCACCGCGCAGTGGCTCGACGACACGCGGGGCGACGGCAGCGCCGACGGTCCGCCGACGGTCGTGCTGGGTCACGACGCGCGCTTCCTGGGCCGCCGCTTTGCCGAGCACGCCGCGCGCGTGCTGGCCGCCGGGGGCGTGCGGGTCGTCATCGGCGAGGGCGTGACGCCGACGCCGGCGGTCAGCTACGCCACCGAGGCGCTCGGGGCCGATGCGGGGGTCGTCATCACCGCCAGTCACAACCCGCCGGAGTACAGCGGCTACAAGCTCAAGGCGCATTTCGGCGGCCCGGCCCCGCCGGCGATGGTCGCCGAGGTCGAAGAGCGCATTCCCGGCGAGGCGCCTTCGGCGGACCGGCTGCCGCCCTTCGCCGCGCTGCTGGAGGACGGCCGCGTCGAGGAGCGCGCCCTGACGGGCGAATACCTCGACGCCCTGCGCGAACTGCTCGACATCGAGGGCATGCGCGCGGCGGGCGTGCGCGTCGGCCACGACGCCATGTACGGCGCCGGCCGGGGCCTGGTGCGCCGCCTCCTCGGCGCCGAGCACGTCGCGGAGCTGCACGCGGAGGACAATCCCGGCTTCGAGGGCACCCCGCCGGAGCCTATCGCGCGGCACCTCGGCGACTTTCTGGAAATGGTCCCCCGCGAGAACTGCGACGCCGGCATCGCCAACGACGGCGACGGCGACCGCATCGGCATGGTCGACGAACACGGCCAGTACGTGACCGCGCACGAAATTATGGCGCTGCTGGTGAAGTACCTCTATGAAGAGCGCGGCCGGCGCGGGCGCATCGCCAAGACGTTCGCCGCCACGCACATGCTCGACACGATGGGCGAGCGCTACGACCTGCCCGTCGAAACCGAGCCGATTGGGTTCAAGCACCTGGCGCCCAAGCTGGCGGGCAGCGACGGGGGCCCCGACGTGCTCGTCTGCGGCGAAGAGAGCGGCGGCATCGCCGCGGGCGGCTACATTCCCGAGCGCGACGGGATCTACATCGGGCTGCTGGTCGTGGAAATGATGACGAAGCGCGGGCAGCCGCTCTCCGCGCTGGTCGCCGAGCTGCACGACCAGTTCGGCCCGCATCACTACTACCGCAGCGACATCCGCACCACCGACGCGCAGAAGGCGCGGGTGCTGGAACGCCTCGACGCGAACGGCGGCCTCGGCGAGGTGGACGGCCACGCCATCAGCGAACTCGACACGCTCGACGGCGTCAAGCACATCGCCGACGATGGGCGCTGGGTGCTGGTGCGCCCCTCCGGCACCGAGCCGGTCCTGCGCGTCTACGCCGAGGCCCCGACGCCCGAAGAGGCGCGCGCCCTCGTCGAGGACGCCGCCGGGCAATTAGGCCTTTCGTAGTTCGGCCTGCGGCCTTCGCGGGACGGCGGACCGCGGACGGCGGTCTCTCATTTCTCTTCGGTCTACGCTTTCTGACATGCGTTTGCGTGTTCTTCCGGCGCTGGCGGCGTTTGTCGGTGTTCTCCTGTCAGCAGGCGCGGTACGGGCACAGCCGACGACGGTGCGCGCCGATACGGGCCGTGCGCCGCTGCCCGCCACCGCCCGCGCCGCCGTGCTGGGGCCGCTCGCCCCGGCCCCTGTGCCTGCCCTTCCACGCGCCCGCCCGCAAACGGACCTTTCGCTGCTGGAGGCGGCGCCGTCGTACCACCCGCAGCGCTTCTGGTACGGCGTGGGCACGGCCGCCGCGCTCGACGCAGGCGTTACCGCGGCCCTCGCCAGCATCTGGTACGACGAAGCCGAGCGCACCGGCTTTCACTTCTACAGCGAATCGGAGAACATCGCCGGCAGCGCCGCCGACGACGGCTGGCTCGACGACTGGCACACCTTCGTGCAGCAGGACAAGCTGGGCCACGTCTGGACCTCGTGGCACATTACGCGCATCGTGGGCGGCTACGGGCGCTGGGCCGGCCTCTCCCCCAGTGAGTCGGCCCTCTTCGGGGGCATCGTCAGCACCGTCTTTCAGACGCAGATCGAGGTCAGCGACAGCTTCAGCAAAGCCTACGGCTTCTCCCGCACCGACGCGCTGGCCAACCTCGTCGGCAGCGCCGTCGGCGGGCTTCAAGTCGCCTACCCGGAGCGCATGGACTGGCTGGCGGCGAAGTATTCCTACCACCCCTCCCCCTACTACGGCACACGGACGACCGGCGTCGACGGCGGCGGCCCGCTCGGCTACCTCGGCAACGCCGTCAAGGACTACGGCGGGGCCACCTACTGGCTCACGGTGCGCCCCGAAGAACGGCTCGACGGCCGCGCGCGCCGCGTCTGGCCCGACTGGCTGGCCTTCTCGGTCGGCTACGGCGGCGACAACCTTGCGCACGCCATTTCGGGCCTCGACTACGACAACGTGCCCGAGGGCGAAAGCAACGTGCACCGCCGCGAGTTCTACATTGGGCCGGACATCGACCTGCTGCACTCGCTCGATCTGCCGCAGCCGTTTCAGGCGGTGCTGCGCTTTTTCGAGTTCGTGCGCCTGCCGGCCCCGGCCCTGCAACTGGCCCCTGAGGTGCGCTGGCACTGGGTGTTTTATTAGTGTTATGGTGCTTGTGTTTAGGGATGTAAGATGCGCACCGTAACATCCCAACACCAACACACCCCAACTCTCCGACACGCCAACACTACGCAAACTGCTTGCCGAGCGTCTGGCAGAGGGCTTCGAGGTGTTCCTGGTCGGTCTCGTCGAAGGCGGCGAGGCGGTCGGAGTCCACGTCGAGGACGGCCAGCAGGCGCCC
>PXTX01000086.1 GCA_003023275.1 Bacteroidetes bacterium SW_4_67_19
GCCGAGCGTCTGGCAGAGGGCTTCGAGGTGTTCCTGGTCGGTCTCGTCGAAGGCGGCGAGGCGGTCGGAGTCCACGTCGAGGACGGCCAGCAGGCGCCCGTCCGGCGCGGCGACGGGCACGACGATCTCCGAACGCGTCGAGGAGGAGCAGGCGATGTGGTCGGGGAACGCCTCCACATCGGGCACGAGCTGGGTCTGGCCGGAGCGCGCGGCAGCCCCGCAGACGCCCCGGTCGAACGGGATCGAGAGGCACCCGTGCCCGCCCTGGTACGGCCCCACCTTGAGCAGCTGGGGAGCGACGACGCGGTAAAAGCCCGTCCAGTCGTAGTGCTCGAAGTGGTGGTGCAGCTCGCAGGCGACCGTCGCCATCGCGGCGACCCAGTCGTCCTCGCCGTCGAGGAGCGCGTCGATGCGCTCGCGCGCGGATTCGTAGGCGGCGGCCCTGTGGTCCGAGGCGGCCATTTCCCAGGGGGCGGTTGCAGGCATGTGCAGGAAAAGGGGAAGGGGGGAACGTATTGCGTAAAACGTATTGCGTAAAACGCAACAGCGCAAGGCTGCTGACCGACGGATGTCGAGACCGAATGGTCGAGCGCGTCGGTCTGCTCACCAATCGCGCCCCGAGCGGAGCGAGCGGCCGACAGGTCATCCCCTCGCGGGGGAAGTGCTCTTGGAGTGAAAATCGCCCATCGCAAATCGCCCATCGCAAATCATCGTTCGTCCATCATCGCTCGCCCATCGTCATTCGACCCGCACGCTGTCCGCACGTTGAAGGCGTCGCGGAAGCGCGTGCCGTAGTCTTCGCCGTTGCCCAGGCCGTAGGCGTAGGCGAGGTAGTCCATCGAAAAGTCGCGCTGGTCGAACCAGTAGAGGAAGCGGTCCTGCCAGTCGCGCCCGCCGCCCTGCTGCCGGAAGCGCACCGCAATGCGGTGGTAGGGCGTGCCGCGCAGCGTGTCGGTCCCGGCGTAGCGCGGCTGGACGGCCGGGTCGCCCAGCGGGAAGGGCAGAAGCGCAAAGTAGGCCACCGAGTTGACGGCAGTTTCAATGCGGCGGCGGGCCGCGCTGTCCAGCGAGGCGGAGCGTCCGTCGATGCGGCGGCGCAGCGTGCCCGAGGAGGTGAGCACGTCTTCGACGCGGCGCCCCAGCGAGTCGCGGGAGAGGCGCGCGTAGGAAAAGCTTCCGTCAGCGCGGTGACGCAGCCGGAAGCGCTCGCCGCGAAAGGTGAACGAGACGCGCGCCGCTTCGCCGAACGCGCGATGACGAGGGCCGAGGAGGGAAACGGGACGCCGCAGGGCCTGGAGCAGTTCGAGGAACAGGTGGCCGGCTGGCCTTCTCGCTAAGGCTGCGAACACACGCTGCGTGGCGCGAAGCGTCGGAGCATCGGGCGCGAGCCGAAGTCGAGGCCATGTCGGAAACACATTCGAGCGCGCACGGACAGGGATCAGAACGCCTGCGGGCTAACCGCCATGTCCGCCCCCTGCGGTTCGCAGCCTTAGCGAGAAGGCCAGCCGGCCACCTGTTCCTCGAACTGCTCCAGGCCCTGCGGCGTCCCGTTTCCCTCCTCGGCCCTCGTCATCGCGCGCTCGGCGAGGCGGCGCGCGTCCTCGTAACGCTCCATCGACGCCAGCAGGCGCGCTTTCAGGGCCGTGTTCTGGAAATTCTCCGCCAGCGCCATCGAGCGGTTCACCCAGTCGAGGGCCGCCTCGGGGTAAAGGTCGTTTTCCAGCGCGTAGGCGGCGTACCGGAGCGGGGCACGCCAGTCCTCGGCGTTTTCGGCGGCCGCCTCCGCCCGGATGCGGACGTGGGCGCTGGTGTTCGTTTCGATGCGAAAGGGCACGCGTGTTTCATCCCACACGAGCGCGGCGGTGGCGCTGCTGTCGGTGACGCTGCCGAAATGAAAGCCCATCTGCTCGTGCGGATGGGGGGCCTCCTGCGGCTCCACCTCCACGCGCAACGCGTCCTGGCTCTGGTCGTATTCGTAGGCGCCCCACTGCTCGGCCGTCTCGTTGAAAATGAGCGTCCACGCCTCGCGCCCCGGCACGGTGAAGAAGCCGTACGTGCCTGCTTTAAGCGACTGGCCTTCGATCTGCACGTCGTTGGAGACGGTGATGGTGGTCGCCTCGTTGGCGCCGGTGCGCCACACCTCGCCGTAGGGCACGAGCCCGCCGAAGATGTCGCGGTCGTTGACGCTGGGGCGCCCGTAGGTGATGTGCACGTCCGTCACGCCGACGGTCTGGCTGACGGCGGCGTTCGGGCTGACGCGCGGCAGCTGGGTGCTGCGCTGGGGTTGCGCGTGGGCGGCCGGCGGCGCGAGCGCGATAGCGGCGGCGAGGGCGAGCAGGGCGAGCGCCGCCACACTGGAGCGGGCGGAGGGCAGGCGGGCGAAAAGCGTCGTCGTCATGGACAGAGGCGGTCAAGAAAAGGGGGAAAACATCGCGTCACGTGCAGGGCAACCGCCGCGCGGCGCCGCAGGATCCGAACGGCGGGCGGTGTCGGCCTGCGAGATTATCCGAGGGACCGCGGATTCGCTTTGTTCGTTCGCTGTGCTCACCGCGAGGCGGTGGATGGGAGATGGTGAATGGTGGAATACACAACGATCTCTGGTTAAGCTCCCCTTTCCGCTACTCCGTGACGCTGACCTTGCTGCCGTAGAAGGCGACGTGGTCTTTGATCTGGGTGGCGGCGTCCTTGGGAGCAGGGTAGTACCAGGCGGCATCCTCTTCGCGCTCCCCGTCGGCAGCGAGATGGTAGTAGTGCGCCTCGCCCTTCCAGGGGCAGGTCGTCCGCGTGTCGCTTTCTTCGAGAACGTCGCGGTTGAGCGACTCGGGCGGGAAGTAGGCGTTGCCTTCGACGTTTTCGGTCGCGTCGCTTTCGGCGAGGGTGTGGCCGTTCCAGGTGGCTTTCATGGGAAGGAGGGGCTTGAGGAAGGGAGTTGAAGGGGCTGGAGGCATGAACGCTGCCGAAAAGCGGGGGTTCGGGAGAGGTCATACCATTTTGAGATGTTCGTGTTGGGCGTCAACACAGGATCATGTTCCAGAGAGGCGATTGAGAAGCGATTCGAGGACGGTAGGCTCGCGGTGCTCGGGGCCGCGCACGAGCGCGATGGTCCCCCGGATGCGGTCGCTGCCTTCGCCCTCACCGAAGAGCGCGTCGGCGAGGGCGTCCCCGTGAACAGCGCTCACGCAGAGCGTGTCGAAGTCTTCGGCGACGCGCACGAGCGCCCGCTCGTCGGTGGCGACGGTCTGGTGGGCGTGGTACTGCCCCTCGGTGAGGCCCGCCTTGCGCGCGACCTGCCGGATCAGGGCGCGCCCGTCGCGGCGGAGGCGTTCTTCGTCGCCCTCCGGCGGCGCCGTCTGGGCGCTCAGCAGCGTGAGGCGCGCCACGCCGGCGCTCCGGGCGATCTCCAGCGCGCGGCGCACGGCCACCAGCGTGTGCGGCGCGCGGCTCACCCGCGCCGCAATGCGCTGCGTCGAGGCCCGGCGGCCGGGGCGCGCGAGCGTGACCTCCGTCCCCATCTCGTCGGCGAGTTGCTGCGCGAAGGCGTCGAGCGCGCGCGCTTCGGCAGGCGCCCCGCTCCAGGGAAGCAGCACGTGGTCGGGGGATTCCTCCTCGGCACTGGCGCGGATCGTCTCGCGGAAGCGTCCGTCCGTTGCGCGGCGCGTCCGCACGGGAACCCCCAGCTCCCGGGCGTGCGTCGCCACCGCGTCGTCCGTTACGTCGGGGGTCAGGGCGAGGGCGACGACCTCGCCGTGCGCGTAGCTGTGGGCCGAGGCGGCGGCCAGCGACAGAAGCGCCTCGGGCGGAGCACCGCCGCCGGACAGGGCGACGAGCGTGCAGTGCGTGTGGTGCGAGGGCGCGTCGTCGGTGCGCTCACTGCCGCGCTCGTCGTCGGCAGCGGGGGCTGTCGCTGCCGGCGCGGCGTCGAGATCGCGGACGAGCGCGCGCACCTGTTGCGGGGAGAACGGCTTCGCGGCGAAGTCGGTGGCGCCGAGCTTCATCGCCTCGGTGGCGTTCTCGGCGTTGCTGTGCGCAGTGAAGACGACCACCGGCAGCTCCGGGTGCGTCTCGCGCAGCTGGCGGAGCACCTCCATCCCGCCCGTGCCGGGCATCCGCAGGTCCAGCAGCACCAGGTCGAAGTCCGGCCCCGAGGCGGCGCGCACCTTGCCGAGCGCGTCGTCGCCGTCGGAGGCGGTGTCTACGCGCAGCCCTTCTTCCTCCAGCACCTGCCGGAGCGTCAGGCGAATGTTTTTTTCGTCATCGACGACGAGGACGTGCTTGGGACGCGAGGCAGCGGCGGCGGGGCGGTCGTTCGGAACGGGATCGGGCATGGCGGGATCGGGGGAAAGGAAGGCAGGCGTCGGTCCCTATTGCCTTCAAGTGCAGTGCCAGGTTGCACGGTAGGGAAAGCACGCCCCCAGCAGGCTGCTCCGAGGCTGGCAGCGCGGCGCGGCATCTTGCATTTTGCAAAGATTTTTCGATCGGCGGGTTGCAGGGTGCAAAGGGCGTTTTTCTCGACCCTGGCCGAGAACGCTGTCGTCTGTCGTCTACGAGCCGCCCATACTTCTTGCGCCGGCGCCAGAGCGTGGCCGGGTCGATCCCGAGCACGCCGGCGGCTTCCTCCACCGCCAGTACACGCAGCGCGCGGTTGATGGGCGTCTGGGGCGGGGCGTCGGTCGGGGCTTCCATGATCCTGTGCAGCCGTCGGGCGTTGCATTTTGCAAAGCATTTTGCAAAGTCGCGGGCGCGGCGGAAGCGCCTGTACCCACGCAGGGACCGATGCGTTCGCCGCGCGCGCTCTTTGCGCCTCCGACGGACGGCGGATCGTGGGCGGGGGGCGGCGGGTTTGGTCCCCCTCATCGAACCTTTTTTTGCGTGGCGGGCGGCCGGTTCCGCACGCTCGCGCCCCCGCACACTCACGCTCCCACACCCGATGATGCGCTGGACGCTTCGCAAGAAAATCCTTCTCGGCTACGGGCTGGTGCTTTTCCTGCTGGCGCTGGCGCTGGGGTGGAGCTTCACGAATCTGCTGCGCCTCGGCTCCGCCTCCGAAGCCATCCTGAGCGAGAACTACCAGTCCATCCGCGCCGCCGACGACATGCTGGCGGCCCTGGAGCGCCAGGACAGTGGCGTCCTGCTCTACCTGCTGGGGTACGAAGAGGAGGGCCTTCAGCAGTACCGCACCTACCAGGCGGACTTTTCGAAAGAGCTGGGCCGGGCGCGCGGCAACGTTACCATCGAGGGCGAGCAGAACATCATCGACCGGATCGAGGCGGCCGACGAATACTACCAGAAAGAGATGGCCGCCGTGAGCCGCAGCGGAGCCGCGCCCGACTCGGCCTATCGCAATCGAATGCTGCCGGCCTTCCAGCAGGTGCGCCGGGCCGTCACCCGCCTGCGCCGCCTCAACCAAAAAACCGCCGCCGGCGCCGCCGACCGCGCCGAAGCGGTGGCCACGCAGGCCGTCTGGTCCGTCGGCGGCGTGGGAGTGGCAGCCTTGCTGCTGGGGTTGGCCTTCAGCGTCGTCCTCTCGAACCGGCTGGTGCGCCCGCTCCGCCGCGTGCGCGAGGCCACCCACCGCATCGCCGAGGGCGACTACGACGTGACCGTGCCCGCACGTACCCCGGGCGTATTTTCGCGCTTCGCCTCGGGGCACGGCTCCGACGAACTCGGCCGCCTGGCTTCCGCCTTCAACGACATGGCCGCCCAGCTGCGCTCCTTTCGCGCCATGAACCTGGAGCGCATCACCGCCGAGCAGCGCAAGACCGAAACCGTCATCGACAGCATCGACGACGGCCTCGTGGCCGTGGACACCGACCTGCGCGTGATGAACATGAATCCGGTGGCCGCGCACCTCTTCGAGATCGAGGGGGGCGTCGAGGCGGCGCGCGAGCGTCACTTTCTGGAAGCCATCGACGACCGCCGGTTGTTCGAGCACGTCCGGCAGACCGTCGCGTCGGGCCGGGCGCCTGCCTTCGACGGCGAGGAGGGCTTTCTGAGCGTGGACCGCGACGGGCGCACGCACCACTACCAGATCAACGTGTCTCCGGTTCGGGGGGCCGCGGAAGGGGAACGCCTCGGAGCGGTGCTTCTGCTGCGCGACGTGACGCGCCTGCGCGAGCTGGACCGCCTCAAGAGCGAGTTCGTCGCCACCGCCTCGCACGAACTCAAGACGCCGCTCACCTCCATCGGCATGAGCATGGGGCTGCTCACCGAGCGGCTCGCGGAGGGCCTCGACGAGAACAACCGCGCCCTCCTGGAGGCGGCCGGCGAGGAAGTCGAGCGCCTTCAGATTCTCGTCGAAGACCTGCTGGACCTTTCCAAAATCGAGAGCGGGCGCGTCGAAATGCATCCCGCACCGGCGCGGATGGGGGAGCTGGCCGAACGCGCCCTGCAGAACGCCCGCGCCCCGGCCGCCGAGCACGACGTGGAGCTGCACCTAAACGTGCCGAGCGACCTGCCCGACGCCTGGGCCGACCCCGAGCAGGTCGTGCAGGTGTTCACGAACCTGCTCTCCAACGCCGTCCGTTACGCCGACACGAGCGTGCGCATCGGCGCAGAGGCGACGGACCGCGAGGTGCGCGTGGCCGTGACCGACGACGGGCCGGGCATCGCGCCGGAGATGCAGGAACGCATCTTCGAGAAGTTCACCCAGGGCCAGGGGGATACGGCCCCCGGCGGAAGCGGGCTGGGGCTGGCCGTCTGCCGCGAGATCGTCGAGCGCCACGGCGGAACCATCGCGGTAGCGTCGGCGCCGGGCGAGGGCGCGACGTTCACGTTTACCCTGCCGCTGGCCAGCGAGGCGAGCGGGGCCCCGACGAATTCGGAAGAAAACGAGCCGGCCTCGGCCGAAACCTAATGCACTCTCGATTCAAAAATTTGCGCTCCGACGGCAACCCCCGATGAGCGAAGCTCCCGCCTTTTCGTCACAGCCCCTTTCTACGTGCGCGCCTGGTTCGATTACGATTCGCAAAGCAACGAACGGACAAGACGCAGAAACAGGCACAGCTACGTAGCTCGGGCCTGGCGGGCGCTCTCCCCGCCGCAGCTATTCGCGGGCTCGTTCCTGACGCTCATTCTCTTGGGGACCGTGGGGTTCAAGACCCTGCCCGGCCTCTACGCCGGCCCGGCGCTCTCCTGGCTCGACGCCCTCTTTACCGCCACCAGCGCGATCTGCGTGACGGGCCTCATCGTGGTGGACACGGCGACGTACTTTACCTTCTGGGGCCAGGCGTACATTCTCTTTTTGATCCAGATCGGCGGGCTGGGGATGATTACGTTCACGACGATCATCATCTCTACGCTCGGGCGGCGGCTCTCGGTGCGCCACGAGACGCTGGCGGAAGGGCCGGCCGAGATCGTGCCCGACATCGGCTATCGCGACCTCGCCTGGGCGGCGACCAGGTTTACCTTTATCACGGAGGCCGTCGGGGCCGTGCTTTTGTACCTGTGTTGGGTGCCGCGCTTTGGGTGGGAGGGGGCCCCGTGGCCCTCCGTCTTTCACGCCATCAGCGCCTTTTGCAACGCCGGCTTCTCGACGTTTACGGCGTCGCTAATGCCGTTTCGGGGAAACGTGCCGCTGCTCTGTGTGGTGATGGCGCTCATTGTAGCCGGCGGACTCGGCTTCCTGACGCTCGAAGAGGTGTACCGGTGGGGGCACGCCGGGCGCGCGGGGCGCGAGCGCCGCTTTCGACTCTCGGTGCATTCGCAGCTCGTGCTGGTGACGACCGCCGTGCTGATCGTGGGGGGGTGGGGTCTCTTTACGGTGTTCGAATGGGGCAACACGCTGGCCGGGCTGCCGCTCGTGGAGCGGCTCGCGAACGGCCTCTTCGCCAGCGTCACTCCGCGCACGGCGGGCTTCAACACCATCGACTACGGCGAGGCGCTGCCCAGCACCAACTTTCTGACGATACTCTTCATGTCCGTCGGCGGGTCGCCCGGCTCGATGGCAGGCGGCGTCAAGACCACGACGGCCGCACTGCTGGTGCTCATGGCGTGGGCGCGGCTGCGCGGGCGCATGCACGTCAATGTCTCCAGTCGCACTCTGCCGAGGGATACGATCAACCGCGCGATGAGTGTGTTCGTCGTAGCCTTCGGGATCGTCACCGCCGGCATCTATGGAATGACGCTCGTAGATTTCGAGAGCGTGTTCGCCTCGGCGACGGAGAGCGGCTTCCTCGAACACATGTTCGAGGCGGTCAGCGCGCTCAATACGGTCGGTCTTTCGATGGGCGCGACCGGTAACCTCACGGCGGGCGGGAAGGTCATCACCATCGTGCTCATGTACGTAGGGCGCGTGGGGCCGCTCTCGCTGGCGGCCGCCGTGTCGCGCAGCCGAAAGCGCGGAAACGCAGACGTACGCCTGGCTCAGGAAGACGTGGCCGTCGGGTAGTGCCGCCGAACGACGCATTTTCCACTCGCCTCCTTTTTTCTCGACTTCCTTTTTCGATATGCCTGCCCGTCGTTTCGTCGTCATCGGTCTCGGAAACTTCGGCACCAGCGTGGCAGAGGCGCTCTACAAAGACGGCCACGACGTCATTGCCGTGGACACCGACGAGGACCGCGTGGATGCGGTGGCCGCCCACGTCTCCCGCGCCGCTGTCGTCGATGCTCGCCAGCGCGACGCCCTCGAGCAAGCCGGGGCCGGTGAGGCCGACGTGGCGATCATCTCCACTGGCGATGACATAACCGCTTCGATGCTGGCCACGCTCGCCCTGCTGGACCTCGGCGTGGAGGAGCTGTACGCTATCGTCGTTTCGCGCGATCATGGGCGAATCGTGGAGCACATGGGGGTGCAAGAGACGATCTTCCCGGAACGCGAGTCGGCGTTCAACCTGTCGAGCCGCCTCTCCGACCACGCCATCGTCGACTATGTGCGCATGGCCGGGGGCCTAAGCGTGCAAGAAATGGTCGTGCCCGCTGCGTGGCAAGGCCAAACGCTGCGCGACCTGAGCCTGCGCGATCGATTTGCGATCACGGTCGTCGCCGTCCACGACACCGAAACCGACGCGCTCGCCGCCCCGCCCGACCCCGACCAGACCCTTGCGGCCACCGACACGCTGCTGGTGGCCGGGCGCGGGCAGCGCCTCCGGGAAGCAAAGGAAATTGGCGAAGACACGTAACGCGCCTTGCGAAGTGAGAAGCTGCTTTAATTCCCATCTTGGGCAGTCGCCTGCGTGCTCGATGCCGAACGGGGACTGTAACAGAAACGCAAGAGGGTCCTCGGTGTTAAGAGAACTGTTCTTGCACCCAAGAATCCCCCGGTCACGCGAGACCCAGCCGGAGACTCCGCGTCGAAAGCCCCGAGGTTGAAGCCAGGCGTCTCGCAACCATTTCCTTTCCCACGTTCTCTGGTATGTCCGTCCACGCCATTCTTATCAGCATTGCCCTGGTCATCGTGCTGGGGGTGAGCGCGCAGTGGGTGGCATGGCGCTTTCGCCTGCCCTCCATTCTGCTGCTGCTGGTGGCGGGCTTCGTCGCCGGCCCCGTCACCGGCCTGCTGGAGCCGCAGGCGCTGCAAGGCTCCTGGGTCTTTGCCTTCGTGAGCCTCTCGATCGGCATCATCCTCTTCGAGGCGGGATTGACGCTGCGCCTCTCGGAGCTGCGCGAGGGGGGGGCGGCGGTGCGCAACCTCATCACCGTCGGCGTGCTCGTCACCTGGGCGGGGGCCGGTCTCGGGGCCTACTACATCACCGGCTTCAACCTGGAGCTGTCGATCCTCATCGGTGCGCTCCTGACGGTAACGGGGCCGACCGTCATCGTGCCGCTGCTGCGGTACGTGCGCCCCACCGGGCGCGTCGGCACCATCGCCAAGTGGGAAGGCATCACCATCGACCCCATCGGGGCGATTCTGGCGGTGCTGGTGCTGGAGGGCATTCTCTTCGCCCACGAAGAAGCCGTCGGGCAGGCGGGAGCGCTCGTTCACGCCGCCGAGGGGCTGTTGACGGTCGTCGTCGTGGGGGTGGGCGTCTCGGTGGCGGGGGTGGCGCTGCTGCTGCTGCTGCTGCGGAGGCGCCTCGTGCCGGACTACCTCCAGAACGCCGTCGCGCTGATGACCGTCGTCGGTGCCTTCGCCCTCAGCGAAACGCTCCAGGCCGAGTCGGGCCTTCTGACGACGACCCTGATGGGCATCTGGATGGCCAACCAGCCCTACGTGTCGGTGCGCGGGCTGGCGGAGTTCAAGGAAGACCTGCAAGTGCTGCTGCTGGCGGCGCTCTTCATCGTGCTTTCCGCGCGGCTGGAGATGGGGGCGCTGGAGTACATGGACGAGCGAGCGCTGCTCTTTCTGGCGGTGCTCATCGCGGTAGTGCGCCCGCTGGCGGTGTGGGTCTCCTCGTGGGGCACGCCGCTGGAGTGGCGCGAGTGGGCCTTCCTCTCGTGGCTGGCCCCGCGCGGCGTCGTGGCTGCGGCCGTGGCGTCGCTGTTCGCCTTTCGCCTTCGGGAAATATACCCCGCCGAGGCCGACCGCCTGGCGCCGATTGTCTTTTTGGTCGTCGTGGGCACGGTCGCCGTCTACGGGCTCACGATCGCGCCTGTGGCGCAGGCCTTGAACCTGGCGCAGCCCAATCCGCAGGGCGTCCTGGTGCTGGGGGCGCACAACTGGGCGCGCCAGATCGCCCGCGCGCTCGACGAGCAGGGCGTGCGCGTCCTCATGATCGACTCGAACGCGCGTCTCATTCGCAGCGCGCGCCAGGAGGGCCTGCTGGCCGAGCGCGCCAACGCCCTGTCCGAGCACGTCATCGACGAACTGGACCTCAGCGGCATCGGCCGCCTCATCGCCCTCACCCCCAATGACGAAACCAACGCGCTGGCGGCTCTGCACTTCGCGGAGGTCTTCGAGAGCGCCGACGTATACCAGATTCCGACCCGCTCCGACTCTGCGCCCTCCGAGGAGACGAACGGGCGCTCGCTTCGCAACGACCGCCGCCGCCGTTCGAGCACGCCCGGCGGCGTGGGCGACCTGCCGCGCCACCTGCACGGGCGCCCCCTCTTCGGAGAAGGCGTCACCTACGAGGCCCTTCAAGAACACTACGGCGACGACCTGCTGCCGCTTTTTCTCCTGCGGGAAGGCGAGCAGGTCTCCGTCTTTTCCGAAGACCACGCGTTCGTGCCACAGCCGGGCGACACGCTCCTGGCGCTCGTCGAGCTGACCGACGAGCCGGAACTGCCGTTTCACACCGCCGCCGCCGACCGCCAGCGCCGCAGCGAGGAAGCGATCTTCGAGGACGTCCTGGAGCACGCCCCCGTCGTGGACTTGGAGGAGGCGGTCCCGTACGAAGGCGTCGTGGCCCGCGTCGCCGCCCTGCTGGAGAAGCGCATCGGGGTGCCGGCCGAGAAGCTGTCCGAGCAATACCGCACCGGCCGCGAGCGCATCGTCATCTCGCGCGGGGCCGCGCTGCCGCACGTCCGCACCTCCGCGGTGGAGCACCCCGAACTGGTCGTCGTGCGGTGCCAGTCGGGGCTTTGCATCGAGTTTGACGAGGCCGACGTGGAGACGGCCGACGGGACGCCGGTCGCGTCGCAGCCGGTGTACGCGCTCTTTTTCCTGGTCAGCCCCGAGGCGCACCCCGGGCGTCACCTGCACCTCCTGGCCGAGATCGCCAGCCGCATCGACGAAGAGGGCTTCCAGGAGGACTGGTGCGCCGCCGACAGCGAGCAGGCCATCAAGAACGTCCTGGTCGGGGAGCCGGTCGCGTGAAACGGTCGGCTCGTTTTGCGTGAGAACGCCCCTGCTCACGCAGCGGTTAACTGCACGACGGCCAGCAGCACGGTCACCATCGTTCCGAAAAAGAAGAGTAGCCCGATCAGCCAGCGCGTCATCGAAAGAATGCGCCCGTTCATCCGGTCGATCTGCTCGCTCATCTGGCCGAGCTTTTCGTCGATGCGGTCGGAGCGCTCGTCGAAGCGTTCGTTCATGGTATCGAAGCGCTCGCCGATGCGGGCGTTCATGGTATCGAAGCGCTCGCCGATGCGAGCGTTCATGGCGTCGAAACGCTCGTCGAAGCGTTCGTTCATGGTATCGAAGCGCTCGTCGAAGCGTTCGTTCATGGCGTCGAAGCGCTCGTTTACCGTATCGAAACGCATGTCCATCTGATTGAGCCGGTCCTCGATGCGGTCGAGGCGGTCGTCGACCTGCTCGAAGCGCACGGTCATTTCGTTCTCGAGCCGGTCCAGGCGGCCCGTCACCTCGTTCCACTCCTCGCGGGGAACGGCGCGCTGCTGAAAGCGGGTGTCGAGCCAGCCGGTAAAGTCGTCGGCGATCTCTTCGCTCCAGATCTCGCGGAAGGCGTCGCGGACGTTGCGCGGGAGCGTCAGCGGAGAAGGCATGGCAGCAGTTCGGGAGCGGGTGGAAAAACCTTGCCACTTACTACTTGATTTTCGCAGCGTCGGTTTCGCTCCCGGTCACGCGCCCACAGCCTCGTCCTCCGCGTCCGCCGCCGCTTGGTCAGGCGTGCCGTTTTTTTCCTCCGCCGTCGGCTGCGCCTCCGCCTCGCCGTCTTCGCCTGCTTCCTCTACGCCATCCGCAGAAGCCGCCTCGGGCGCGTCTTCGGCGCTCGGCTGGTGGTCGGCATCCGCGTCCTGCTTGGCCTGTTCGAGGCGGCCCTTTCGGTCGGTCAGGTCGTCGCCGGTGCGCGGGTCCTCGAAGCGGAAGTCCAGCGGGCCCAGTTGCTGGTCCTCTGCGATGCGCACGCGCACGAGGTGACGCCCGAACCAGCGCGCCGGGTAGCTGGGGACGCTGCGCGCCAGGTAGGCCGCCGCGTACGGGTGCACGCGCAACACGAGCGGGCGGCCGCCGGAGTGCTCGGCGTAGTCTTCGAGCCAGCGTTCGAGCGTGGCGGCCAGACGCTCCGGCGGCACGCCTTCCTCGCTGAACTGGCGGCGCGCCTCTTTCGCGCGGCGGTCGGCCTGCTCGGAGAGTTGGCGGTTCTCCTTGCGGAGCTGCTCGAGTTCGTCCTTCGCCTCCTCGGCTTCTTTTTCGAGGCGGCTGGCCTTGCCCTTCAGGCGACGCTTGCGTTTTTCCAGCTTTTGTCGCTCCTCGCGGGAAGCGCGCATGTCTTCCTTGAGGCGCTCGGCCTTTTTGCGGGGCTCCTCCATTTCCTTTTTGAGGCGCGCCACCTCGCGGCGCAGATGGTCCAGCTCGTCGCGGTGCGCGGCGCTCATCGGGCCGCCTGCCTCGTCGGCGATAGAGGAAGCGCGGTCCTCGCCGGGGTCCTCGCCGGGCGCTTCGTCGCCGCTGCTGCTGGGAACGCCGTCGCCATCGGCCGCGAAGTCCTCCGGCGAAAACGTCGTCGTGATCGAGGGGCGCAGGCGCTGGCGCGTGATCTGCACCAGGCCGAAGTCGCTCATCGGCAGAATCTTCGTCACCGCGCGGTCGCGGCTGAATTCTTTCTTGAGCTCGTCGTAGACCTTCTTGCGGTTTTTGCCGCGCTTCAGGTCGATGAAGTCGACCACGATGATCCCGCCCAGGTCGCGCAGGCGCGTCTGCTTGGCGATCACGCGCGCGGCTTCGAGGTTGACGTCGACGGAGTTTTCCTCCTGCGACTTGCCCTTGCCGGAGCGCCCGGAGTTCACGTCGATCACGTGCATCGCCTCGGTGCGCTCGATGAAGAGGTAGCCGCCGGAGGGCAGCTCCACGCGCCGCTCGAAGGCGCGGTCGACCTGCGCCTTGATGTCGGCCGCCTCGAAGACGCTGGTTTGCTCGGTGTGCAAGAGAACCGAAGAGCTGATCTCGGGGGCCACCGCCTTGACGTACCCCCGAATCGAGCGGTACAGGTTCGGGTTGTCGATCATGATGCGCCGGTAGTCGCTGGAAAACTCGTCGCGGATGATCGACGAGACCATGTCGACGTCCTCGTAGAGGGTGACCGGGCCTTCCGGCTTCTCGGCGAGGTGCTCCTCGAGGTCGCCCCAGCGGTCCAGGAGCAGCTCCAGGTCCTTGTCGAGGCTCTTGGCGTCGCGCCCCTCGGCGACGGTGCGCACGATGGCGCCGAAGCCGTCGGGCAGGAGGCTTTGGGTGAGCGCTTTCAGGCGGCGGCGCTCCTTGGAGTTGGAGATCTTTTTCGACACCGCGATGAACTCCGTCAGCGGCACCAGCACCAGAAAGCGGCCCGCCATCGAGAGGTCCGTCGAGACGCGGCTGCCCTTGTCGGCGATGGGCTCCTTGGCGATTTTGGTGAGGATGTGCTGGCCGTTTTCGAGCACGTCCTCGGGGCTGACGCCGCCCTTGCGCTTCGACCGGCGCGAGCGCCCGCCCTTTTTGCTGGACGACGAGAGATCCACCTCGCTCACGCGGGGCGGGTCCATCTTGAGGAAGTCCAGCGCCTCCGGCAGGTTGTCGGCCACGTCGGAGAAGTGCAGGAAGGCGTCCGACGGCTGCCCCACGTCCACGAAGGCGGCTTGGATTGAGGGCATCACCTTGCGCACGCGCCCCAGCACGATGTTGCCGATGGTGCGCTTGTGCTCGGGGGTTTCAATGTAGAGCTCCACCAGGTCGCTCTCCTCGACGATGGCGATGCGCGTCTGGTCGGTGCGAGCGTTGACGACGATTTCTTTGGCCATAGAGCAGGCGGGGCGAGCGCGCCGGCGGCGTCGACCTGCGAGGCAGC
>PXTX01000087.1 GCA_003023275.1 Bacteroidetes bacterium SW_4_67_19
CGCGCCCGGTCTTTCGCTCGCCGGCGTCCGCGTCGGGCAGTGGCGCGCAGGCGCAGGCCGTGGGCGCGGCGCGCCAGCCCATTCCCGCCTACACGATCCAGTTGCCTGACTCGGCGGCCCTTCGCCGCGCCCGCCAGCAGCTCGCCGCGCGTTCCGACGTGGCCTACGCCCAGCCGCTCCACCTCTACCACACCTACGGCCGGGCAAATCGCCCTCCGCGTTCTACCACGACGGAGACGCGCCGCGGCGCGTCGCTACGCCCCTCTTCTTCCCCGCTTCCCCGCTTCCCCGCCCCTTCACTCGTTCACATCCTCGATCCCTCCTCCCAGACCGACCCGCGCCGCGACAGCCTGCGCTACTTCCCAGTCGTGCGCGTGCCCGAGGCGCACGAGGTGACGACAGGCGCCGAGGACGTGCTGGTGGGCGTGGTGGACACCGGTCTGTTTTTCGAGCATCCCGACTTCGAGGGCCAGGTCTGGGTCAATCCCGGCGAAGACCTCGACGACAACGGAAAGGTCGATCCGTCCGACTTCAACGGCGTGGACGACGACGACAACGGGTTCGTCGACGACCTGCGCGGTTACGACTTCGTCGACCGCCCGAACGTCCTCAACACCGGCGACTACGCCGAGCGCGACCCCGATCCGTCGCACGACCGCCGCGAGCCGGCCAGCCTGCTGGGCAACCCGCATGGGACCAACGTGGCCGGCATCATCGCCGCGGCCGACAGCAACGGCGAAGGCATCCTCGGAGTGGCGCCGGACACGCGCCTCGTCCCGCTGCGCGCCCTCGCCGGTGACGGCGCCGGCACCGACGCCGACATCGCTGCCGCCATCGTCTACGCCGCCGATCAGGGCGTGGACGTGCTCAACTTTTCCTTCGGCGACGTCTACTACTCGCGCATCATGGAGGAGGCGGTGCGCTACGCCGCCGAGCGGGGCGTGGTGATGGCCGCCTCTGCCGGCAACAACGCCGCCGGCGAGCTGCAAGAAGAGCACTACCCGTCGGACTACCCCGAGGTCATCTCGGTGGCGCAGCTGGCCGTGGAGGTCACCCTCGAAAACGACCTCGTGCTTTCGATTCCCGGCAAGTACGGCACCGGGCTGGACCTCAGCGCGCCCGGCACGGGCATCTTCACCACCACGCTCCCGCGCGCCCTGACGGGCCGCAATCCCGAAGCCAATCCCGACGCCGCCGCCTATTACGAACGCCTCGGCGGATCCTCGTTTGCCGCCCCACAGGTGACGGCTGCCGCTGCGCTTTTGCGCTCGCTCGATCCCGATCTCTCGCGCGCGTCTATCCGCGCCAATCTGACGGCCGCGGCGGAGGACCTGGAGGAAGACGGCTGGGACCAGCGCACCGGGGCGGGCCTCCTGGACGTCGCCAGCACGGCGCGCCGCGCGCTGCCGGCGCGGACCGAGATCACCCAGCCTGCCAGCGACGGCGGCATCAGTTCGGCGCAGGCGGCTGTCGTCGGCTCGTCGCTGGATCCCTCGTTTCGCTCCTTCTCCGTTTCTTACGCGCGCGGCGACACCATCGCCTTCGACGAGGACGACCTCGACTTTACGCGCATCGCAGGGCCTTTCGAAAAACAAGTCTACAAGGACACGCTGGCCGTCTGGAACACCGGCGATCTGCCGGAGGGCCTTTACACGCTGCGCCTGGCCACGCGCCTCCAGGACGGCACCACCGTCGAGGGGCGCCGCCGCGTCCACATCGACCGCTCGCCGCCGCGCATCGATCCGCGCTTCGTGGACAAGGGCCTGATTCGCGATCAGGTCGGCGTGCTGGCGGACGTGCGTGTCGACGACCTTTCGACCATGACGATGACCGTAAGCACCGGCGCGCGCACCTACACCGTCGAATCGAACCGCCGCGCGCGGCGCCACGGCCTTACGTGGGCCTCGCCGAGCGGGGACGGGGGCACGGTCGACGTCACCCTGCGCGCTACCAACGTCGCCGGCCTCACCTCGACGGCCCGGCGCACGCTGCGGCTTCCGCCCAGTCGCCTCAACACGGCGCTTTTCGAGGAAGAAGAACTCGACGTGCCCGCCGGCTTGCTCGTGCCGAAGGCGACCGACTTCGATGACGACGACAACCACGAGATCACGTTCACCAAATACGGCGACCGCGCAGCCCGCACCGATTCGCTCCAGAGCTACGAATGGAACGGGGCGGAGGAGGGCTTCATGCTGCAAGATTCGCTCTTTACGAACCTGTTCCCGCGCGACGTGGGCAACACCGACGGGGACGACCGGCGCGAACTGCTCTTCCAGATCGGCGGGGCAAGCCTCCTGATCGAGCAGCCCGGGCCGCAGGCGTTTCCCGACTTTTCGAACATCGCCTTCGTCGACACCGCCGGCGTCGCCAGCGACACCGCCGACGCGCTTAACGCCGCGCTTCTGACGGACCTCGACACCGACGACCGGGGCGAGATTCTGGGCTACGACGACGACGTGTGGCGCATCGTGGAGTGGCGCCCGGACGGCAACTACGAGCGCGTCGCCACGCTCGACAACCCCACCCGCGACACCACCGACGCCGAGCTGGGGCCGGCTTTCGAAAACGGCTTCGGGGTGGGGCGCGCTGCCGCCGGCGACTTCGACGGGGACGGGCGGCGCGGCTTCGTCGCCATCGACAACGGCGGCGACTTCATCGTGTACGAGGCGCAGAGCGACGACCGCTACGAGATGGTCTGGTCGCACCGCACGCAGCGCTACGCCGGGGCCGGGCGGCGCGTGGCCGCCGGCGATCTCGACGGCGACGGGACCGACGAATTCGTCACCTACACGCGCCCGGTCGCCGGCGTCAACAGCGAGGTGGAGCGCGAACCGCTCTTCGGGCGCTACTACCTCTGGGACCACGCGGGCATGGGGGAGGGCTACCGCCTGGACGACAGCCTCTCGGTCAAAGGCGTCGACTTTCGCAACGGCGGGCTGGCCGACGGCGCGATGACGACGGCCGATTTCGACGACGACGACCGCGACGAGCTGGTCGTGGTGGACCCGCCGGCGCTCTACGTCTTTCGCTACGCGGGCGAGCAGACGGGGCTCGTCCCGCTCTTTTACCGGGGCGTCACCGACCCGCCGACCGAGGGCAACCCGCGCTCGAACGGACTGGAAAGCCCGGTCGTCGTCGCGGCGCGTTTCGGCGGCACGCCAGGCGTCGTAACCTCCGCCGCCGACGGGCGGATGCGTCGCTTCGCCTACCAGCGCGGCGCGAGTCGGGCCCCGCCGCCGCGCTGGGTGCGTGCCGCGGCGACCGACGAGCAGCGTGCACGGCTCCAGTGGCGCGCCTCCGGGGCCGACTCGGTCGTCGTGCAACGCGCCGCGCCCGGCGAAGCGCTCGATCGTTACCTCCACGCCGGACGCGACTCGTCGCTCGTGGACACCCTCAGCGCGCCGCGCCGCTACGCTCTGCGCGCCTACTACGGCGCGGACCGCTCGCCGCTTTCCGAATCGCGCACGGTGCGCCCGCGGGCGCCGCCGACGGTCGCCCATGTCGAGTATCCGTCGCCGCAGATCGTGCGCTTGCGCTTCACGCGCCGCCTCGACCGCACCGCGCGCATCGAGCAGTTTACCTACGACCCGGAGAGCGGAAGCGAGCGGGCGCCCGCCGGCCTCACCTTTGCCGAGAACGAACGCCTTCTGGCGCTTCGGTTCGAGGAGGCAGCCGGCACGCGCGGCGTGCTGCGCTGGCAGGGTCTCGAAAGCGCCGAGGGCGTGCCGACGGCCGACTCGTCCGTACCAGTGGCCTTCCCCGAAGACACGACCGGCACGCTGATCGTCAAAAACTGGGAGATCCTCGACGACAATCGCGTGGCGATCACATTCGGCGCGCCGCTGGCGCCGACGCTTGCGTCGGACATCGGCAACTACTCCGTCACCGCGCCCGGCACCGTCGTATCGGCCCGCTACGACGAGTCCAGCCCGAGGCGCGTCGTCGTGGACGTCGCAGGCCTGCGCATCGGGCCGACGGGGCGCGAGAACGCCCTCACGGTCGAGCGGATGCGCAGCCGTTCGGGGCGCACGCTCGCGCCGGAGGGGCACACGATTCGCCTTTCGGAGGCGGCGCAGAACCTCGACAACGTGTACGTGTACCCGAATCCGTATCACGCCGGGCGTCACGGCGACCAGCAACTCACCGTCGCCGGCCTGCCCGCCGAGGCAGAGGTCAAGGTCGTCAGCGTGCAGGGCACGCTCGTGCGCACCCTCGAAGAGAGCGGCTCCGACGGCGGCCTCGACTGGGACCTGACCGACCGGGGCGGCGAGATGGTGCCTGCTGGGGTGTACCTCATTCGCGTGAACGCGCCGGACGCCGAACCCGTGATCAAAAAAGCTGCGGTCATTCGATAAAAAGTTTCGGGGAGGGAGATGAGTAGGAACGTATGATTTTGTAATTTTTATGTCCTCTCTCGCCTCTTTCTTTGCTCTGTTCTTCGAAGATGTCTTCGTATCGCAACACTCCGACGGAGTGGCGCTTCGAGCGGAGCAGCACCTTTGAGAGCCTGAAGGAGATCGTCGAAGCGGCGCAGCAGTTCGCCCTGCGCGTGTTCACCGACGAGGATGCGGCGCACCGTTTCGTGCTGGCCACCAGCGAGGCGGTGACGAACGCCATCGAGCACGGCAATGCTTCCAATCCCGAAAAGCAGGTGACGACGGCGTTCTACGTGCGCAGCGACCGCGTGGAGGCGACGGTGACCGACGAGGGGGAGGGCTTCGACCCGGCGGACGTCGACGACCCCCTCAAAGAATCTCACCTCACGCGCACGCACGGCCGAGGCGTGTACATCATGCACCAGGCCGCCGACCAGGTGACGTATGAAGCGGAGGGCTGCCGCGTGCGGATGACGTTTTTTCGTGATGGGTGATGCGTGTTTCGTATTGCGTGTTTCGTATTGCGTATTGCGTAAGGCTGCTGTTCTGCGGTCGCGGGAGATTGAAGGAAGCGAAGCTGCTTTTTGAAGGGCATCGTCGGTATCAGCAGGCCTAAACGATGAGGACGGGCTTCACTACGCATTATGCCTTACGCCTTACGCTCCCGCTTGCGCTCGCGGCCGTCGGCGTACTGGCCGTTCATCCGGCGTGGTGGCCGGGTATGGTCGCGGCGGCGTTTGCAGCGGGCGCGCTGCTGATGCTCGCCTGGAAGCGAGGCGCTTATTCGGCGGGGCAGGTGCTGGTGCTGGCGCTCGCGCTGCGCGTGTTGTTCGTCGCGGTCCCGCCCGTTCTCTCCGACGACGGCTTTCGCTACGTCTGGGACGGCGTGCTCCAGGTGCAGGAAGGCGTCAATCCGTACCGTCACGCGCCGGAAGCGCCCGAGCTGGCCGACCTGCGCGACGCGCCGGCGTACGAATCCGTGTACGAACGGCTCAACTCGGCGTCGTACCATTCGGTCTATCCGCCCGCCTCGCAGGTCGTCTTTGCGGCGGGGGGGCTGCTCTACGACGCCTTCGGCTGGCGGGGGAGCTTCTATCTCGTCAACGCGCTCTTTGCAGCGATGGAGGCGGCGGTCGTGTGGCTGCTCTACCGCCAGGGGACGGGCGCGGGCGCGCTGATGCTCTACGCGCTGCATCCGCTCGTGCTGCTGGAGGCGGCGGGGCAGGGGCACACCGAGGCGGGCGCGGCGCTGGGACTGGTGGGCGCGGTGATCGCGGCGCGCGCCGGGCAGGGGCGAACGGCGTCGGTGCTGGTGGCGGGGGCGACGCTCTTTAAGCTGTACCCGCTGATCCTTTTCCCCTTTCTGTGGCGGCGCTTTCGGTGGGAGGGGCTGTGGCCCGGCGCGCTCACCGGCGCGCTCTTCGCGCTGCCGTATGCGCCGGGCGTTGCGTGGGGGGAGGTCTGGGCCTCGCTGGAGTTGTACGTACGCCTCTTCGAGTTCAACGCCGGGCCGTACTACGCGCTCAAGGAGGCGTTTCGTCTCGTCACCGGCGCGGACTGGAGCAAGACGCTGGGGCCGGCGTTGCGATGGGTCTTTCTGATGGGCCTGCCGGTGCTCTACGCGCTCGACGCGCGCCGCCAGTGGCCGATTTCAAAAGCGTTTTTCTGGAGCGTGGCGCTGTTTGTGCTATGCGCGACGACGGTGCATCCGTGGTATCTGGTGCCGCTCCTAGCGCTGGCGGCACTTCGCGGTCCCGCGTGGCCGTGGCAGTGGCTGGCGCTCTGCTCGGTGGGAACGTACCTGTTCTACGCGCCTATTCCGCACGCCGAAGGGGTGTACTGGGCGTTCGTCGTCGGGGGCTGGGGCGGAGCGGGCCTGTGGGCGCTCGGGGCCGCATGGAAGGAGCGCCGGCGGTTGGTAAGACCGTTATTGCAATGGCGTGCTCACCGCAAAGCGCGCCGCGTGATGCAGATCCTTCCGCAATCCCTGCTCGCGCAGAAAAGGCCGCTCCGCTTGCTCGACCTGGGGGCGGGCGAAGGCTTCGTGGGGGCTGCGCTCCGCCGGCGCCTGGGCGCGACGGTCACGCTCGCCGATGTAGGGGACTTCAGCCGGACGGACCTGCCGCACGTCGTCTACGACGGACGCCAGTTGCCCTTCGAGGACGACGCCTTCGACGTGGTCGTGCTCTACTTCGTGCTGCACCACGCCGGGGAGCCGGAAGCCGTTTTGCGCGAAGCCCTCCGCGTGGCGCGCGCGCGGGTCGTCATTGCAGAGTCGGTCTACGAAAGCGAGGGGCAGCGCCGCTTATTGCGCTTCGTGGACCGGCAGGCCAACCGGTTGCGCTGTGGAGGGGCGATGGCGGAGGAACCGTTGCGCTTCCGGCGCGCGGAGGGGTGGCGGACGCTCGCCGAACGTCTCGGCGGGACGGTCGTGCGGGAAGAGCGGCGCGGGCGCTTCGTGCATCGGCAGGCGTTTTTCGCAGTGACGCCGCAGACCCGTGATGCGTGAAACGTGATTCGCGAGGACGCTTTCGGGCGCGCGGTCGTCTCGTTCTCGCGCATCACTCCGGCTTTGGAAAAGCTATATTTAAACCGTCTTTTTACCCATCGTTTGTATGTTTTTTTGTATTCTATTTGTCGGATCTCCTTTTGCCGGCTCGAAGTCTGTTCCCGTGATCTTTTCATAAAGCTCGATGTACCGACGGCTCACCTTTGCGCGAAAGTCATCAGGAAGATCGGGCAAGGTCTGTCCTTTTTTGCCCTGAAATCCGTGTTCCATAAGCCATTCGCGAACGAATTCTTTCGAGAGCTGGCGCTGGGGACGGCCCGCCTGCAGGCGCTGTTCGTAGCCATCGGCGTAGTAGTAGCGCGAGGAGTCGGGCGTATGCACTTCGTCGATCAGGCGGAAGGTACCGTCTGGCGCGCGCCCGAATTCGTATTTCGTGTCCACGAGCAGCAGGCCCTGCGCGCGAGCCATTTCGCTTCCGCGCTCGAAGAGGCGCAGCGCCGCATCGCGCAGTTCGTCGAAGTCAGATTCGGACATCAGCCCGCGCTCGATGGCCTCGGAGGGGGTAATGTCTTCGTCGTGTCCCTCCTCCGCTTTCGTGGCGAGCGTCAGGATCGGCTGGGGGAGGCGGCTGCTTTCCTGGAGGCCGTCGGGGAGGGGCTGGCCGCAGAGTTCGCGCCCGCCGCCTTCGTAGACGCGCCACGCGTGGCCGGCCAGGTAGCCGCGCACGACGAATTCGACCGGCACGGGGTCGCAGCGCGTGGCGACCGTCACGTTGGGGTCCGGCACGTCCTCCACGTGGTTGGGCACCACGTCCGCCGTGGCGTCGAAGAAGTGCGCCGCCAGTTGGTTGAGGACCTGTCCTTTGAATGGGATCGTCTGGTTCAGCACGTGGTCGAACGCGCTGATGCGGTCCGTCGTAACGAGGATCAGGCGATTGTTCTGGGCATAAGTGTCGCGTACTTTTCCCTCGTACCGGGTGCCAAGGCTGGAAAAGTTCGTGCGCTCCAGCGTGTGAGAAAGCCGACTTCGTAGCGTTTCGTCATCGACCGGCATGACACAAAAAGTGTTTTTTTGCGGGTAAACTGTTAGGCAATTATTTTTCAGAAAACCAGTCGTACCTCAAAAGAGAGGCGTTTTCATCGATATGGCGAAGACTTTCGGTTACGAATACTTTTGCTTTTTGAAGCGCTTCTGGAAGGGGATTTGTATCCCAGTGTTTTAGCAGAGCAGTCAGAAAAGCGCTCGAAGCGCCGCGCGCGCGAGGCCGTTCGAGGTGCGGGGCTTCAAACAGCGAAAACTCGTCGCTGTCGTACAGCAGATCGACCGAATAGGGCGGCGGGTCGGAGTCGGTGTCGAAGTGATGGGTCGGAAGACGGCCGCAGCGCAGGAGCAGCGGGGCGGCGCCGAGGTCTTCGAGGCGCTGGAGCGCGACCTGGGCGTCGTCGAGGCTGGGGATCGCCATGCCGGCGGCGCGTTCGGCGTCCGAGCGGCGGAGCGTCACCAGGTCGGCCTGGTCATAGCGCTCGGCGAAGGCCTCGAGCACGTCGGGGCCGGAGAGGTCTTCGCCGCTGGGCCCGCTGAGGGTCAGATCGAGGACGAGTGGGGCGTCTGCCGCGAGCTGGTCGTCGAGCAACTCGAAGACGCGCTCCACGGTCGCCGGGTGGCCGACGGCGGAAATCTTGGCCGCCGTGGGATCGGCGACCCGAAACGTGTGCTCCAACTGCGCGCTGACGGAATCGGTCGGCACGTCCAGCACGTCGGTGACGAGGCCGTCTGAGGCGACGACGTGGGCTGTGCAGCCAGTGAAGGCGGTTCCGCCGAGCGCCCGGGTCGCCGCCAGATCGGCGCTCAACCCCCGTTCGATGCTCGGGTACAGCGGGCCGACCGCGACGGGGTGAAACGGAGGGTCGGCGGAAGCGGACGAGGGTTCGGGATCCAACGGGGCCTGTGATGTCTGTTATTGCATTGCGCTTTTTATAGAAGACAGCCCACGACCCACAACCGCAAGCCGAGAAGCATTCCTATCCTACCGGTGGGCTTCCAGCTCCCGCACGACGGCTTGAATCTGTTCGAGCTGGTCGCTCAACGTATCGCGCGCGTCGCTCGCCAGCGACTTTTCCTCGAGCGCCTGCTCGTAGTCAGTGATGGCGTGCTCTTCGCCGCGCAGGCATTCATCGATCACGGACGTGTCCGCGTCGCCCAGCGTGGAGCGCACGTCGATCCAGCCCCGATGGGCCTTGCCGGCGGTCGTGCCGCTCGCGTCGGGATCTCCGCCGGAAGCGCGCACCAGGTCTTCAAGATCGGCAACCATCGTCGCGCGCTCCTGAGCGGCCTTATTAAAGAAGGTTTTTAGCTGGTCGTCCGTGGTATCTTTGGCCGCGGTTCGGTATCCTTCGCGGGCGTTCACGGCGGTGGCCAGTAGTCCGTTGAGGGTGGAGACGACCGTTTGCTGTTCGCTACTGTTGGACATATCTGGAAAGGGGTTCGAGGGGAAATACCGATGCATGAAGAGAGCAATGCGACGGCCCGCACGCTTTCGCGGGCTGTAGTCATGGCGTCGGGGGCCCGACTACATGCACCGAGCGCCTGGGCGGCGACGTCGATGCGCGCTAGAAGCTCGCTTCAAGGCAGCATGGTCGTCGAACCACCGCACCGAAGGTGAGTTGCCGTGCTTTCAGCATCGTAACGCGGACAGCGTCGTAATGCGGACGGCCCTGCCTCGGCGGCCCGAATCGCTCGACCAACGATAAGTAGCATTATCATAAATAGAGAATCGGGCTGGAAATCTTCTCTCTACGCCTCACCGAATGCGCTCGCCACCGAAACACCGGCGCGCGCCTGTCCATTTTAGTTTTGCCAATTTGCCATCCGTCCCGATTCGCCTTCTTCTCCGAATCGCGCTTGTACTCATGTCCGCCGTTGCCTCGTCCCCGAAAACCGGCTTCCGGACCGGCGACGCCCGGAGCGAAGTCCGCGTCGCCAACGACACCGACGCCGATGCGCAGATCCGCGACGGCTACCCGGTCTCTCTCGCGACCGACCTACAAGAAACGCTGGGGCTTTCCGACGCCCAGATCGCCGACGTGCTGGGGCGCTCGCGCCGCACGTTCGCGCGCTACCGCGACGAGGGCAAACGCCTGGGCCTCCCCGAGTCGGAGCGGCTCTTCCGCTATTTGCGCTTGCTTCAGAAGGGCCGCGCGGTCTTCGGCTCTGACGAGAAAGCCGCTTGGTGGATGACGCGCGAAAACCCCGCCCTGAGCGGACGCGCCCCGGTAGAAGTCGCGCTTACGACTCCCGGCGCGGCGGTGGTCGAAGAGCTGCTCGGCGGCATCGAGCACGGAGCGCCGCTGTGACGGTGGACGGCCGTTCGGACGCGGGCGACCGTAGTGAGTAGTGAAAAGCCCCATTCACCATCTACCATCCACCGGACGGATCGGTAAATGCCCAACCGGACGGTTCTCTTTCGCATCACGCACGAGCGATACGCGGACGACCCGTTTTCCGGCGAAGGCGGCCTCCGCTACGGAAGTCGCTGGGCCTCGAAAGGCCGGCGCGTGAGCTACGCCGCCGACCACCTGGCGACGGCCACGCTGGAGAAAATCGCCGGCGTGCAGCGCGCGGACCTGCTGGCCGAGATGGTCTTCGTTCGCGCCGAAATCGACGCTTCGCACGTGGATACGCTCGATCCAGACGATCTGCCGGACGACTGGGACCGCCTTCCCACTTCCGACTCCACGCGCGCGATGGGCGATACTTGGCTGTCTGGGGGCGACGACCGCGCGCCGCTTCTCGAAGTGCCCTCCGTCATCTTGCCCCACAGCCGCAACTACCTCATCAACGCCGAGCATCCGGACGCTCCCGATCTGAAAATAACCGAGACGACGCCGCTCTTGCTCGACAACCGCGTGCTTCGCCAGCTGGGCGTGTCGCTTTCGTGAAGGCGGAACCCCACCGCCCCCGCCGTCCGACTGGCTCCTCGCCTCGCCTCGTTCCCTTGCCCCCCGCTTCGATAAAACGCGCTGGCGCCCACCGATCCTGAAGCCGTTTCCCCGACCGACGACGACGCGGGCGCGCGCCACTCCACGCCGAGCGCACAACTCTCGCGCCGCTTCGCCCCCGACGACAACCTGCTGCCCATCTACCTGCGACGCTACGACCGCGAGCAGACGCGCCGCGCGTACCGCAGCGACTTGGGCCAGTTCTTCGGCACCGAACAGGTGACGCTCTCGCTCGCCCGCGAGGCCACGTTCATGCACGTCAACCGCCACCTCGAACAGCTCGAAGACGAAGACCGCAAGCCGTCCACCATGCGGCGCCGGCTGGCGGCTGTGCGCGGCTTCTTCGAATGGCTCGAAGCGCTCGAACTGATCGACCGCAACCCGGCCGACCGTCAACTCGTGCGCCGCGTGCGCAAGTCGGGCAGCAAAGACCAGACCATGACCGTCCTCTCGCACTCGCAGGCGCAGGCGCTCATCGAGGCGACGAACGAGGCCGGCGAGGCGGCCCAGCGCGACCGCGCGCTCATCGAGGTGCTTCTGCACTGCGTGCTGCGCCGCTCCGAAGCCGCCGCGATGAACGTCGAGCACATTCGCCCGCTCGGCCACTACTGGGTGCTCGACCTGCCGCGCGCGAAAGGCGGCTCCGACCAGTACGTCAAGATGCCCGCCTCCGTCGTCGAGACGATTGAAGACATGAAAGACGCCTACGGCATCAGCGAGGGGCCGCTCTGGCGCTCCTTTTCCAACCGCAATCGCGGGGAGCGCATATCCGCAAACGCCATCTACGCGATGGTCCGCCGCACGGCCCAGCGCGCCGGATTGCCGGAGATCGGCGCGCACGCGCTGCGGCACACCGGCTGCACGCTCGCCATCGAGTCGGGCGCCTCGCTGCAACAGGTCCAGACCCACGCGCGGCACAAAAATCTGGAGACGACGATGATTTACCTGCACCAGCGCGATAAACTGCGCGATAGCGCCGCTGATCACATTAACGTTTCTGGCAAGGAGTGAGCGTCTGCTTTAGTCTTACATTGCAATAACAGTCATACCTCGCTCCGATGTGCAGATGGGAAAGCCGCTTTCGGGACAACTTTTGAAATAAAAAAGCCCCCTTTTCAGGCGCTTTTCCGTCGTGGTCGGGGCGTTTCAAAAACCCTCGTTTTTGAGACGGCGAGGTGCCAAGAGTAAGAGCCAAGTCATGTGCTCGGTTCGCCAGAAAAGTCGTACCAGAACACAAGATTTTCTTCTCCTTC
>PXTX01000088.1:0-4462 GCA_003023275.1 Bacteroidetes bacterium SW_4_67_19
CCGCGCCGACTCGACGGGGGCCTGGGAACAGCTCGGCTTCGTGGAGTCGAAGGCCTCGGGCGGCAGCTCGTGGGCTGAACGTTGAAGGTTGCGGGTCGAACGTTCTTCATCCCGAAGCGTGTTCGCCGCCGAACCCGAAACGCGCAACCTTTTTTCACGCTTCTGGTAAAGCGAACCCTACTCCGATGCCTTTGCAGGCCACTTCGTACGTCGAGCGCCGAAAAGAAAACACGTGCACGGCATTTCGCTCCAAGCAGGTCGAGACGGCTCTGCAAAATGAAGTCCGACCGAGGTGCAAGACGACGGGCGCTTGCGCATCTGGGGCTACCTTCCCGCTATCGAGAAGCACGTGCGCGTCATCATGCTCCCTGACGAAGAAACCGTACTCGACGCCTTCCCCGACCGTCACTTTACCCGAAAGCGAAACCGATTATGAGAACGGAATATTTCCCGGACTCGGACCCCCTCTCGTTTCTCTTTTCGGAAGAGGACGGAGCCGTCGCCGACGGACGCAACGTGGAAGATGATGAAGATGTGGAGGTGCTTTACGACACGGAAGATCGGATCGTGGAAATCGTCATTCACCACGCTTCGCGTCGGTTCCCGCTCGATCAGATCGCGGCGCGCGTCATTTCGGACCAAGCCTCTGCCGCTCCGGCCTCCTGAGGAGCATTTTGCCGAAGAAGCAAAATGCTCCCAACCACGCGTGCTTCTTGCGTCTCTTCCCAACGCCCTATCAGACCACGCCCCCTCCACCCCGGCACCGGCAAGATCGGCCTGATCGCCCCGGCCAGCGCCGCGCGCGACCCCGACGCCCTCGAACGCGGCGTGGCCTACCTCCAGCAGCAAGGCTACCAGATCGTGCGCGGGCGCTCCGCCTACGAGCCGCTCGGCTACCTCAGCGGCACGGACGATGCGCGCCTCACCGAGCTGAACCGCTTCCTGCGCTCCGACGACGTGCAGGCGCTCTTCTGCGTGCGCGGCGGCTACGGAAGCCTGCGCCTTTTGCCGCACCTCGACTACGACGCCGCGCGAGCGAAGCCGAAGCTGCTGGTGGGGTACAGCGACATCACCGCGCTGCACATGGCGCTCTTCCACCGCGCCGGCTGGCCGGGCATCTCGGGGCTGATGGTCGAGAGCGACTTCGCCGGGCACGACGGCCACGACCAGCAGCCGCACCCGGCCACCGAGCGCCTCTTCTGGGCCCTCGCCGAAGGGGCCACGCCCGACCCGCTGCTGGGCCCCACGGGCGAAGCGCTCCAACCGGAGCAATCCGGAACGGCCGAAGGCGTCCTGCTGGGCGGCAACCTCTCGATGCTGGCCAAGCTCGTGGGCACCCCCTATCTCCCGCCGATGGACGGGGCGATCCTTTTCGTCGAAGAAATCGGCGAGGCGCCCTACCGCATCGACGGCCTGCTGGCGCAGCTCCGCCTGGCGGGCATCCTGGAACGCCTGAGCGGCCTCGTCTTCGGCCAGTTCACCGACACGGACCCCCGCCCCCCGACGCGCCCACTGGGCGACGTGCTCGCCGAGTACGCCGCCTTCGTGAACGGCCCCGTCGCCCGAGGCCTCGTCTACGGCCACGTCGACGAAAAAAGCGCCCTCCCCGTCGGCGTCCGCGCTCGCCTGGAGGTCACGGACGACGACACCTACCTACTCCCCCACCCAGAAGTGCGCCTCGCCGTCTTCGCCTCCGGCTCCGGGACCACGTTCGCCGCCCTCGCCGACGCCGCCGAACGCGGCACGCTGGGGCCTGTCGAGGTCGCCCTGCTCGTCAGCGACCGCGACGACGCCGGCGCGCTGGGCCGCGCCGACGAGCGCGGCATCGCCACGGCCCGCTCCAGGCCGGAGGCGGGCGACCACGCCGCACGCCTGCTCCGCCTCCTGGACGCGCACGACATCGACTTCGTCGCGCTGGCCGGCTACCTGCGCAAGGTGCCGCCGCCGGTCGTGGACGCCTTCCGCGAA
Organism: Bacteroidetes bacterium SW_4_67_19; assembly: GCA_003023275.1. GTDB lineage: Bacteria > Bacteroidota > Rhodothermia > Rhodothermales > Salinibacteraceae > QS-8-64-10. Next base: position 1,969 of record PXTX01000088.1, read on the forward strand.
CAAATGCTCAACACGCACCCGGCCCTGCTCCCCGCTTTCGGCGGGCAAGGCATGTACGGCCGCCGCGTGCATGAAGCCGCCCTCGACTACGGGGTCCGCTGGACGGGCGCCACGATTCACCTCGTCGAGGAAGACTACGACACCGGCCCCGTCGTTTTGCAGCAGCCCGTGCCCGTGCGCCCCGACGACCCCCCCCAGACGCTGGCCGAGCGCGTCAAGCAAATCGAGCACCGCCTCTACCCCGAGGCCGTCCGCCTCTTCGCCGAGGGCCGCGTGACCGTCGACGGCCGGCGCGTCATGATTAGCGGAACGCGGGGCGCGTAGCGCGGGGCGGTTCTCGTCCAGCAACGACCTCGCACTCCAGAAAGCGCCAGACGCACAGAACCCCAACCCCCATGATTTCCCCCGACGACGAACGCGCCGCCCCCTCCGACGCCCCGCCCGTACGCCGGGCGCTCCTCTCCGTCTACGACAAAACGGGCGTGGCCGACTTCGCCCACCGCCTCGACGCGCTCGGCGTCGAACTGATCTCCACCGGCGGCACGGCCCAGACGCTGCGCGAGGCCGGCCTCGACGTGACGGACGTGTCCGAGGTGACCGGCTTTCCCGAGGTGCTCGGCGGGCGCGTCAAGTCGATGCCCCCGGCCGTGCACGCCGGCCTGCTGGCGCGGCGCGGGCACTCCGGCGACGCGGCCGACCTCGACGAGCAAGGCATCGCTCCCATCGACCTGGTGGCGTGCAACCTCTATCCGTTCGAGGAGGCCGTCCGAGAAAACGGCGCCGAGGACGCCACCGCCTCCGAAAACATCGACATCGGCGGGCCGGCCATGCTGCGCGCGGCGGCCAAGAACTTCTTTGCCGTCGCTGCCTGCTGCGATCCCGACGCCTACGACGCGGTGGCCGAGGAACTGGAGCAGAACGAGGGTGCCCTCTCGCCGCAGACGCGCCGCCGCCTCGCGCGCGACACCTTCGAGCACACCGCCCGCTACGACCGCGCCATCGCGGACTATTTTGCCGAGGACGCCGATGTTAATGGCACCGTAGAGACGTTCCATGGAACGTCTCTACTACAACAACAGAACGACGATGCGGAGAAGGACGACGGCGAACCATTTCCCGAAACCCTTTCGCTGTCGCTTCCGCGCGCGCAGTCGCTGCGCTACGGCGAAAACCCGCACCAGCAGGCCGCCTTCTACGGCGCGCCCGGAGAGCATTTCGACAAACTGCACGGCAACGCCCTCTCTTTCAACAACCTCAACGACCTGAGCGCCGCGCTGCTCCTGATCGACGAGTTCCGCGACGCGGAGCCTACCTGCGCCATCCTCAAGCACACCAACCCCACCGGCGTGGCCGTCGCCGACCGGCTCGAAGCGGCCTACCAGCGCGCCTTCTCGACCGACCGCCAGAGCCCCTTCGGCGGCATCGTCGTGGTCAACCGCGCGCTCGACCGAACCACCGCCGAGGCCATCGACCGCATCTTTACCGAGATCATCGTCGCGCCGGAGTTCGAGGAGGGCGTGATGGGGTTTTTGCAGGAAAAAGAGAGACGCCGCATCGTGCGCCTGCGGGACGCCGCACGCACCGACCGGCGCCCCGACGTGCGCTCCGTCATCGGGGGGCTGCTGGTGCAGGAACGCGACCCGGTCTTTTTGCCGGACCGCACCGAGCGCGAGGGCTGGGACGTGCCCACCGAGCGCGCGCCCACCGAGCAGGAAGAGCGCGACCTGGCCTTCGCCTGGCGCGTCGCCAAGCACGTCAAATCCAACGCCATCGTCTACGCGAAAAATCGGGCGACCCTCGGCATCGGGGCGGGGCAGATGAGCCGCATCGACGCCAGCGAACTGGCGGTGCGCAAAGGACAGAAATCGGAACTTGACTTTGAAGGAGCCGTGGTAGCTTCCGACGCCTTCTTTCCCTTCGCCGACGGGCTCGAAGCCGCCGCCGACGCCGGCGCCGCCGATGAGCACGACGTGGCCATGATCCTCACCGGCCAGCGTCACTTTCGCCATTGACGAAGGGCGAATGTTCGCCATTGACGAAATGACGAGCGGTTAGCCACATCGGTTGTCGAATTCTTCCCTTCGGCAATCGAAATTCGACAATCGAAACTCTCCCATGGGCTTGTTTAACTTCTCCAGCGACGTCGCCATCGACCTGGGGACGGCCAACACCCTGATCTACATTCGCGGGCGCGGCATTGTCTTGAACGAGCCTTCCATCGTGGCGGTGGACCGCAACAGCCGCAAGGTCATCGCCCTCGGCTACGAGGCGCGCCAGATGCACGAGCGCACCCACGAGGACATCGAGACGATTCGCCCGCTCAAGGACGGCGTGATCGCGGACTTCGAGGTGGCCGAGGAAATGATCCGCACGCTCATCGACAAGGTGCAGAAAGGCTGGATCGGGCGCATTCGCAACATGGTCGTGTGCGTGCCCTCCGGCATCACCGAGGTCGAAAAGCGCGCCGTGCGCGACAGTGCCGAGCACGCCGGGG
>PXTX01000088.1:4599-7283 GCA_003023275.1 Bacteroidetes bacterium SW_4_67_19
TGCAGTACTTCAAGCGCAACCACAACCTGCTGATCGGGGGACGCACGGCCGAGCGCATCAAGTGCGAAATTGGCTCGGCGCAGCCGATGGAGACGGAAATGGAGCTGTCGGTCAAGGGGCGCGACCTGGTGAGCGGCATCCCGAAGGTGCGCACGATCTCCAGCGAAGACGTGCGCGAGGCCCTCCGCGACGGCCTCGACCAGATCAACGCGGCGGTCTTGCGGTGCCTGGAGCGCACGCCCCCGGAGCTGGGGTCCGACATTCTCGAAAACGGCATCATGCTGACTGGCGGAGGCGTGCTCTTGCAGGGCCTCGACGAGATGGTCGCCGATCGCGTCGAACTGCCGGTCAACATCGCCGACGACCCGCTCACTGCCGTGGTGCGCGGCACCGGCAAGGTCCTCGACGAACTCGAAGACTACGAAGCGGTGCTCACTTGACGTGTGTACGTGTGGACGTTTGTACGTGTGGACGTTCATACTTCCATCCTTCCACCCTTCCATACCCAACCGATGACTTCCCTCTGGGACCAGCTCAAGGACTGGGTGCTCGTAGGCGTGCTCCTGGCCGTCAGCCTCGGGGTGATGTTTGCGCAGAACCAGACGCTGGTGCGCGCGATGCGCGCCGGCGCGCTGGAGACGACCGCGCGCATCGAGAGCGCCTTCGCCTGGGTGGGGCACTACCTGCGCGCCCTCGACGAGAATCAGCGCCTGCGCCGGGAAAATGTCGCCCTGGCCGCCGAGGTGGCCCGCTCGCGCGAGGCGCGCCTCCAGAACCAGCACCTGGAGGCCATGCTGAACCTGCGCGACACGACCAATTTTACGATCGAGCCGGTGCGCATCGTTTCCAAAAGCCTCACGGATCAGCAGAGCACCTTTACCATCAACGCCGGGAGTGAGGACAGCGTGGAAACCGGCATGCCGGTGATCGACGGGCGCGGCAGCGTGCTGGGGCGCACCGAGCTGGTCAGCGAGTCGTATTCGCGCGTGATGTCGTATCTGCACACCAATTTTCGCCTGCCCGCCAAGATCCAGTCGCTCGACGCCGAAGGGATCGTCCACTGGACGGGCGACGACCGCAGCCGCCTTTTGATGGAGCGCGTGGTGCAGACCAACCCGGTGCTGCCGGGGCAGCGCGTGGTCACCAGCGGGTCGAGCGGCTTTTTCCCGCCGGGGCTGTCGGTGGGCTTCGTGGACTCGGTCGCTACCTCGCCGGGACGCAACGAGTACAACGTGCAGGTCGTCCCCAGCAGCCCACTCGATGAGGCGGGCTACGCCTTCGTCGTGCTCTCGGCCCCGCGTTCGCCGGAGGAGGCGGGCGAGGGCCCCTCCCTCAGCGAGGACGTGGCGCAACGCTGACGACACGCTGTCGGGGGCCTCGCCGGGAAGTCAGGCGAAGCGTTCGTGGAGAAGGGCGGGCAGTTCGTCGATGAGGTCGGGAGCGGTGAGCGCGCGCGCGGCAAAGCGGGTGGTGTAGCGGTCGGCGGCGGCTCCGCCGAGGTGGAGAGCGGCGGCGGCTCCCCGCAGGGGGGACATGCCCTGCGCCAGGAGGCCGGCGGTGAGACCGGCGAGCACGTCGCCCGTGCCGGCGGTGGCAAGGGCGGGATTGCCGACGCCGCAGACGTAGGCGCGTCCCTCGGGGCCGCTGACGACGCTGGGCATTCCTTTCAAGACCAGGGTGCACTGCCAGCGCCGGGCGTAGTCCTGCGCGGTGCGAAGGCGGTCCGCGAGGTCCACGTCGTCGGCGTCCGCGAGGCGCTTGAACTCACCGACGTGCGGGGTGAGCACCCATCGCCCCTGACTGTGCTGCTGGAACCAGGCGTCGCGCTGCCCGGCGAGGGCGTTCAGCCCGTCTGCGTCGATGACGGTAGGCGCGTCGGTGTGCTCCAGCAGCAGGCGCACGAAGCGCTGGGTGCCGTCGGCGCGCCCCAGACCGGGCCCCACGAGCAATCCGCCGGCCTTGCCGAGCGGTCCCGCGAGCGCGTCGAAGGCCGCGTGCGGCTCCAGCCCGCCGTCGTCCTCGGTGGGAAGCGCCGTGGTCGTGATGGACGTCAGCCTGGCATTGAGCGTGTCCTGCGCTCCGGCCGGGCAGGCGCATTGTACGTAGCCGGCGCCCGCCCGCCCCGCCGCCGAGGCCGACATCACCGGCGCGCCCGTCATGCCCGGCGCTCCGCCCACGACCAGCGCGAGGCCCACGCTGTACTTGTAGGCGTCGGGGGCGCGCCCCGGAAGCCACGACGTGACTGCCGCATCGGTGGTGAGAAAGGCGCAGCCGGGCTGTCCCTCGTCGGCGGGGCGGCGCAGGGCGAAGGCGGGAATGCCGATCTCTGCCACCTCCACGCGCCCGGCGCGGGGCGGCCCTTCCCCGAGCGTGAGGCCCGTCTTGCGCGCGGCCATCGTCACCGTCTGGTCGGCGTGGACGGCGCGGCCGAGGACCGCCCCGGTACCGGCGTGCAGCCCGGTGGGGCCGTCGAGCGCCACGACGGGCGCGGGCTGCTCGTTGATCCAGCCGACGAGGCTGCGGATCGGCTCGCGCAGCTCGCTGGTGAGGCCCGTGCCCAGCAGCGCGTCGACGTGCACGTCGGCGGGCGTCTGGGCGCCGAGTTGCGAGAGGCTGTCGAACGAAACGAGCGCGAGGCGGTCGCCGTCGGTGTCGTCCTGCCAGCGTTCGAGCAGCCGCTTGTT
>PXTX01000089.1 GCA_003023275.1 Bacteroidetes bacterium SW_4_67_19
CCTCGGTCTGCTGTTCCTCTGAGACAGCCTGCTGGTCTCCAGCGCCGGTCGTGTCCGCGCCGGCTTCGTCGCCCGCTTCCTCGTCGCCCGCCCCCTCCTCCTCAACGTCGGCGGACATGACGTTGTCCTCTTCGTCCTGCCCGAAGCCCATATCGAAGGAGTCCTCTTCCTGCGTCGCCGCCGCCGCCGCCACCGAGTCGGCCTGGTAGCTCACGTTTTCCTGGTCGGCGAAGATGGACTCGGGATCCTGGCGAGGCTGGCCTTCCGAGGGCGGCTCGTAGCCGGGCGGCGCGTCGAAAGTGGCCGCCTCCAGCTCCACCCCGTCGATGAAGTGGCCCGCCACCTTCAGGGCGTTGTGCGAGCCCTGCCCCCAGTAGCGCGTGCGAAAGGCGATCCGCGGGCTGTTGAAGCCGACCCACGCGCCGGTCACCAGCTCCGGGTGCATCAGCATGAACCAGCCGTCGGCGTTTTCCTGCGTGGTGCCCGTCTTGGCCGCCCACGAACTGCTTCCGTCCACGTACTGGCGGATGCGCACGCCCGTCCCCTCCGTCACGACCGCCTCCATCATCTGGAGCGTCCCGTAGGCCACCGACGCCTCCAGCGCCTGGCGGCTCTCGCTCTGGAAGGTTTCGACGGTGCGCCCGTAGCGGTTCTCGATGCGCGTGATGCCGATAGGCTCCTGGTAGCGGCCCTTGTTGGCCAGCGTGCCGTAGGCGCCCACCATCTCCAGCAAGGTCACCTCGCTGGTGCCCAGCCCCAGCGACGGGACTGCCTGCAGGTCGCTCTTGATGCCCATCCGCCGGGCCGTCTCGGCCACGCGCCCGGCCCCGATGTCGATGATCAGCTGCGCGGTGATGGTGTTCTTGGAGTTGGCCAGGCCTTGCTTGAGCGTCATCCTCGTGCCGCTCTCCTCCCCAAAGTTGCCCGGCGACCACGTCTGGCCCGTCGCGTCGTTGACGTACTCGATCTTGGCGTCGCGCAAGACGTCGTTCTGGCGGTAGCCTCGGTCCAGCGCCGTGGCGTAGACGAACGGCTTGAACGTCGAGCCCGGCTGGCGCTTCGAGAGGTAGGCGTGGTCGTACTTGTCTTCCTCGAAGTCGCGCCCGCCGACCCAGGCTTTGATGTGGCCGTCAGAAGGGCGCATCGCCACCAAGCCCGACTGGATGCGCTGCATGTTCGTCTTGATCGAGTCGAGGAACGAGGGGTCGCCTTTGAGCTGCTCGAGGGCTTTTTCCTCGGAGGCGCCCTCTTCGGCGAGGCGCTTGTAGCGGGCGCTTTGCTTGACGAAGGCGTTCAACAGCTCCGGGTGCGTTTCCCAGAAGTAGTCGAAGGCCGTCTCGGGGTTTTGCTGCGCCTGGTACGCGCTCTCGTTCGAGGAGAAAAACGGCGACGAGGCGCTGCTCCACGAGACGTCGACGACCGCCTGGAGGTCGTCCATCACTTCCTGGACCGCTTCATCGGCAGCCTTCTGCATCTTCGCGTCGATGGTGGTGTAGACCTTGAGGCCGTCGCTGTAGAGGTCGTAGCCGTTTTCTTTGGCCCAGTCGCCGAGGCGCTGGCGCAGGTACTCCGCGAAGTAGGGCGCGAGGTTGTGGTTCGCGTCCACCTTCTGGAAGTCCATCTCGGTGTCCTGCTCCTGCAGACGCTGGACTTCGGCAGAGATGAGCGCCCCCGTCTCGGACATCGCTTCGAGCACATCATTGCGACGCTGGCGGTTGTTCTCGGGGTTCTGCACCGGATTGTAGTAGGTCGGCCCGCGCAGCATCGCCATCAGGGTCGCCGACTGGAGCGTGTCGATCTGGGCGGCCGGTTTGTTGAAGTAGATCTGCGAGGCCGCCTCCACGCCAAAGGCGTTGTAGTTGAAGGGGACCGTGTTGAGGTACATCTCCAGGATCTTCTCTTTGGAGTACAGGTCGTTGATGCGCACCGCTGTGATCCACTCCTTGATCTTGCGCGAGATGACCCAGTCGTTGGCCACGTCGGTGAAGGCGTTGCGCGCCAGCTGCATGGTGATCGTCGAGCCGCCCTGCTGGTTGCCCTGCGCGGTCTGCCAGAGCGCCCCGACGGTGCGGCGAAAGCTGACGCCGCCGTGCTCGTAGAAGCGCTGATCTTCAATGGCCACCAGCGCTTTCGGCAGGGAGGGCGCCATCTCGTCGAGGGAGATGGGCGTGCGGTTTTCCTGGTAGAGCCGCGAGAGCTCCTGGCCGCCGGCCGTGTAGAGCACCGTGGCGCCGGCCAGCTCGCGCTCGTCGAGGTCGGTCACGCGCGGGGCCAGGAAGACCTGCGTGGCCACGTAGAGGTAAAAGGCCAGAATCAGCACCGCCGGAATCAAAATAAGGACCGTCGAGCCGGTGCGCTCGCGCCAGTTGTGGCGCAGGTTGGCCTTGAGTTGGTCGAAGTAGCCGCGCTTCCGCGACGAGTCGGCCAGCCGGCGCGGCGCGCCGGAAGCGCTCCCCGACGAGCGAGCGTGGCTGGAAGACGGGCCGGGGTCCGTAGGGCGAGAGGGGCCTTGCGAGTCAGCCATAGTAGAGGCGAAGGGGAAAAGAAGAGCAACAATCGCAGGCGAGCACCGAACGCCGCCGGCGTCGCCCGAGCGGAGAAAATGAGGAGCGGAACCGTTCCTTCGGAGGTGAACTACCGATGCTGTACGCCGCCTCCGGGGAAAAGGATCAAGCCGCTGCCCGGTTTTTTGCTAAAGAAGCTGTAACGCGCGATGCGCAGCGCGTGCCACGCTTCCTCATCGAACGCGCTTCAGCGCTCCGCTCCCATATCAGCGCTCCGCTCCCATAGAGGAGGCCTACAAGCGCTACCGCTGAACCGCGGCGCTGCGGAACTGGAGGAGCGTCTGGTGCAGCCGGTCGGGGGCTTTGCGGAAGTGCTCGGGGGCGAACTTGTCGTTCAAGAAAGGCCCGCAGCCGTCGGGCAGCGTCTCGGGCCGGGCGCGGTCGAGGTCGGAAAAGCCCATCGCCCAGCCGGGAAACTCGCGCTGATCGACGAGGCGCTCGCGGAGGGGGATGACAGCGGTGTGCCGGTCGTCGGCGCGGATGGTGTCGTAGAGGGTGCGCACGGTGTGCTGCGGCCCTTCGAGCACCTGCACGAAGCGTGCGTCGCGGTACAGGAGCATGCCGGTCACGCCCAGGCGTTCGTTCTTGGAGCGGGCGGTTCCGAGGAGCGCTTCGAGGGCGCTCGGCGTCATCGGGCGGGTGGCCGAGCTGGCGTAGACGAGCTGAAACATGGCCGGGCGGGCGGCGAACCCGTTCGTTCGAGGAAAGAACGAAAGGGCGAGACGCGGCGCCACAGCTGCGGCCAGAGCAGAAGGCGCGCTCGCTCGCTCACCCGCAAAGCGAACAAAAGCCACGCCAATATATGCAGCATTCGTCTTCGTCAGCGCCTGGGCCGGGGCGACGCCTTCGCTCGCTGCGAGAGCAGGCGAAGACTGTGCAGAAAACACCACGGCGCGGGCGCCCCTCGCGCATTGCCTGCACAACGCATCGCCTGCATACGCAATGTTTCTTCCACGACGTAATATTTTTTTCCTCGCGGCGGCGCTTCCCCCCTGGGCTTTCCCCCTGGGCGGAACGGCCCTCCAGAGGAAGCATAGTACAGGTCGAGCGCCGGCTACCCCGGCTGCAGCGGCCACTGAAGGCAGCCGCAGGTGGGTGTGCCGGGACGCAGCCCCTCGTGTTCGCGTTTCGGGTATTGCCCGGGTCTGCGGACCTTCTTTTGCGTCCGGGCCATGGTCGGCGCTTTTTCTATGGTGTTACAGTGTTATGGTGTTTGGGTGTCGTAGTGTTTTTCTGAACGCTGGTGTCGAAGTTGGGGGGCGGCGGGAGCAGAAAAAGTCGCACCCTAACACGGCAACACCACAACACCCCCCTCCCGACATGATCGGACTCGTTCACGGCTACGGCCTTTCCGGTTCCGGCTCGAACCTCTGGACGCGCTCGGTGGCCGAGGCGTTCACCTACGAAGGAAAGAGCGTGCACCTGTTTTGCCAGGAAACCGATCCGGAGGGGCTGCCCTTCGTCAGCGAGGCGCGCGTGTACCGCGACGCGGAGGGCACGCCCGAAACGCTCTTTTCGCGCTCTACCGACTACGACGGCGCCTGCGTCCTGCACCGCCCCGAGCTGGAGCGCCTGCCCGTCTTCGTGCGTCCGCCGCGTGGAGCGTCCGACTACCTGGCCTACATGCCCGACTTCACCGACGAGGAAGTCGAGACGTACCTTGCGCGCAACACGCAGCCGCTGCGCCGCGTGGTCGAGGACGAAGGCCTGGAGGCGTTGCACGTCAACCACACGGTGCTGATGTCGGAGGTGGGGCGGCGCGTGCACGAGGCCACGGGCGTGCCCTTCGCCGTGATGCCGCACGGCAGCGCCATCGAGTACGTCGTGCGGCGCGACGAGCGCTTTCAGAAAATCGCCGCCGGGGCGCTGGCCTCCGCGCAGCGCGTCTTCGTGCTCTCCAATGAAATTCAGGACCGCCTGCGCGAGGTCTTCCCCGATCTGGAGGGCGGCCCCGACGGGCTGACCGACAAGATGCGCTCGACGCGCTCGGGCGTGAACACGCGGCAGTTCGCCCTGGTCGAGCGCTCCGAGCGCCCCGCGAGCGTGGAGCGCATCAAGGCGGCCGTCGAGGGCGCTGAGCGCGGCAAGACGCCCGGGCAGACCCGGCGGATGCGCGAGCACCTGCGCGAAATCGACGACGAAACCGACGCCGAGCCGTCCATCGAGCGCCTGCAGGAAGCCCTCGACACGGCCGACGGCTACGACGAGCGCCGCCCCGACACGGACCTCGAAGCCACGCTCGACGGCATAGACTGGACCGAGGCGGAGGTCGTCACGTTCGTGGGGCGGCTCATCAGCTACAAGGGCATCCCGTCCATCGTCGCGGCGCTGCCGCTCATGCTGCGCGCGCGGCCCGACGTGCGCGTAGTGCTGGCCGGGGCGGGGCCGCTGCGCGAAGTGCTCGAAGCGCTCGTCTTTGCCCTGGCGGAGGGGCGCCGCGACCTGGCGCGCGCCCTCGCCGGAAGCGGCGGCACGCTCGAAGGCGAAAACGAAGGCGCCCTGGACACGGTCACCGGCCTCTTCGACGCGCTGGAGGAAAAGGGCACGCTGGCAGACTACTTCATCACTGCCGAGACGCACCTGCGCCCCGAGACCGTCCTCTTTACCGGCTACCTCGAGCACGATGCGCTGTGTCACCTCTTTCCGTGCTGCGACGTGGCGGTCTTTCCCTCGAGGGTGGCCGAGGGGGCCCCGCTGGTGGTGCCCGAGGCGATGGCCTCGGGCTGCTACCCGATGGGCACCAACTTCGCCGGCATGAAAGACAGCCTCGACGCGGTCGAAGAGGGACTGCGCTCGGAGGGCGGCTTCGACGAAGAGGAGGTCGCGCCGCTGCGCCTGCGCCCGGAGCCGGCACACACCGCCCGCGACATTGCCGCAAACGTGCCGCGCGCCCTCGACCTGGGGGGCCGCCAGCGCCCGGCCCTGCGCCGCGTGGCCGACGAGCGCTTTTCCTGGCGCGGCATCGCCGAGTCGCTCGGCGACGAACTGGCGTCGCTCCGCTCACTGGATCGCAGATCGTGAGTTGTGTGCTACTGAGGTTGGCATTTCAGCAACCATCGACTATCGACCATCTCCCCGTCCCTCGATTTCCTGCCGAGAGGCCCGATATGCGAGGTGTTCTACATATGCGACTTCTACCGCTTTTACTTTTCACGGTCGTTTTTGCCCTGGTGATCTCCAGCGGCAGCGCGGCTGCGCAAAGCGTTCCGCCCGAGCGCGAGCAAATCGCCGCAGCGGTGCGCGCGGCCCCGCCGGCGCTGCGGAACGAGGCCACTGTGCTCGGCTACCCGGCAGACGCCGACGGCACGCTCCGCACGCTGCGCGAAGGGGCGGGCCGGCTCATTTGCCTGGCCGACCAGCCCGGGGGAGACCGTTTCCACGTGTCCTGCTACCACCGCGCCCTGGAGCCATTCATGAAGCGCGGCCGCGAACTTCGGGCCCAGGACCTCTCCCGCGGCGCCGTCGACAGCGTTCGCCGTGCCGAGATCGAGGCCGGGCAATGGTCGATGCCCCAGCGTCCGACGGCGCTCTATACGCTGAGCGGACCCGCCGGCAGCTACGACGCCGCTGCCGACACCGCACGCGGCGCCTCGCCGGTGAAGGTGATCTACGTCCCTTACGCCACTGCCGAATCGACGGGCCTGCCTACCAGCGCCGGGCCGGGCGAGCCCTGGATCATGGAAGGCGGCACCCCGTGGGCGCACGTCATGATCGTAGGTCCGAAGCAGCCGTGAGCCAGGCGTTCACTCCTCCGCTCCCGAACGCTCCATTCCCACCGAGAAGAGCCGCTCCAGGTCGTGGCGCGAGTGCACGCGGAAGCCGATCAGCGTCTCCGAGTGGGTGATGCCTTCGATGTGGCGCACGTGCTCGGTGACGAGCGTAGCCAGGTCGTCGCTTTCGGCCACGCGCAAAATGGCAACCAGGTCGTAGCGCCCGGCCACGGAGTGCACCTCGCTCACGCCGTCGAGGCGGACGAGCGCTTCGGCCACGTCGTTGACGCGGTCGCGCTCGGTGTCGAGGAGAACGATGGCGGTAGTCATGCTGGGGGCGGGGGAAGAAGTGCGAGGGCGGGGACAGGTGCACGTTCAATCGGTGTCCTTGGACATTCACGATCATCTCGAAAACGGCCGCAGACGTTTTGGCGAACCGGTAGAGCGCAGGTGGTCCGCTCGCTACGCTCGCTGGATCGTAGATCGTTTCTCATTTGCTTTCGCCGGTGGCTTTCCGAAAACCATTTACCACCCCCCTTCTTCCCAGGCAACAGCGAACGTCGGAAAGTCGGCGGGGTCGTCCAAGTTACCGATTGAAGTTGGCACTGGGGAAGCAAGCCGCCGCAGCCCCCTGAAAACCGACCACCAGCTATTGACCACTGGCGGTCGTGTCGGGGGAGAGGGTGAGCTCGGTGGAGGCGGGCAGTTTTTCGACGTTGGCGAGGCGGTAGTTTTCGTGATCGAGCACCAGGTCGAAGCTGATTTTGTCGCCGGCTCGGACGTTCGCGGTGTCGCGCAGGTCGGCCAGAGGCAGCTCCATGACCATCGGCTCGGTCATTACGCTGTCGAAGGGTTCGTGCTCAATGAGGAGAGCGCGCCCGCTGTCGGCGCGGGCCAGGACTTCGGCGCGGCCGTCTTCGTAGACTTCCATCGGCGGTGGAAGCGGTTCGCTGAAGCAGGCCGCCAGCGCCAGCAGGAGCAGCAGAGCAGCGGCGAGGAAAAAAGCGGGACGGCGGGAGGGCATTCGAGGAATTGAAGTGGGAAAGTGAGAGCAGGCAGGAAGCAAACGCCCCTTCTTCCCTTCACTCGTTGTCTTTCGCCCCGTCTTCCTGCAGCCGCACGTCGCGCACCTTGAGCTGGAGGGAGGTGCGTCCGTTCCAGGTGTTCTCCTCCACCGAAAAGAGCAACTCCAGCGGCTGTCCGTCGCTTCGGCTTTGCTTGAGCACGTCGAACTTGTCCCCCAGGCCGAAGGCAATGGCGTCCATCGTGGCGTCGCCGCTCACCGGGCCGTCGCCGCCGTCGCCGGGACGAACCGTGAACTTGAGGTGCTTGCCGTCGGAGCCGACGCGGCGCGGGGAACGCGCCAACGCCAGGTTGCGGGCGTGGAAGACGGGTTTCGCGTTGGAGGGGCCGTGTGGGGCAAACTGCTTGAGCACCGTCCAGAAGCGTTCCTTCAGGGAGCCGATGTCCTCCAGCGCCAGCGGGGCGTCGACCTTGTGAACGGGGTGCAGGACCTCCGGCGAGGTCACCTGCGCGCCGACGGCTTCGTCGAAGCGCTCGCGGAAGGCGTCGAGATTGGCACGGCGCAGCGTGAGGCCGGCGGCGTAGTCGTGCCCGCCGAACTGCTCGAGCAGCTCGGAGCAGCCGGCGAGCGCGTCGTACACGTTCACCCCGCTGACCGAGCGGGCCGAGCCTTTGAGCAGGTCTTCGCCTTCCCTCGCGTCGGCGGCGGTGAGCAGCACGGTGGGCCGGTAGAAGCGCTCCACGATGCTGCTGGCCACGATGCCGACGACGCCCTGGTGCCAGTCTTCATCGGCCAGGACGAGCGCATGCGGAGAGCGCGCGTTGATCTGTCGCTCGGCGCGGCGGGCGGCTTCCTGCTCGGTCTCGCGGTCGAGGGTGCGGCGCCGCGTGTTGATCTCGTCAAGCGTCTCGGCGAGCGGGCGGGCGTCATCTTCGTTGTCGGCCAGCAGGAGGTCCACCGCGCGGTCGGCGCGGTCGAGGCGGCCGGCGGCGTTGATGCGCGGGCCCAGCGTGAAGACGAGCCGCCCGCCGGTGATGCCGCCGAGGTCGAGGTCGGCTGCGTCGGCGAGCGCGCGCAAACCGGGGCTGGCCTCTCCCGACCGCATTTTCTCAAGCCCTTCGCGCAGGAAGATCCGGTTTTCGCCGTGGACGGGCACGATGTCCGCTGCGATGGCGAGCGCCAGCAGGTCGCCGAAGCCCGCAAGGACCGCCTCGGTGGCCTCTTCGAGAGAAGCGCCGCGCTGCTGGAGGGTCGCCTGCACGAGCTTCGCCCCCACGCCGCAGCCGCAGAGGGACGCGAACGGATAGTCGCCGTCCGAACGCTTCGGGTCGAGCACGGCGAGGGCGTCGGGAAGCACCGGCTGGCCGTCGTCGTCGGTGGCGGGGGTGTGATGGTCGCAGATGAGGAGGTCGAGGCCCAGCTCGCGGGCGTAGGCGGCTTCGTCGGTCGCCGTGACGCCGCAGTCGAGCGCGACGACGAGCGTGGCGCCGTGTTCTTTCGCGCGGTCGAGGCCGGCGCGGCAGAGGCCGTATCCGTGCGCGAAGCGGTCGGGGACGAAGTAGTCCGTTTCGACCCCTTCGGAACGCAGGAAGCGCGTCATCAGGGCTGTGGCGGTGGTGCCGTCCACGTCGTAGTCGCCGTAGACGAACACGCGCTCGCCCGCTTCGAGGGCCTCGTCGAGGCGAGCGGCGGCGCGCTTCATACCGGCCATCTCGAACGGGTCGTGCAGGTCGGCGCGCTCGGGGCGGAAGAAGCGGCGCGCGCGTTCGAGCGAGTCGATGCCGCGTGCGGCGAGCGCTCGCGCCAGCGCCTCGGGCAGGTCGTTGAGGTCTTCGCGCAGGCGCGGCACGACATCGGGGTCGTCCAGTTCGCGCTCGATCCAGCGGGGGCTCATGGGAATTTCGGGTCGAAGGTAAAACAGGCCAACGTCACGGCAACCCATTCTCCCCCTTGTTCGCGCTCTCGCGCGCAGATATCCTCTCGCGCGCAGATACTGCGTCGGACGGGAAACGGCGTCCCCGCACTCAAATGCGGCTGAAGTGCTGGGGGCCGGCGTCCTCATCGTCCTCGTCCGAGTCGATGAGGTAGTCTTCGCGTCCTCGGCGACGCGCTCCCAGTCGACGGTCCAGTCGTCGCGCACCTCGAAGGCGTAGTCTTCCTCGTCGGTCTCGAAGAAGAGCGCCCCCTCGACGGGGTCGTAGATGGCGTCGGCCTCGTCATCGGAGCGGGCGTGCTGGGCGGCGAGGACGATCAACGGCACCTTGAAGCGGTTGTCGGCGGTGGGGACGTGCTCGACTTCGCTCTGCAGGTAGGTCGCCAGCACCACGCACCCGTCGCTGCGCCCGAGGGCCGCGCGGGCGGCCTCGTAGGTCATGTCATCGGCCTCGATGGCGTCGAGGGCTTCTTCGACGAGCGGCCAGACGGCAGTGGGGGCGTCGTCGGCTTCGGCGGTGACGTCTTCCTTGCGGGGGATCGTAACGGTCAGGTCGTCGGCGTTCACGCTGGGGGGGTGGGTGGAGAAGGAAGGGGAAGGAGTCGAAACATAGGAAGTGCGCGGCGAGGGTCTCGACGAGGTCGTCTTCGATGGAAGCCAGTTCCTCCCGCTGGGCGACGTACTGGCGGAGGGCGTCTTCGAGGGTCGAGTCGCGCGTGACGACGGTGCGGCGCTCGCGCTCGGCCGGGTCCACGTCGCGCTCCAGCGACGCCACGGCGTGCGCCGCGGAGAGCGCCTCGCGCAGGCGGCGCGTGTCCACGTCGGTGACCTGCGCCTCTTCGATGTGGTAGCGCACCCGCACGATGGCGCCGCTCAGGTCGTGCTCCTCGATTTCTTCGAGAATCGCCTCGGTCGGGTCTTCGGCCTCGCGCGCGTCCACGCGCAACGCCACGAACGACCGCGCCGGCGTCTCGACGAACTCATGCTGGGTAGACTTGTCGCCGGCCTCCTCCGCCCCGTCGGCGTCGATGTCCACCAGCACGAAGCCTTTCTTTTCGTTCCACTCCTTGAACGAGACGCGCTCGATGCTGCTGGGATAGATGACCGGCGGCCCGCCTGCGCCGTCGGGCGCGCGGTTCTGGTGCTGGTGAATGTGGCCGAGCGCCACGTAGTCGAGCGGCGCGGGGCCGAGGTCGCCGGCGGTAAACTTGGGCTCGTGTGCGATGAGGCTGGTGCGCTCCGAGCCGGCCATCTCGGCGCCCTGCACGCTGAAGTGGCCCGCCAGCACCGCCGGCAGCGACGGGTCCATCTGGGCGGCCTTCTGCTCGATGAAGTGGGTGTAGCGGTCCTCGATGAACTCGCGCAGCGCCTTCGGCGACTTGCCCTGGTGCTCGGTCTTAGAGAGAATCTTCGAGCGAATCGGCCACGGCATGGCCAGAAGCTGGAGCGGCCCGGCGGGGGTCTCGATCACGGCGCTCTCGGGCTGGTCGAAGACGTGCACGTCGCCGTCGAGGTGGCCGAAGATATCCAGCGCCGAGGCCTTGCCGAACGTCACGGGGTGATCGTGGTTGCCGACGACCATGACGATGGGCAGCCCCGCTTCGGCGACGGGGCGCAGGCACTCGGCGAAGACCTTCTGCTGCGTGGGCGTGGGATCGGCCGTGCGGTAGGCGTCGCCGGCGAAGAGAAAGCAGTCGATGCCCTCTTCCAACCCGCGCTCCACCAGAAACTCGAAGGAGCGCTTGAAGTCGAGCACGCGCGTGTTCAGCCCCGTCTCCGGGTCCACACGCCCGAAGGTGGTAATGCCGAGGTGGATGTCGGCGGTGTGTAAGAGTTTCATGTTGGTCGAAGGTTGAAAGTTGACGGTTCCTTGGCTGAAAAAGAAACGTTCACCCCTTCAACCTTACACTTTCCAACTTACCAACCCACGCGGCCCTGCTCGTCCTGGTTTTCTTTCTGCCCTCCGCCTTGCCCGTCGCTCTGCCCGCTGCCGAGGGCCTGGCCTTCGCCGTGATCGGTGGGAAGCGGGAACTGCTTGCTCTTCGACATATCGACCTTCTCCGACTGCGCGAGACGCTGAAAGTAGTCGCCCACCAGGAAGAGCGCGTTGTGGGCGCCCTGGCCCCAGAAGGTGGACCGGAAGGCCACGCGCCGGTCGTTGAAGCCCGTCCACGCGCCGGTCACCAGCTCCGGGTGCATCAGCATGAACCAGCCGTCGGCGTTTTCCTGCGTGGTGCCCGTCTTGCCGGCCAGGTCGTAGTCGCCGAGGTTCCACTGCCACCGGATGCGTCCTCGGGAGTGGGGCGCGCCTCGTAGAGCACGTTGCCGTTGCGATCTTCGATGCGGGTGACCACCTGCGGCTTGTGATAGAGGCCGCCGTTGGCGAGCGTCGAGTAGGCAGCGACCATATCCAGCAGCGTCACCTCGCCGGCCCCCAGCGCCAGGGCGGGCACCTCCTTGAGCTCGCTCTTGATGCCCATGTGGCGCGCGTAGAAGGCCACCTGCTGCGGGTTGACCAGCTTGATCATGACCCGCGCGGTGATCGTGTTGAGCGAGTTGGCCAGCCCTTCGCGCAGCGTCTTCATCTGGCCGCTCACGCCGCCGAAGTTCGACGGCGACCAGTTTTTGTTCTCCTCGGTGGCCCCCTCCATGATGTAGGTGAAGGTGCTGTCTTTGAGCGTGTAATAGGGCGAGTAGCCGTTGTCGATGGCGGCGGTGTAGACGAACGGCTTGAACGTGGAGCCGGGCTGGCGCTCCGCGAGGGCGACCTTGTCGTACTTGCCCTTCTCGAAGTCGCGCCCGCCCACCCAGGTCTTGACGTAGCCGGTGCGCGGGTCCAGCGAGACGAGCCCGGCGCTCAGGTGCCCCAGCTCGCGGCGCAGCGAGTCGGCAAACGCCTCGTTGCTCTTGAGCTGTTCGAGCGCCTCTTCTTCGCCGAGGCCCTGCTTTCCGGTCAGGTTCTTATACCGTTGCGTGCCGCGCACGTGGTCGTCCACGACCTCGGAGTGGGTGTCCCAGTAATAGCCGAACGGCTCCTCGGGATCGGCGTCGGCGTAGGCTTCGAGGTCCTCCCCCAGCTTGTAGTTCGACCGGCGGCTCCATTCGTAGTCGACGACCTTCTGAAGGCCGTCGGCTTGCTTCTCGACGGCGGCGTTGGCCATTTTTTGCATGCGCGAGTCGAGCGTGGTGTAGACGCGCAGGCCGCCGGTGTAGAAGTTGCGGTCGTTCTTCTGGGCCCATTCTTTCATCCAGCCGCGCACGTGCTCCGCGAAATAGGGCGCGAGACTGGCCGCCAGCTCGCTGGACTGGAAGTCCGTCTCGACGGGGTCGTCTTGGTGCTTGGCGTAGAACTGGTCGGAGAGCACGCCGCGCTTTTCCATCTGCGCGAGCACCACGTTGCGCCGCTCCTTCGCGCGCTCGGGGTGGTCGAGCGGGTCGTAGTAGCTGGGCGCCTTGAGCATGCCGACGAACGTGGCCGCCTGAAGCGGGTTCAGGGCCGTGGCGGTCGTGTCGAAGTACGTCCGCGCCGCCGCCTCGATGCCGAAGGCGTTGTTGCCGAACTCGACGGTGTTGAGGTACATGGCGATGATCTCCTTTTTGGTGTACTGCCGCTCGATTTGCACGGCAGTGATCATCTCCTTGACCTTGCGCTCGACGGTGCGCTCGTAGCCGATCTGTTTGTTGTAGAGGTTGCGCGCGAGCTGCTGCGTGATCGTGGAGCCGCCCTCCACGTCGCCGATGCCGGTGAGCTTGTAGATCAGGGTGCGCCCCACGGCCCCGATGGTGCGGTAAATGTCCATCCCCCAGTGCTCGTGGAAGCGGTGGTCCTCCGTCGCCACGAGCGCCTCGACGAGCGACTCGGAGAGCTGGTCGAACGTGACCATCGAGCGATTCTGTGTGGCGTAGCGCGCCAGCACCTTGCCGTCGGCGGTGTAGGCGATGGTCGCCTGGTCGAGCTCGGGGTTCTCGATCTGCTTCGTGGAAGGCAGGTTGCCGCTGGTGGCCTGCACCGCGAAGTAGCCGCCCAGCCCCAGCACCGCCAGCAACGCCAGCCCGGCGAGGAGGCTCACCGCAAAGGCGGCCTGCGCCTGCTCCGGCCCCAAACGCCGGTGAAAGAACCCGCGCAACCCGCGCCGCGGCCGCTGCCGGTGCGACCAGGGCGCCTCGCCGTCGCCGTTTCCGTCGTCTCCGCCCGTGCCGTACGAGCCGCCGCCCCCGTGTCCGTAGCCGCCGTTGCCCGCTCCTCCCCTTCCGCCCGCGCCCGATCCGCCCGCGCCTGACGCGCCGGTTTGCTCTTCAGGCGGAACGTCCCCGGCAGAGGACGACGCGGCGCCCGGCGGGGCGTACTCCGTTTCGGATGAAGAAGACGAATCGGACGCGGGCGACGCCCCCTCCGAGATGCCTCGCTCCGCGCCGCCTTCGCTGCTGCGTTCGGTGCGGGAAGGCTTGCGCTGGCTGGGGTCGTCGAAGTAGCGCTGCAACTCTTCGTCGGAGTAGTCGTTGTTGCGCTCTGAATCGCCGGGCGCACCGGAGGAAGAACGCGGATCGTCGGCCATGACGAGAGATGGGAAGAAAAGAGAAGAACGAGCGGCTGGGAGCCCAAAATGAGGAGATCGAATGAGGGTATCGCCCAGCGCTCAAGCCGGGGCACAGGCATCGTCCGCTTCAATGCTGCTTGCGCGCGTGCCGTTCCAGCGCCGCAGCCGCGCCTCGCCGCTGGGGGCGACGGTCGCGAAGGTGCGGTCGGTGTGCCACGCGCCGGTGTTGAGGTAGAGGCCCTCGGCCCAGGCGCGGCGCTCGGGCCGGTGGCTGTGCCCCATCACGACCAGCTCGGCGGAGGTGCGGCGCAGCATTCGGCGGGCCGCGCGGCGCAGAGCGCGCACGCGCTCCGGGTCCACCTTCGCTTCGTGAAAGGTGCGGTTGAACGCCTGCGCCAGCGCCAGCGCGCCGCCGGCGGGCAGGAGGCGGCGGTACAGCGAGGCGACGGCCTCCGAGCGCATCAGCGGGCGCAGGCGGCGGTAGAGCGGATCGGTCGCGTCGTAGGCGTCGCCGTGAGTCAGTACGGTGCGGCGCCCGCCCAGCCGCCCCACCCAGCGCACGGGGAGCACCTCGACGCCGAGTTCATTTTTGAAATAATCCCGGTGCCACAGGTCGTGGTTGCCGGCGAGGTAGGTGACGGGCACGCCCCGGTCGGTCCACTCGGCCAGCAGCCCCTGAAAGCGCGCGAAGCCTTTGGGCACGAGCGTGCGGTACTCGATGTAGGCGTCGAACACGTCGCCCAGCAGCACGAGGCGCTCCGCGCGGCCTTCGCAGGCGCGCAGGCAGTCGATCAGCGCGGCCTCCTTGCGGCGCTCCGCCGCCGCCGCCCCGCGCCCGAAGTGCATGTCGCCGACGATGAGCGTCAAGGGTGCGGGCGTGCGGGAGTGTGGGCGTTCTCGCCTGGGCAGGCGCACCTGCTGACCGAAAAACGTTCGACCTTCCCCTTCAACGTTCCTGCCCCGCCATGCCGTCTTGCTGGATGAGCACTTCGTCGAAGGCGATGTCTTCGGCGGACTGGGCTTTTCGGGGATTCAGCTCGTGGGCATCGCGGTGACGCTCTTCGTGGCCGTCCTGGTTGGTGCTTCCGAAAAACCGCTGGAGCATGAGCCGGGCGTCGGGAGAGAAAGAGCGGGGCGCCCGCGTGAAGCCGCTTGCGTGAAAGAAGGGGACGGAGGACCCCCGCTGGGCACGCAGCGAAAAAGCACTTCGCCCGCGCAGGGTTTCCAGCGCAACGCAGCTTCAAGCGGGACGTCCCGGAGCGACTGCCGGCCCTGCCAGACGCACAGCGTGAAAATGTCGCCCTCCTTCCCGGCCAGCGGGCACCGTCCGAACGGGAGTTCGTTGGATTTTTAACGCGGTCCCGAGGGGAGGAACGCCCGCCTGGATAGCGCTTTCGCGTTACGCCTTGCTTGCGTTGAAAGCGCTTTCACCATCGTTATTTTTCTCACAAAACAAGGTGCTTCTTGCACCGCTCATTTCATGAAAGCTCCCGCCGCCTCTCCTCCAGAACAGGTCCTTCCCTCTGACGGCTCCGTCACCGAAAACACCGAGCACGTCTCGTTTTTCGAGCAGGTCAACCAGATGTTCGACCGCGCCGCCGCCCACACCGACCACGGGCCCGGCCTCTTGAACCAGATGAAGATCTGCAACAACATCTGCCAGTTCGAATTTCCCATCGAGCGCGACGAGGGCGGGATCGAGGTTATTCGCGCCTTTCGTTCGGAGCATTCCCACCACAAGACGCCCACCAAGGGCGGCATCCGCTACGCCACCAGCGTCAACGAGAACGAAGTGATGGCCCTCTCGGCGCTGATGAGCTACAAGTGCGCCATCGTGGACGTGCCCTTCGGCGGAGCCAAGGGCGGGGTTGTATGCGATCCGAACGAGATGAGTCCGGGAGAGTTGGAGCGGCTCACTCGGCGCTATACCGCCGACTTGTTCGACGTGTTTGGGCCCGATAAGGACATCCCGGCTCCCGACATGAACACGAACGAGCAGATCATGGCGTGGGTGCTTGACACCTACTCGATGCACGCGCGGCAGACGGAAAACGCCGTCGTGACGGGCAAGCCGGTGGGTCAGGGCGGCGTGCGGGGCGACCGTCATCGTGCAGGGCCTCGGCAACGTGGGCAGCCACGCCGCGCGCTTTCTGGAACAAGGCGGCGCGACGGTCGTCGGGGTCTCGGAGTTGGAGGGGGCGCTCTACGACGAAGGCGGCCTCGACATGGAGGCGCTGTTGGAGCACCGCGCGGAGACCGGCTCCATCGAAGGCTTCGGCGACGCGCACTTTACCGAACACGGCGCCGAGGCGCTCGAATGGGAGTGCGACATCCTCATCCCCGCCGCCCTGGAGGGGGTCATCACCGAGGCCAATGCCCCGCGCGTGCGGGCCAGCATCATCGGCGAGGCGGCCAACGGCCCCATCACCAACGCCGCCGACAAGATCCTGCGCGAGAAGAACGTGATGATTCTGCCGGACGTCTACCTCAACGCCGGCGGCGTGACGGTTTCCTACTTCGAGTGGCTGCGCAACCTCTCGCACGTGCGCTTCGGGCGCATGTCGAAGCGCTTCGAGAAGCGCAGCGCCGAGCGCATCCTCAAGAGCGTCGAGGAGCTGACAGGCCGCTCCTTTCCCAACTCGGTGTTCGAGGACGTGGCTACCGGCGCCAGCGAGGAAGACCTCGTCAACAGCGGCCTGGAGGAGACGATGATCCACGCCTACCAGGAGATCCGCGAGATCGCCGCGCGCGAGAGCGTGGACTTGCGCACTGCCGCCTTCATCAGCGCCATCGACAAGATCGGCGTGGCCTACGGCGAGCTGGGGATCTTCCCGTAGTGTTCTGGTGTTGGGGTGCAGGTTTTGGCCGCTGTCACCGTTTGCTCGAACGGCGCGCCTGGAGGACCGGCGTCATGCGTTCGGCCACGCGCTCCGGGTCGTCGGGGTGGGCCATGCGGTACATCAGGCGCTGCACGGCGCGCTCGCCGACCTCGTGCATGCCCTGCGACACGCTGGAGAGGCCCAGAAAGCGGCTCGTCTTCACGTCGTCGTAGCCGACGAGCGCGACGTCGGCGGGCACTTCTTTGCCGGCCTCACGCAGGGCCGTCCAGGCGCCCACCGCGTGCACATCGCTGGAGCAAAAGACGGCCGTGACCGGCGGGTCGGCCATCAGGAGCTGGCGCATGGCTTCGCGACCGGCCTCTTCGCTGAAGCCGGCGTGCTTGCTGGTTTGCCCGCTCACGACGAGCGACGCGTCGAACGGCAGGCCCGCCTCCTCGAGCACGGCGCGGTAGCCCTCGATGCGGCGCTCCTGGAGGGGCATCTCGTTGCGCGTGCGAATCAGGCCGATGCGCTCGTGGCCCTGCTCGATGAGGTGGGCGGTCGCGGCGCGCGCGCCGGCGTGGTCGTCCCAGGTAAAGCTGTCGAGCCCGTCGCGCTCGTCGCCGATCAAGACCGCCGGGGCGCGCCAGGCGCGCAGCTCGTCGGCAGCGGCTTCATCGACGATGGCGCCGGCCACGAGCAACCCGTCGACGGTGCCCTGGTCGAGAAAGTGCGCCAGCTCGGCGTTCGGGTCCTCCGAGCCGAGGTCGCGCACCAGCAGGTCGACGTTGCGCCCGCGCAGGCTCAGGCGGATGCCCTTCATCAGTTCGTTGTGAAAGGGCGTAATGAAGCTCGGCAGCGCCACGGCGATCATGCGCGTCTGCTGCTCGGCGAGGGTGCGCGCGGTGCGGTCGGGCCGGTAGCTCAGCTCCCGAATAGCCGCCTCGACGCGCTCGCGCGTCTCTTCGGCCACGTTGTCCGCGTCGTTCATCACGCGCGAGACGGTGGCCACCGACGTGCCGCTCCTGGAGGCCACGTCGTAGATGGTGGCCTTGGGGGGCGAGGCGTCGTCGGAGGACGCTTCGTCAGCAGTCGCGTCGTCAGAAGTGGCGCCGGGGGCGGAGTCGCTGGAAGGAGGCACGGGGGCGGAAGCGGTCGGCGGAAAGCGGGAGCGAACGGCGGAAAGCCGGGGGGGTCCACGTTACCGATTGAAGCGGCATCAGGCCGAGGCGGGCTCGGCGGGATCTTCGGGATTGCGCTCGGCTCCGTGGTCGATGAGGCGGGCCGTCAGGTCGGCGCCGTGGCCAAAGATGACTTCCGTCTCGTTCTCGGGGTGCGCGCCGATGTGCACGTTGTGGAAGGCCTCCCAGCACCGGTAGATGGCCAGGCTGGAGTAGCCCCTCGCCTCGGAGTTGATGTCGCCGCGCCAGCAGATGACGACCTGCCCGTTGTGAAAGATGCAGCCGTCGAGGACGCGCCCGGTGCCGCTCACGCCGCTCGTTTCGCGCTCGTCGCCTTCGGCGTGCGAGTCGGAGTCTGCCTGCGCGGGGGAAGCGTCCTCGGGACGAGACGAATCGTCGGAGGGGGCGTCATGCGGCATGGCAACAGGGTCATCCGGGCGAGAGAAGATAAACGCACGGACCAGATAAAAGGCCCGGTGGTCTTTCGTTTGTTCCACTCGTACCCAGATGCCTCGTCGAGGTTCGCGCGCGCACCGGGATCGCGCACTGGGGTCGCGTGCCGGCGGCCAGGCTCACGGCGACGCCTGCAACGCCGGCGCGTCGGTGGTGACGGTCTCGGCGGCGGCGCGGCCGCTGGCGAGCGCCCCGTTGATCGAGGCGGTGCGCCGGTGGTCGCCGCAGCAGTACAGGCCGGGGCGGCGGCGCACGGCCTTTACGGGCAGGGAGAGGTACGGCGGCGCCTGCTCCGGCAGCGCGTAGTCGACGCGCACGGTGCGCAGCGCGCGCCATCCTTCCACGCCCGCCCCGAACCAGCTGCGCAGCTGCTTGCGCACCGCCGCTTGAAGCTCCTCGTCGGAGGCGGAAGGCGCCCCCAGCACGCTTGCACTGATGAGCGCCTTGTCCGGCGGCGCATAGGCCGGCTGCACGTTCGACGGGACGGTCACGGTATTGACGGGCCCCGCGCCCCTGTCGCCATTGAGCATCAAGACGGCCTCGTCGGTGGGCGCGCGCCCGGCGGCGAAGTAGACCGTCGCCGTGCTGCGGTGGGCGGCGGGCGGAATGTCGTCTTCCGGATGACCGTCGTCCCGCTTCAGGAGCCGGCGTGCCTCGGGCGCCTCGGTGGCGACGACGACGGCGGGGGCGTCGAGCGCCGCCCCGCTTTCGAGACGCACCGTTTGTTCCTCGACGGATTGTCCCTCGACGGACGCGACGCGGGCGCCGAGCCGGAGCGTGCCCTCGGGCAGGGCGCCGGCGAGCTGGCGTGGAATCGCCTGCATGCCCGCCGCCGGAAGCGCGGCTGCCCCCCTGGAGAACATCCGAAAGACGAACGCGAACATGCGGCTGGACGTGCGCAGTTCGTCTTCCAGAAAAATGCCGCCCAGGAAGGGCCGAAAGAAGCGGTCGATGATGGTTTCGGAAAAGCCCCAGCGCTCGCGCAGGGCCTCGGCGGTGGTCGTCTCGGGGCGGGCGAAAAGCTCGCGCAGGGGGGTGTTCTGGAGCGCCCAGCGCAGGTAGCCCACGCGCAACTTGTCGGCCAGCGTACCGACGGGGCTGAGGAGGGTGGCCGGCAGGTCGCGCGGGTGGCGAAGGGGGTCGGCCACGCGGTGGAAGGCGCCGCTGCCGTCCGGGTCGTTCAGGTGCACGAGCGCGCCGCTGTAAAAGCGGCCCAGCCGGAGCGCGTCGTAGTCGAGGAGCTGTTGCGCGAGCGGGTAGGCCGTCAAGAGCACCTGAAAGCCGCGATCCAGCAGGAAGCCGCCGGGGTGCTGGATCGTGCGCACGCGCCCGCCGACCTGGTCGGTGGCTTCGAGCAGGCGTACGCGCAGGCCGCGCCGGGTCAACTCGCGCGCACAGGCCAGCCCCGCCAGCCCCGCCCCGATGACGAACACGTCCGCGTCGGGTTCGCCATTGTTCTCAGGAGAAGCGGCGTCGTCCACAGGCGATGCAGCGTTCAGGGGGAAGGAGCGGGAGATTATCGGCCGGGCGCACCGCTTTTCAGGTCCAGCGGGGACAGGTCGGCCTGCTCGTGCCCCAGCCAAGAGAGTGCGTCGGGAAGACCAGAGAAGGTGTGCACCTGCGCGGTCGGAGCGAGCGTCGCTGCCGCTGTTTGGAAAAATATTCTGTGTTCGCGGTTTCGCGCCGCGCACGCGACGCGGTAGTGCTTTTGATCGCGTGCCTCCTGTGTCGCCTCCGCCAGCGCGTCCATCACCTCGTCGTCCCCCGGCTCGATTTTCGCGTCCGCCTTCACGTCGAGGAGGGTGTCAATGCGGGGGTGGAACGCCGGCTTCGCTGCGTATGTCCGTAGGCAGCGCAGGATGTTCCGGCCCGTCACCTTTCCAGAAGCCTTGAGGTACAGCAGGTCCGGGGCCGGTTTGATGTCGAAACGGAAAGGCATGACGACAAAAATACCCAACGAGCAAGACTAAAGCCGCCTGTTTCGCCCATAGCACCACTGTGCCGCCCAACACAAATCGACGCAAAGGCTGGGCCACCGCGAAACTGCCGCTCCGATTGCAGCGTTTTGGAGTCTGCCCTCCGACACCGTGGCGTTTTCCACCAGGCAAGCTCAAACGCAGAGCAGACGAAACGACCGCTGTCTGCCGTCTGCCGTCGAATCCACAATCCTGATTTGGATTCCTCCATGCCCACGATCACCGCCGACCGGTTCCTCCTCACCACCGACGACTACCGCGCGATGGCCGAGGCGGGCATCCTCCGCCCCGACGACCGCGTCGAACTCGTCGACGGCCAGATTCGCCCTATGTCGCCCATCGGAGCATCACACCTATTCTGCGTAAACCGGCTCGACCGGCTGTTCAACGAGTACACGAACGCGGGAGAGATAGAAGTTAGCGTCCAAAACCCGGTACAACTCAGCCCCCATCAGGAGCCGGAACCGGACGTGGCGCTTCTGCGTGCCGCCGAGGAACCGCGCATGCCGTCCGCCGACGATGCCCTGCTCATCGTCGAGGTCGCCGACACGACCTACGCCTACGACCGCGAGACCAAGCTTCCGCGCTACGCCGAGGCCGGCGTCCCGCAGGTCTGGATCATCGACCTGCCCGAGCGCCGGCTCGAAGCCTACACCCACCCCACCGACGACCAGTACGGCGACCACACCACGCACCACGCCGGCGACGACGTGACGCTGCCCCACACCGAGCATCGCATCCGCCTCGCCGACGTGCTTCCGTGAGCGGCCAACCCCTCCCACTCCCACGCCCCCGCACTCCCGCACCCGAATGCCCGACGTCCAGACCCAGCAGCAACAAAAGATCACCATCCGCCTGCCCGACGGCTCGGAGCGCACGCACCCGACGGGCGCCACCGGCTACGACGTGGCCGAAGACATCGGGGCCGGCCTTGCGCGCGACGCCCTGGCGGTAAAGGTCAACGGCGAGGTGCGCGACCTCCAGCGCCCCATCGAAGAGGACGCCGACCTCGAAGTGCTTACCTGGGACGACGCCGAGGGCAAGATGGTCTTCTGGCACTCCTCGGCCCACCTGCTGGCCGAAGCGCTCGAAGCCCTCTACGGCGACGTCAAGTTCGGCGTGGGACCGCCCATCGAGGACGGCTTCTATTACGACGTGGACTTCTCGGACTCGGGCCGCGACGCGCCGTCGTCCGAGGACGACCTCGCCGAGATCGAGGAGAAGATGCAGGAGCTGGCCGCGCGCGACGTGCCCTACGAGCGCGAGCCGGTCTCGAAAGACGAGGCGATGCGGTACTTTACCGAAAAGGGCGCCCCCTACAAGCAGGAGCTGATCGAGGAGCTGGAGGACGGGACGATCACCTTCTACCGGCAGGGCGAGTTCACCGACCTGTGCCGCGGCCCGCACCTCCCCAGCACCGGCGCCATTACGTACCCGAAGCTGCTCTCGATGGCCGGGGCCTACTGGCGCGGCGACGAAGACCGCGCCCAGCTGACGCGCATCTACGGGGTGAGCTTCCCCAAAAAGAAGCTCCTCGACGAGCACCTGGAGATGCTCGAAAAGGCCCGCGAGCGCGATCACCGCAAGCTGGGGCGCGAGCTGGAGCTGTTTACGTTTTCGGAAACAGTGGGCGCAGGGCTGCCGATGTGGCTCCCGAAGGGCACCACGCTGCGCGAGACGCTGGAGGGTTTTCTTCAGCAGGAGCAGCTCGAGCGCGGCTACGAGCCGGTCGTCACCCCCCACATCGGGCGGCTGGACCTATACCGCACCAGCGGGCACTATCCCTACTACCGCGACAGCCAGTTCCCGCCCATCCTGGAGGGCGAGGACGAAGACGGGGAGGAGCAGGGCTACTTGCTCAAGCCGATGAACTGCCCGCACCACGTGATGATCTACAAAAACAAGCTGCACTCCTACCGCGACCTCCCGGTGCGGCTGGCGGAGTTCGGCACCGTCTACCGCCACGAGCAATCCGGCGAGCTGGGCGGCCTCACGCGCGTGCGCGGCTTTACACAGGACGACGCGCACGTCTTCTGCACGCCCGAGCAGGTCAAGGCCGAGTTCAAGGACGTGATCGACCTGACTTTGAAGGTGCTCGACGCGCTCGACTTCGACGCCTTCGAGGCGCAACTTTCCTTCCGCGACCCCGACGAGGCGGAGAAGTACGTCGGCGGGGCCGAGAAGTGGGACGCCGCCGAGGACGCCATCCGTGAGGCCGCCGCCGAGATGGGCCTGGTGGCGCAGGAAGAGGTCGGCGAGGCGGCCTTCTACGGCCCCAAGCTCGACTTCATGGTGCAGGACGCCCTGGGCCGCGCCTGGCAGCTGGGCACCGTGCAACTGGACTACAACCTGCCGGAGCGCTTCGACCTGGAGTACGTCGGCGCCGACGACGAGCGGCACCGCCCGGTCATGATTCACCGCGCGCCCTTCGGCTCCCTGGAGCGCTTCATCGGCGTGTTGATCGAGCACTGCGGGGGCGACTTCCCGCTGTGGCTGGCGCCGGAGCAGGTGCGCATCCTCCCGGTGGGGGACGACTTTCACGACTACGCCCGGCGCGTGCAGGCCACCTTGCGCGAAAAGGACCTCCGTGCGACGGTGGACGACTCCGACGCCACGGTCGGCTACAAGATCCGCGAGGCCGAGACGCAGAAGGTGCCGGTGATGCTGGTGGTGGGCGGGCGCGAGGAGGAGGCGCAGACCGTCGCGGTGCGCCGCCACGGCAGCGGCGAGCAGGACACGCAGCCGCTCGATGACTTCGCCGAGGCGCTGGCCGAGGAGGTCGAGGCACAGATGCGCGGTAGTTGAAGGTTGAAAGTTGACCGTTCCGACAGGTACCCCTTCAACCTTGTACTTTCAACTTGCGCCGCGAAGCCATGAGCAACGGCACGCAAAGCGAAAGCGCCTCCGACCGCATGAGCGCCTCCGACCGCATGAGCAAGCGCGTCTCGGGCGGGCGCGTGGGATTCTGGTTGCTCATGGGGGCCGACCGGCGCGTCATGGCTGCCCTTTTGACGCTTACGGTCTTCGCCGCGCTGGTGGGGCTGGGCGCGCTCGACCCGGTGCCGCTGAGCGAGGCCATGCTCAAATCGGACCCGGCGCAGACGCTCTTTCAGGGCCTCACCGGGGCGATCATCACCAGCGTCACGCTCGTGGTCACGCTCTCGCAGCTGGTGCTCTCGCAGGAAATGGGGCCGCTGGGCGACCAGCGCCGGCGCATGGAGGGCGCGATGCAGTTCCGCAAGGACTCCGAGGACCTGCTCGACGAAGACGTCGCGCCGCCGGAGCCGTCGGGCTACCTGCGCGCCCTCATCAGCGCTGCCGAGACGCGCGCCGAGCGCCTCAAAGAGCGGGCCTCCGGCGACCGCGACGCCGACCGCGACCTGCGCGACTATGCCGACGACCTGATCGACAACGCCGAAAAGGTCAAGGGCAACCTCGAAGGAGCGAACTTCGGCACGTTCGACGTGCTCCAGGCTGCGCTCGACTTCAACTACTCCTGGAAAATCTATCAGGCCCGCACGCTCAAAGACGACTACGGCGAGGCCTTCGCTGAACATGTCAACGACACGCTCGAGGAATTGCTCTCGGTGTTGCGCGCCCTCGGCCCCACGCGCGAGCACATCAAGACGCTCTACTTCGAGTGGACGCTCGTGGACCTCTCGCGCGCGATGATCTATGCGGCCCTTCCCGCGCTCATCGTCTGCATCGGCAGCCTGCTGTTCGTAGGCACGCCCGAAGGCTTCACCGGCGCCACGCTGGGCGTGGACGACGCGCTCTGGACCGTCAGCGCGGCGGTGGCCATTTCGGTGTCGCCGTTTTCCATTTTGCTCTCGTACGTGCTCCGCATCGCGACGGTCGCCAAGCGCACCCTCGCCGTCAGCACCTTCGTCCTGCGCGAAACGGATCGCACGGCCGACCTCGACGAGTGAGCATCTGGGGTTCTGGTTGAAGGGTTCGGGTTGACCATCGAACCATTCAACCAGCAGATCACCGACCCAACAGCCCACGAAACCCCCCCCCGCCGCCGCGCGTGTTTTTAGTTCCTCCGAGCGACCTTTCCCTCATCACCCGCCCCGAGACCCATCGCCAAAGCCGATAACCTCCGCGTCAACGAAAACATTCGCGCCGAAGAGGTGCGCGTCGTCGAGCCCGACGGGGACCACAGCGTGCTTTCTCTCGACGAGGCGTACGACATCGCCGCCGACTACGAGCTGGACCTCGTCGAGATCGCCCCGGACGCCGACCCGCCCGTCTGTAAGGTGCTCGACTACGGCAAGTACCGCTACGAGCAGCAGAAGAAGGAGAAGGAGCGCCGCAAGAAGTCGCAGTCCATGCAGCTCAAGGAGCTGCGCTTCCGCCCGCGCACCGCCGACCACGACTTCAACTTCAAGCTCGACCATGCGCGCGAGTTTCTCGAAGACGGCGACAAGGTGAAAGCCTACGTCCAGTTCCGCGGCCGCGACATCATCTACAAGGATCAGGGCATGGACCTGCTGCGCCGTCTCATCGAGGACCTCCAGGATATCGCCAAGATCGACCAGCCGCCCGAGATGGAGGGCCGCCGCATGACGACCATCCTCTCTCCGCACAAGAATAAGTGAGTGCGGGCGTCTGAGAGTGCGGGCGTCTGGGGGCAACGTGGGGGGCAAGATTTGGCGAATTGGCGGAAGCGCGGTGGCTGCTCGGCCCCGGAGCCGGAACGAGCGTGCCGCGCGTCTCGTGTGCATGGGTCGATTTTTGAAAACCCCAAACCCGAGACGAGCGAAGCGCCCCGTGCGACTCACACCAGTAAACCCCGACCCCCAAACTCCCAACCCCAAACCGCGAAGCCGCCATGCCGAAGATGAAATCCCGCAGCGCCGTCCAGAAGCGCTTCAAGAAAACCTCCAACGGCAAAGTGAAGCGCAAGAAAGCCAAGCGCGCTCACATCCTGACCAAGAAAAGCCCCAAGAAGAAGCGCCAGCTCCGCCGCGACACCATCGTCAGCAAGGCCGACGAGAAGCGCATCAAGAAAATGCTGGGATGAGGCCTGTCGGCCCGACGGCGGACCGCGGACGACAGACGGCGGTCCCCTTTCCGCAGGCGTAGCCGCTGCCGAACGACAACCCTTCAACCTTAAACGTTCCCCCCGACCAATGCCTCGCGCCACCAACTCCGTCGCCACCCGCAAGCGGCGCAAGAAGATCCTCAACCACGCCAAGGGCTACTGGGGCGCGCGCTCGAAGCTCTATCGCACGGCCAAAAACGCCGTCGAGAAGGGCTGGCAGTACGCCTACCGCGACCGCCGCCAGAAAAAGCGCCAGTTCAAGCGCCTCTGGATCACCCGCATCAACGCGGCGGCGCGCCAGCACGGGATGAGCTACTCCCGCTTCATGGGCGCGTATCGCAAGAGCGACCTCGACCTCGACCGCAAGGCGCTCGCCGACCTGGCGGTCCACGACCCCGACGCCTTCGAGCAGATCGTCGACCACGTGCGCGGCTGAGGCGACGACGCCATTCGACTGCGACGGCAAAATCCCGCTGCCGCCTCTCCGGTCGGCGGGGTTTTCTTTGAGTGAGTACGTTCGCCGACACGCGCTCTCGGGGCTTGGGGCGCTCTCGCTCCACGAGCACTTGTTCACTCGCTCACAGCGCTTTGTTCACTTCTGGGTCTTGGTTCTTGGTTGACCTATGATAAGACCCAGACCCAAGACCCAAGACCCAAGACCCCCTATGCCTGAGGCTCCAGACGCTGTCGAAACCCTCCGCCGCGAGATCGAGGCGGAGACGATAGAAAGCGAAGAGGAGGCGGAGGCCTTTCGCATCGCCTACCTCGGACGCAAGCGCGGCAAGATCGGCGCGCTCTTCGACCGCATTCCCGACCTCGACCCCGAGGCGCGTCCCGCCTTTGGGAAAGCCGTCAACGCCCTCCAGGACGACGCCCAGGCCAAGCTCGAGGCCGCCCGCGAGCGACTGGCCGACGAAGAGGGCGATGCGCTGCCGGAGCTGGACCTCACGCTGCCGGGCCGCCCGCCCGCGCCCGCCGGCTCGCTGCATCCGCTCGTCGAAACGCTCGACGAAGTGTCCGGCATCTTCGAGCGCTTCGGCTTCTCCGTCGCCGAAGGCCCCGAGATCGAAGACGACTGGCATAACTTCGGCGCGCTCAACTTCCCGCCCGACCATCCGGCGCGGGACATGCAGGACACCTTTTTTCTGGAAAAACACGAGAACGACGAAAGCGATGAGCGACTGGACGTGGTGCTGCGCACCCACACCTCGCCGATGCAGATTCGCGTGATGGAGGAGGGCGAGCCGCCCTTTCGCGTGGTCGTGCCGGGGCGCGTGTACCGCAACGAGGCGCTCTCCTACAAATCCTACTGCCTGTTCTACCAAGTCGAGGGCCTCTACGTGGACGAGGGCGTCTCGATGGGCCACCTCAAGCAGACCCTCGCCCTCTTCGCGCGCAGTTTCTTTGGCGACGACGTGCGCACGCGCTTCCGCCCCAGCTACTTTCCCTTCACCGAGCCGAGCGCCGAGATGGACGTGTGGTGGGAAACGGCCGACGGAGCGGGCCAGTGGATGGAAATCCTGGGCTGCGGCATGGTGCACCCCAACGTGCTCGAACACGCCGGCGTCGACCCCGAACAGTACACCGGCTACGCCTTCGGGATGGGCATCGACCGCGTCACAATGCTGCGCCACGACATCACCGACATCCGCACGCTCTACGAAAACGACGTGCGCTTCCTGCGTCAATTTTAGGTCTTGGGGCTTTGGTCTTGGGTCTTGGTTTTCCGTAATCTGACCAAGAAACAAAGACCGAAGACCCAAGAGCGAGTGAAACGAGCGTACCAAGCTGCATGAAAATCTCCCACGACTGGCTCACCGACTACGCCGCACCGGGGCTTTCGCCCGAAGCCCTCGCCGAGACGCTCACGATGGGCGGGCTGGAGGTGGACGGCATCGAACGCACGGGGCCGTCGCTCGAAGGCGTCGTCGTGGGGCGCGTCGAGCGCGTACGCCCGCACCCCGACGCCGACCGCCTCGTGCTCTGCGATGTGGCGCTGGGCGAATCGGGAAACGGAACGCCCGACGAGCCGGCGCAGATTGCCTGCGGCGCGCCCAACGTGGCCGAGGGGCAGCACGTCCCCGTCGCCTCCGTCGGCACCGAGCTGATGCTGCCCGACGGCGAAAACGGCGGCGAGCGCCGGCCCGTGACCATCGAGGCCGTCGAACTGCGCGGCGAGCGCTCCGAGGGCATGATCTGCTCCGCCCACGAGCTGGGCGTCGGCGAGGACGCGAGCGGGATTCTGGTGCTGGAGGACGACGCGCGCATCGGGCAGCCGCTGGCGGAATACCTCGCTGACCGAGGGGCCGCCCCGAACGACACCGTCTTCAACATCGACCTCACGCCCAATCGCCCCGACGCGGCCAGCCACCTCGGCGTGGCGCGCGACCTGGCCGCCCTGACCGACGCCCCGCTGGAGCGGCCGGCGGTCGAGCTTCCGCAAGAAGGGGGCGAAACGGCGGAGGCCGTCTCCGTCGAGATCGAAGACGCCGCGGCGTGTCCGCGCTACGCGGCGCTGCTGGTGCGCGGTATCGAGAATGGCGACGCGCCCGCCTGGCTCAAACAGCGCCTCACCGCCATCGGCCTCCAGCCGCGAAACGCGGTCGTGGACGCGACCAACTTCGTTCTGCACGAATGCGGCCAGCCGCTTCACGCCTTCGACTTCGAGCACATACGCGGCGACCGGATCATCGCCCGTACCGCCTCCGAGGAAACGACGCTCACCACCCTCGACGGGACCGAGCGCACCGCCCCGCCGGGCACCCTCCTGATCTGCGACGCCGAACGGCCCGTCGCCTTCGCCGGCGTCATGGGCGGGCGCAACTCGGAGGTCTCGCGCGCGACGACCGACGTTTTGATCGAGAGCGCCTACTTCGCCCCCTCGCGCGTCCGCCGCGCGGCGAAGGCGCTGGGCCTCTCGACCGACGCCAGCTACCGCTTCGAGCGCGGCGTGGACTCCGACGGGCAGGTCTGGGCCGCCGCCCGCGCCGCCCGGCTCATCGCCGAGATCACCGGCGGCGCCGTCGTCGAGGGACTGGTGGACGAGCGGCCCCAGGGCCCGCCCGAACCGCGCCGCGTGCGCTTTCGTCCGGAGCGCGCCAACGCCGTGCTGGGCACCGACCTGTCGGCCTCGGAGATGGGAAGGCTGCTCACATCCGTCGGCATAGAGGGGCGCGACCGGATTCACGACGATGCGGGCGGGTTTTCCTGTGTCGTCCCGACCTTCCGCCCCGACCTCACGCGCGAGGAGGACCTGATCGAGGAGGTCGCCCGTCTGCACGGCTACGACCGGATTCCTGCGCCGGCGCACGTGCCGCTGCCAGCGCGCCCGCCGCGCGAGGAGCGCACCCGAAGCCTGCGCCGCCGCGTGCGCGAACTGCTGGCCGGGGCGGGCCTGCGCGAAATTCAGACCAACAGCATGCTCTCGAAGCCGCGGGCCCAGCGCTTCCTCGCCGGCGAAAACGGGGACGGCGCCCGCGGGGAAACCGGCGTCGTCGAGACGCTCAAGCCGATCTCCGAAGCGATGGCCGCGCTACGGCCGCGCCTCTTGCCCGGCGCGCTCGACGCGATGCGCTTCAACCAGAACCACGGCCAGGAAACGCTGCGCTTTTTCGAGTTCGGCCACGTCTTTCGCCGAAGCTCCCAGCGCGAAGCGACCGTGCCCGGATATGCCGAGCACGAGGCCCTTCTCGTCGCCCTGAGCGGCCCCGCGCAAGCGACCGGCTGGGACGACGCCTCCGGCGACGAGCACGCGGCGGACTTCTATGACGCGAAGGGCGTGGTGGAGCACGTGCTGGCGCACCTGGGGGCCGACGGCGTCGAGATGGAGCCGTTCGGCGCGGAGGCAGACCCGAACGTGGCCTACGGGCTGCGCCTGTCCACCGCTGGGGGCGCGCCGCTGGGGGTCGTCGGCAAGGTAGACGAGGAAGCGGCAGCGGGCTTGGAGCACGACGTCTTCGCCGCCGAGTTGCGCTGGGGGACGCTCGCTGAAGCCGCCGCGCCGCGCCGCGAGCGCCGCTACGAGCCGCCGCGTCGCTTCCCCGCCGTCGAGCGCGACCTGGCCGTCGTCGTGCCGGAAGCCGCGGCCGCCGGGGCCGTGCGCCGCACCGTCGAGGAAGCCGAGGGCGCGCCGCTGTTGCGCGAAGCGCGCCTCTTCGACGTGTACGCCGGCGAAGGCGTCGGCGACGGGCGCAAGAGCTTGGCCTTCGAACTGCGCTTCCAGGCCGAGGCGCGCACGATCTCCGGCGACGAAGTTGACATTGAATTCGAGCGCATCGTATCTTTGCTCGCAGACGAGCACGACGCCGAGCTGCGCGGGTGAGTAGGACGGCGGACCGAAGACGGCGGACGGCGGTCCGTTCTCGTGGAACGTCCGTTCGGCCCGGCCACCGGCCAGCAGCAGACCTGTCGCCGGCGCGTCCGCGACGACGACAACTCGTTCGCGCTCACCTGGAACCCGTAACCCCAACGCGCACCATGCCCGACCTGTCCGACGAGGATGCTTCCGGCGACGACGCGCCTGCTGGCGACGACCGCGAGGTGCCGCCCGCGCTGGAGGACCTGCGCGACGCCGTGGGACGCGCCACGCGCCAGATCGAGCGCCTGAGCGAGGAAAACGCCCGCCTCGAAGACGAAAACGAGCGCCTGCGCGAGCGCGTGGACGAGCTTGAAGCCGACCCCGCCGCCGGGCGCGACGGCACCGCCGTCCTCCTCGACGACGAGCCGGAGGACCTGCGCGCACGCATCGACCGCTTCATCGACGCCATCGACGCGCATCTGGAATAGTGTTTTGGTGCTGTGGTGTTGTGGGAGGTCGAAGACATCGTGAGCGTGTGAAATCCGGCGCGGCGCTTGACGTTGGTGGGGGCGGGCGCTTTCGCTATGTTGTCCTCGCATCCCTCCCCCGCACTCCCACCCCCGCACTCATGAAAACGCCCGTTCGCGTCGAAGTGCTGGACCGCGAGTTCACCCTGCAAGTGGAGGAGGACAACGCCGAGCGTACGCGCGCCGTCGCCGAGCAGGTGGACCGCCGGATGCACGCCTTCCAGCGCCAGCACCCCGGCCAGGCCAAGCTGACGACCGCCATCATCACCGCGCTCGCCCTCGCGGAGGACCTCCAGCAGGAACGCGACACGCGCGAGGAGCACGACGCCACTCTCGCGGGCGACCTCCGGGCGCTTACCACGCGCCTCACCGATGCGCTGGCGGACGGCGAAGCTGCTGATGAAAACGACGCTGCCGAAGAAAATGCACCGGCGAGCGCAGACTCCCCTTGACGACGGGCGCGCGCACCGCCCCCTTCCCCAGACGCTCTTGCACGCCTCCCGCCGCAAGCGGGACTGCAGACGCACAACCCCCACGCATCTACAAACCCACCCCCGTCGCTCTTTTCGTCAACCGCTCGTTCGAGCAGCAGAAGGCTCGCCCCGGCGGGCCTTTCGCATGAGGCGCCGCGTCGTTCACGGCAACAGGTCGTTCACGGCAACATCCGGTGAATCCGGCAGCGGGGCGTTTTCGAAGAACGCCCCGAAAGGAACCGTCCCGAACCGTCTGGCTTCAACCTCGCCCCGCACTTCTTCTGCATACGAAGCCGGTTGACGTATTATGATCGGCATGATCGGCGAACTCCTGCTCCTCATCGCGCTGGTGGCCGGCGGCGTGAGCGGCGCGGCGTTTTTCCAGTCGGCGCGCTCGGGGCGTGGGGCGCCCCGCTGGATGCCCATCGCGCGGGGCGGGTGGTACGTGATGGGCGCGGCGGTCCTCGCGGCGTCGGGGCTGCTGATGTGGATGCTGCTGACGCACCAGTACGAGTACGCCTACGTCTACAAAAACACCTCGAACGCGCAGCCGCTCAAGTACCTCATCTCCGCCTTCTGGGGCGGGCAGGAAGGGTCGCTGCTGCTCTGGGGCCTCGCGGCGACGGGCATGGGCAGCGCCGTCCTGTGGCTCGCGCCGAAGCGCTGGCGCCCCTCGGTCATGACGGTCGTCGCGGTCCACCAGACCGTGCTGCTCACGATGGTGGTGGGAGTGCAGCTGGGCGGGGGCTTCGAGCTGGGCGCCTCGCCGTTCGACACGCTGGCGGAGGCGATGCCGGAAGCGCCCATCGTTCAGCAAAACCCCGGCTTCGTGCCCGCCGACGGCACGGGGCTGAACGACCTCCTGCAAAACCCGTGGATGGCGATTCACCCGCCCATTATGTTCACGGGGTTTGCGGCGATGCTCGTGCCGTTCGCCTTCGCGCTGGCGGCGCTCTGGAAGCGGCGCTACACCGAGTGGGTCAAGCCCGCGCTGCCGTGGACGCTCTTTGCGGCGATGATGCTGGGCACCGGCATCGCGATGGGCGGCTACTGGGCCTACGTCACACTCAACTTCGGCGGCTACTGGGCGTGGGACCCCGTCGAAAACGCCTCGCTGGTGCCGTGGCTCGTCGGGATCGCGGCGCTGCACACGATGCTGGTGCAAAAAAAGAGCGGCCGCGCCCACAAGGCGTCGCTCCTGCTCACGATTCTGGCTTACACGCTGGTCGTCTACTCGACGTACCTGACGCGCTCGAACGTGCTCTCGAACGCCTCGGTGCACGCCTTCGTGAGCCTCGGCATGGACACCCAGCTCCTGGCGTGGGTCGTAGGCACGCTCGGCGTGGGGATCGGGATGCTCGTGTGGCGCTGGGGCGACCTGCCGACGCCCAGCAGCGAAGCGCGCTTCCTCTCGCGCGAGTTCATGATGTTCAGCGGCGCGCTCCTCCTGGCGGCCATCGCGGCGGTGGTCACCGTCGGCACCTCCTCGCCCATTCTGGGGCAGCTTTTCCGAAATAGTCCTTCGGGCGTGCCGGTCGAGTTCTACAACCGCTGGACGCTTCCGCTGGCGCTGGGGGTGGTGTTCCTCGCCGGGCTGGGGCAGCTGTTCTGGTGGAACAAGATGACCATCGAACACCTCAACCGCGTCCTCCTCAAGCCCATCGCAGGCGCCGTGGCCGCGACGGTGGCGGTGCTGATCTTCACCCCCTTCGCCCGGCAGACGGTGGGGCGCTACTTCACGGCACCCGGGTTTTACCGGGATGCCCTGCGCGACGGGCACGATCTGCACCCGGACGCGAACGGGCTTCTGCTGATCCTCGTGGCGGGGGCGCTGGAGACGGCCGTGTTCGACGGATTCGCGGGCTTCGGCGCCGTCGACGCGGCGGACAGCGACGCGGTGGCCGCGGCCG